>DASZJZ010000249.1:0-23607 GCA_035947555.1 Thermoleophilaceae bacterium | reverse complement strand
CCGGGCGCGCCGAGGCCCTGCCGCCGGCCGGCTGCGCGGATGCGCTCGCGCCATCCCCACTCGCGCGGACCGCCTCGCGTAACCGCTCCGCCTCCGCGCGCGTGAACCTCTCCGGGTAGACCGCGTTCACCACGGCGAGGTCGATCGCCATCTCCATCTCGTCGCGGAGCCGCTCCTCGAGGTCGAGCGTCTCGTTCACCGGCATCTCCTCGGGCGCGGCCACGACCATCACGCCGGTGCGTGCCCGGTCGCGCAGGAAGGCGTCGATCTGGAGCGCCTGGCGCCGGATCGGACCCACCCGCGCGACGCTCGCGTAGGTGGACGGCGCCCGTAGCATCGCCACCCCGTGGCCGGTGGCCGGTGCGTCCACGATCGCCAGGTCGAACACCGATCCGCCCGTGCGCCGCTCGAGCTGCGCGAGGTCCCAGACCTTGCCCATCGTGACGAGCTCGGACAGCCCGGGCGCGGCGGCGCTGAGGTAGCGGAAGACGCTCGATCCGCCTAGCACCCCGGCCAGCGTGCCCGACTTGAGCTGGTAGCGCAGCCACTCCTCCTTGGCGAGGTCCGGGTCGACCGACACCGTGTGGAGGTTGGGCGCCAGCTCGCGCTCCTCGTGGCCCGCGCCGTCCACGCCGAACAGGTCCGAGAGGCGCTCCTGCTCGGCCACCTCGCAGATGACGGTGCGCTTGCCGGCGCGGGCGGCGACCAGCCCGAGCGCGGCGGCGACCGTGGTCTTGCCCACGCCGCCCTTGCCGGTCACCACGACGAGGCGCCTGTCGAGGAGGGAGGGCACGGCTAGGGATTCTGGCTGAGTGGTGCCGCCGCCCTTGCGACGAGCGAGGGCACAGGTAGGGGTTCTGGCTGAGTGGTGCCGCCGCCCTTGCGAGCAACGAGGGCACGGCCACCGATTCTGGCCTAGCCTGCCGCGGGTGACCGAGCTCGAGCGCGCCATCCGGGCCCAGCCGGACGAGCTGCGGCGCCTCGCGGGGCTCGAGCTGCCGCCCCACGTGAACCGGCTGACCGCCGGCGAGCGGCTCTGGCTGGTGGGCACCGGCACCAGCCTCCACGCCGCGGAGCTTGGCGCCGCCATGATGGAGCGGGCCGGGATCGACGCTCGTTTCGCCTCGTCGATGGAGTTCGCTCACCGCGCGCCGCTGCGGGCCGGCGACGGCGTGATCGTCATCACCCACACGGGCGAGACCGCGCACGCCCGCGCCGCCCGGGAGCGGGCGCTCAACCTGGGCGCCGAGCTGCTCTCGCTCACCGCTACCGGAGTGGGCTGGCCGGAGGCGATCGAAGTCGGCGAGCGGGAGAAGTCCCAGACCTATACGCGCAGCTACACCGGCGCCCTCGCCGTGCTCGCCCTGATCGCGGGCGAGCTGGGTGCCGAGGCGCTCGAGCCCGAGGCGATCGTGACCGCGGCTTCGGCGGTCGAGGCGGTGCTCGACGACCCGGGCCTGGAGGACCTGCCCGACCCCGAGCGCGTGCTGGTGCTCGCGGGCGTCGCCGGACCCTTCGCGGTAACGGCACGCGAGGGCGCGCTCAAGCTGCGCGAGGCCGCCCGGCGGCTCGCCGAGGGCTACGACGCCGCGTACCTCCTGCACGGCTCCGCCGTGCCGCTAGGCGAACGAGACGGGTTACTGCTGGTCGGCCGCGACGAGGACGGCCTGCTGCGGCAGCTGGCGGAGGCGGCCGAAGCGGAGGGGATCGCGGTGGGCTGGGTCGGTCCGGACACGCCGCAGCCGGGCGGCGGGGTGGCCGCATCAGGTGGCGGCGTCGCCGCACCGGACGGGGGGGAGCCTGTCCCCGACGGCGACGAGCTGATGGCCCAGATTCCGCTCACCGTCCGCCTTCAGCTGCTCGCCCTCCGCCGCGCGCAGCAGGGCGGCCATGACCCGGACACGGTCATCACCGGGGCCTGGGCGGCCGATGCGCTCTGGAACGCCGGGGCCCCATAGCCGATAACCCGGAAGGAATCGCCCACGCACGTGCGAATACGCACTGCGTATGGAGCCAACGGCCAAGGTCATCGCCTTCACGAACCAGAAGGGCGGTGTCGCCAAGACGACCACCGCCCTCAACCTCGCGGCCGCCTTCGTGGAGCGCAGCCACCGGGTGCTCTGCGTGGACCTCGACCCACAGGGCAACCTGACCATGAGCCAGGGGATCGACCCCGACTCGCTCGAGGTCTCGATGTACGACGTGCTGGTCCACCACGTCTCGATCCGGGAGGTGATCCGCAAGCGCGAGGTGGACGTGGCGTGTGCCTCGATCGACCTGGCGGGCGCCGAGATCGCGATGTCCACGATGATCGGCCGCGAGCGATCTCTGAAGAAGGCGCTCGCTCCGGTCCTCGAGGACTACGACTTCATCTTCATCGACACCCCGCCCAGCCTGGGACTGCTCACGATCAACGCCCTGACGGCGTCGCACAAGGTGATCGTCCCCGTGCAATGCGAGTATCTGTCCATGCGCGGGCTGATCCAGCTCCAGAACACGCTGTCGATGGTTCGAGAAGAGCTGAACCCGGAGATCGAGATAGAGGGCATCCTCCCGACGCTCGTCGACAACCGGACCGTCCACGCGAAGGAGGCGATCGAGATCCTCGAGGAGAACTTCGGGAACCGGGTGTTCGCCTCGCGGATCAACAAGACGGTGCGCTTCGCGGAGGCTCCGGTGAAGGGGATGTCGGTGCTGAAGTACGACCCGGACGGCAAGGCGGCGTACGCCTACCGTCAGCTAGCGGAGGAGGTCCTGGCGAATGGCAAGCGGTAACCGGGCGAGCATGCGCGAGGGGCCGCTGGCCGCGCTCTTCCGCAAGACCGAGGAGGACGAGCCGCGCCGGGAAGAGCGCGAGGAAGAGCCTCGCGACGACCGGAGCGGGGAGTCCCGCAGCCAGGATCCGCGCCAGGAGGCACGCAGCCGCGCGCCGCGAGGCGGCCGGCCGCTTCCCGAGGACGGACCGTCGCCGCAGCTCGCACGCAGCCGTCCCGAGGGCGGGGCACGCGGGCAGCGCTCCGAGGCCGGCGGCCGCATGGAGCTCACCGAGGCCGCCAGGCGCGCGCAGCAGCGCGCCGACGAGCGGGCTCGCCGCCGGGAGCGCGAGGCCGAGCGCGGGGCGGAGGAGCCCCGCGGCCGCTACGACGGCGTGCCCAGCCCCGAGGAGCGGCTCCGCTCCGTGTTCTCCGCGGACATCCCCGAGAACATCATGGAGCGGATGCCCGAGCCGCCCCCCGCCCGTGAGCCCGAGCCGGCGCCGTTCGCGATGCCGTCGGCCGGCAGCGTCACCGAGCCCGTGCTGCGGGTGGTGGGCGTGGGTGGCGCCGGCGTCAACGCCGTGAACCGCATGATCGAAGCCGAGGTGGAGGGCGTCGAGTTCATCGCGGTGAACACCGATACACAGTCGCTCGAGCAGTCCGCCGCGAACAACCGCATCCACATCGGCGGCGACATCACCCGCGGGCTCGGCTCCGGGTCGAACCCCGAGCTCGGCCGCCTGGCCGCACTCGAGGACTACGACCAGCTGAAGGCAACGCTGCGCGGCTCGGACATGGTGTTCATCACCGCCGGCGCCGGCGGCGGCACCGGCACGGGAGCGGCCCCTATCGTCGCGCGCATCTCCCGCGAGGTGGGCGCCCTCACCGTCGGCATCATCACCAAGCCGTTCTCGTTCGAGGGAGCGCGCCGCGGCGAGCAAGCCGACCAGGGCGTGGAGGAGCTCGCTCGCGAGGTCGACACGCTCATCGTGATCCCGAACTCGCGCCTGCTGACCGTGCTCGACAAGCAGACCTCGATGGTCGAGGCGTTCCGGGTGGCCGACGACGTCCTGCGCCAGGGCGTGCAGGGCATCTCCGACCTCATCACCCTGCCCGGGCTGATCAACCTCGACTTCGCCGACGTCCGCACGATCATGTCCGAGGCGGGCCAGGCGCTGCTCGGGATCGGCATGGGCACGGGCGAGCACCGCGCGATGGACGCGGTGGCGCACGCGATCGAGTCCCCGCTGCTCGAGACGTCGCTCGAGGGCGCGCGGTCGATCCTGCTGTCGGTGACCGGCGGCCGTGACCTGTCGCTGTGGGAGGTCAACGAGGCGGCGAAGGCCGTGACCGAGGCGGCGCACCCCGAGGCCAACATCATCTTCGGGGCGATGGTGGACGAGAAGATCGAGGACCAGGTCTGGGTCACCGTCGTGGCCACGGGATACGGGGACCGGCCGCAGTTCAGGGCCGGGCCACGCGGGGAGTCGCGAGAGTCGCGGATCCCGGCGGACCACGAGCCGACGGTACGGCGCGGCCGCGAGCGCAGCTCGACGCTGACCGATCTCGACGTGCCGGAGTTCATCCCAAGGTAGAGCCGCCCCGGCGCAGGTACCTTCCCCTGCATGCAAGGGGTGGTCGCAGCCGGCCATCCGCTCACCGCCCAGGCGGGGGCCGATGTGCTGCGCGACGGGGGCAACGCGGTCGACGCCGCCGTGGCGGCGGTGCTGATGTCGTTCGTGTCCGAGTCGCCGCTCACCGGTCCGGGCGCCGGCGGCTTCATGCTGATCCACACCGCGGATGGGGGGGACCATCTGCTCGACTTCTTCGTCGCCGCCCCGGGGCGCGGCCTGGACGGCGCGGAGCCGGCCGCCCTCACGCCGATCGACGTCTACTTCTCCGCGGACGCGATCCAGCGCTTCAACGTCGGCCCGTCCTCGTGCGGCGCATACGGCACCACGCTGGGTCTGGCAGCGGCGCTCGAGCGCTTCGGCAGCGCCCGCCTCGGCGATCTCACCGCCGGGCCGGCACGCGCGGCGCGCGGCGGGGTGGAGGTGGTGCCGATGCAGGCCTTCCTGTTCGAGGTGCTCGAGCCGATCTTCCGCTCCACGCCCGAGTGCTCGGAGATCTACGCGCCCGGCGGCCGCCTGCTGCGAACGGGCGACACGATCCGCCTGCCCGAGCTCGGCGGCCTGCTCGAGCGGCTCGGCGCCGAGGGCCCGGACTTCCTCTACAGCGGCGACGTGGCCGCCGCGGTGAGCAACTGGGTGCTCGAGCGCGGCGGTCTCCTGACGCGCGAGGACCTCGAGTCGTACGAGGTCGTCGAGCGCGAGCCGGCCCGCGTCAGCTACCGGGGCCGGACGGTGCTCACAAACCCGCCGCCCTCCTCGGGTGGCATCCTGATCGCGGACGCGCTCGGAATCCTCGAGCGGCTCGACCTGCCGCACGACGCGTGCGTGGTGGCCGAGGTGATCGCCTCCACCAACCGCGCGCGCGACGAGGAGTTCATGGAGGGGCTCGCGACCGAGGGGTACCTCGAGCAGTTCCTCGCCAAGGACGCCCTCGACCACGTGGCAACGGAGGTGCGCTCGCGGCTCGGGAACACCACCCACCTCGCGGTGATGGACGCCGACGGCGCCTGTGCCTCGGTCACCTGCTCGAACGGCTCCTGCTCGGGCGTGGTGGTGCCGGGCACCGGCATGCACGTGAACAACATGCTGGGCGAGCAGGACCTGAACCCGTTCGGCTACCACCGGCACGAGCCCGGCACGCGCGTGCCGAGCATGATGGCCCCCACCGTGGTGCTGCGCGACGGGCGGCCCGAGATCGCGCTCGGGTCGGCGGGATCGAACAGGATCCGCTCGGCGATCCTCCAGACGATCCTGGAGGTGGTGGACCACGGCCTGCCGGCCCAGGAGGCGGTGTCGAGCCCGCGCATCCACGTCGAGGGGGTCGAGGTGGACGCCGAGCCCGGGGTGGACGAGGAGGCCCTTATCAGACTCGAGCAGAGCGGTTGGCGCGTCCGGCGCTGGGCCGAGCTGAACCTCTTCTTCGGCGGCGTGCAGGCGGTGGCGCGCAGCCCGGCCACAGGTGAGCTGAGCGGCGGCGGGGACCCCCGCCGCGGCGGCGCGGCCACCGTGGTCCCCGCTTGACCTGGCGCGTTTACGCACCTACCTTTCGTCGAGAACCCCCAAGTGGATAGCCGGACTCGCACCGCACCGCTGTCGATCACGGCGACCGTGCTCTGCGTCGGAGTGGACTGCTCACCGCCGGCGCTGCGCGCCGCCGTGACCGGCAATGAAGGGGACGTGGAGCGGGTGGACGGCACCCTCGTGGCGGTGTTCGGCAGCCTCGCCGGGGCGCTGGCCGCGGCCACGCTGGCCGAGCGCCGGGGAGCGGGAGGGCGGGCGCCCCGCATCGGGATCGCCCACGGCGAGGTGGTCCGGCGGACCGCGGCGCTCGAGGGGCCGGCCGTGGACGAGGCGGTGGCCCTCGCCGGCCGGGCCGAGCGCGGCCAGGTCCTCGTCGGCGACGCGGTCGAGCTCCTGGCGAGCGGCGGCCACCGCTTCGCGCGCCGGTCCGGCGCCGCGGCGGAGCTCGAATGGGAGGAAGAGGTCGGAGTGCCGCTGCCGGACGGGCTCCTCGCGGCCGCCAGGAGGGGCGCCTGCGTGGGCCGGGGCCGCGAGCTCGACGTCCTCCTGCGGGAGCTCGACGCAGTCCGCGTCGGCGAGCGGCGCGTGGTCCTGCTCACGGGCGAACCCGGCATCGGCAAGACGCGGCTGGCCGCCGAGGCCGGCCTGGCCGCGCACGCCCGGGGAGCCCTGGTGCTGTACGGGCGCAGCGACGAGGGTCTCGCGCTGCCCTACCAGGCCTTCGCCGAGGCCCTGGGCCACCTGATCTCGACCGCGCCCGCGGAGCTGCTCGAGCCCGCCGGCTCCGCCCTCGGCCGGCTCGCGAGCCTCGTGCCCGCCGCACGCGAGCGCGCGGCCGGCGCCGCCGCTCCCGAGGACGGGCACGGCGGCGAGCGCTACGTCCTGTTCGGGGCGGTGGGCGCAGTGCTCTCTGCCGCGTCGGCGCGCCAGCCCGTGGTACTTGTGCTCGACGACCTCCATTGGGCCGACGTGCCCAGCGTCCTGCTGCTCCACCACCTGCTCGCGGTGCCGAGCCGTCCGCGGCTGCTCGTGATCGCCACATGCCGCCCGCTCGACCTGTCGGCGGGCCCTGAGCTGTCGGCGGCGCTCGCGCAGCTGCGCCGCGACGAGCGCCTGACGGACATCGGGCTGAAGGGTCTCGGCGAGGGCGAGGTGCTCGACATGGTCGAGGAGCTGGCAGGAGCCCAGCTCGCCGAGGGTGAGCGGGAATACGCGCGCGCGCTCCATCGCGAGACCGACGGCAATCCGCTGTTCGTGTCGGAGGTGATCCGCGGGCTGGGGGGCCGCGAGGAGATCGCCGCCGCGGCGGCGGCGCTCGAGAACGGCGGGGAGACCGCCGCGCTGGCGGCGCCGGCCTCCCTGCGCGACCTGATCGTGGGCCGGGCGGCGGCCCTCGGAGCCGAGGCGCTCGCGGTGCTGGAGGCCGCCGCGGTGATCGGGCGGGAGTTCGACGCCGCCCTGCTCGCCCGCGTGGCCGACCTCGACGAGGAGCGCATCGCGAACGCGCTCGACCGGGCCGAGCACGAAGCGCTGATCGTGCCGGTCGGCGGCGGACCGGGCCGCTTCGCCTTCCATCACCTCCTGATCGGGCACACCCTGTACGAGGCGCTCGGCGCCGCCCGGCGGGCGCGCCTCCATCGGCGGGTGGGTGAGGCGCTCGAGGGGCTCGCCGGCGACGCCTCGCACGCGGAGATGGCCCGCCACTGGGCGGAGGCGAGCCCGCCGGACCGTGAGCGGGCCCTGCGCTACGCCGAGCTGGCCGGGCGGCACGCGCTGCGCGAGATCGACCCCGACGCCGCCCTGCGCTGGCTCGAGCGCGCGCTCGAGCTGCACGGGCCGGCGCCGGACCAGCGGCGCTGCTCGCTCCTGATCGCACTCGGCGTGGCGCAACGCAAGCACGGCGACGCTCGCTTCCGCGAGCCGCTGCTCGAGGCGGCCCGGCTGGGCCGCCGGCTCGGCGAGCCGAAGCTGCTCGTCCGGGCCACGATCGAGAACACGCGCGGGTTCGCGAGCGACGCCGGCGAGGTCGACAGCGAGCGCGTGGCCATGCTGGAGGCCGCGATCGAAGCGGCCGGCCCGCAGGACTCGCGCGAGCGTGCCGTCCTGCTCGGCATGCTGGCCTTCGAGCTGAGCTTCGAGCCTGACCGGTCGCGGCGGGTGGCGGTGGCCGACGAGTCGCTCGCGGTGGCCCGCCGCCTGAACGACCCGCGCACGCTCTGTTACGTGCTCGGCGCCCGCTCGATGCCGATCTGGTCGCCCGACACGCTCGAGGAGCGTCTCGCGTGCACGGCCGAGAGCGTGCGCCTGGCCGACGGCCTGGGCGACCCGCTGGCACGCTTTCACGCCCTCCACTGGCGCGGTGTTGCCCTCGTGCAGACGGGCGAGATGGAGGAGCTCCGTCGCGTGGTGCGCCGCCAGCGGGAGCTCGCCGCCCGGCTCGGGGAGCCCTCCGCGCGCTGGCTCGCGCGCTACGACGAGGCCACGCTGGAGACGATCGCCGGGAGGCTCGCGGACGCGGAGCGGCTGGCGGCCGAGGCGCTCGAGATCGCAACCGACAGCGGGCAGCCGGACGCGCTGTCGCTCTACGCGAGCCAGCTGACCAACATCCGCTACGACCAGGGGCGGCTGGCCGACCTCCAGCCGATGATCGCCGAGACGGCCGCCGAGAACCCGGGCATCCCGAGCTTCCGCGCGCTGCTGGCGCTCGCCTACGTGGAGGGGGAGCTTCCGATCGAGGCGGCCGAGCTGCTGGCCACCGAGCGCCTCGACTTGCTGCCGCGCGACATGACCTGGCTCGCCTGCGTGGTGTTGTGGGGCCTCGTCTGCGCGGCGGTGGGGGACGCCCACCGCGCCGAAGCGCTCTCCGCGCTGCTGCGGCCCTACGCCGGACAGGTGGTCTACACCGGCATCAGCGCCTGGGGCGACGTGGACCATGCGCTCGGGCGGCTCGCCACCGTGTCCGGCCGCTACGACGACGCCGCCCGCCACCTCGAGAGCTCAATCGCCCGCTACACGGCGATCGGCGCGCCGGTCTGGCTGGCGCGCGCCACGCTCGACCAGGCCTCGCTGCTGCTGGCACGCGAGCGCCCGGGGGACCGGGGACGGGCCCGCGAGCTGCTCCACCAGGCCGAGGCCGATGCCCGCCGGCTCGGAGCGGGAGGCATCGAGCGCCGCGCCGCGGTGCTGCTGGGACACGAGCGGGCCACGAGCGTGATGTCGGCCCCCGCGCTCCGCACGGCGGCCCGGCCCCCGGCCCCGGCCGCCCCCGACGGCGTGCGGCGCGCCGGGCTCGTGCGCGAGGGGGAGCTGTGGACCCTGACCCACGCCGGCGGGGCGTTTCATCTCAAGGACAGCAAGGGCCTGCGCTACCTCGCCCGCCTGCTCGGCGAGCCGCACGCCGAGGTGCACGTGGTGGAGCTCCAGGCCGGCGCGCCGGTGCCCGAGCTGCGCGCCGACGCGGCGGCCGGCGGCGTCTGGCTCGACGAGCAGGCGAAGCGCGCCTACCGCTCCCGGCTGGCCGAGCTCGAGGACGACCTGGCCGAGGCCGAGCGGTTCAACGACGTGGAGCGCGCCGCCCGCGCCCGCGAGGAGCGCGAGCTGATCGGCCGCGAGCTCGCCCGGGCGGTCGGCCTAGGCGGGCGCGACCGGCCGGCAGGGTCGGCCGCCGAACGCGCCCGCGTGAACGCCACCCGCGCGATCCGAGCCGCGATCCGCCGGATCGAGGAGTGCGACCCGTCGCTCGGCCGCCACCTGGACCGGGCGGTGCGCACCGGCACCTTCTGCGCCTACGACCCCGCTCCCCAGGACGAGGTCACCTGGACGATGAACATCGTTCAGCCCGAAGGAACGCCTAGCTGACATATGCAAGCCGATCCTGCGCGGGTCGAGAGGGCCATCACCGGCGTCAAGGACGGTGACCCCGCGGCCCTCGACTACCTGTACACGCGCTACGCCGATGGTGTCCGCGCCTACGTCGAGACCATCGTCGGCGGCCGAACCGAGGCCGACGAGATCACGAAGGGCACCTTCCTGAAGCTGCCGGAAGCTCTCCCCGCCTACGAGACAGGCGGGCTGCCGTTCGAGGGCTGGCTGCTGCGCATGGCGCGGAGCGCGGCCGATGAGCAACCAGCTGCGATGCATGCCGCAACCCCCGACTCCCACGGCGTGATGGAACGCCGCAGGTAGTCCTCTCCCTCCCCGGGCAACCGGCCGAGCCGTCCGTCAGGGCCTTGGGGCCTGGCGGACGGCCGGCCGACTTTCCGAGGCGTCAGGCGGTCAGCACGCTCCGCCCGCCGCCTTGCAGAGGTTCACGCGACCGAAGCCGAAGCTCGAGTCACGTCCCGCCGGACCGCGGTCGTCAACCGCTGCCGTGAGGCGGTTGCGGATGCCCGCGGCTGTGTCGCCCGGGAAGAGCTGCCACAGCACTCCCGCGACGCCCGAGACGTGCGGGGTCGCCATCGAGGTGCCCGAGAGGCGCGCGTACAGGCCGCCCGGGATGGTCGACAGCACCGAGACGCCCGGAGCCGCGATCTCCACGTCCGAGTTGGCGTTCGAGAACGACGCGCGCTGGTCGTTGTGGTCGGTGGCCGCGACCGACACCACTTCCGGATATGCGGCCGGATAGTTCAGCGTCGCATCGCCGTCGTTGCCCGCCGCCGCGATCAGGACGGAGCCGTTGGCCGCGCCGCCCTTCCAGGCGTTCGTCACGGCGTTGCGCAGCGTGGTCGAGTCGCCACCGCCGAGGCTCATCGAAATCACCTTGGAGCCGCGCGTGTGCGTCCAGTTGATGCAGTTCGCGACGTCCGAGGTGAGGCCGGTGCCGGCCGCCGTCCGCAGCGCCTTGCAGATGGCGAAGGTCGCGTTGGGGGTGGTACCTGCCACGCCGACGCCGTTGTTCGTCCGCGCGGAGATCGTCCCCGCCACGTGCGTGCCGTGCATGTTGTCGTCCACGCACTGGCCCTCGACCAACACGGTGCCCGTCGAGTCGGCGCAGTTCACGGTCTTGCCGCTCAGGTCGGGATGGGTCTGGTCGATGCCGGTGTCGATGATGCCGATCTTCACGCCGCCCGTCGCCGGGAAGGTGGCGAGGCCGGCCGCATCCCAGCCCTCGGGTCCGTCGATGTCGGCGTCGTTCGTGCCGCCGGTCTGGCCCGTGTTGTGCAGGCCGTAGAGCTGCGAGAAGAGCGGGTCGTTCGGCGTCGCCTGCGTCCTCAGGATGTAGTTCGGCTCGGCGTACTCGACGAGCGCGCTGCGGTTGAGCCGCTTGGCCACCGCCGCCGGGTCGCCGTCCACCTTCACGACCTTCGCGCCGACGCCGTGCACCGATCCGATCGTCTCGACCACGCCGGTGCGGTCGAACAGCCCGGCGCGCTCGGCGGTCGAGACGCCGTTCGCATACTTGACGATTACCTCGTTGCTGTCGTAGCTCGCAGCCTGGGCACTCCCCGCGCATACAGCTAGCAGCGCGGCGACACTGGCCGCGAGGGACACAGTCCTTCGCATCATTGCCTCCGTGACGAGATTCCCCTGCTCCTAATTTGCTATCCGGGGTGCGAGGCGACGAAACGTGGGTCGTGACCCGGCGGTGCAGTCGCCGCACGCTGGTGCGCGCGGAGGCTCAGCCGCGGACGCTGCCGTTGCCGCGGGCGCGCTCGGCTGCCCGCTCGGCATGGCGGATACGCGCGAGGGCCTCGGCGAACAGGCCCTCGAGCTGCTCCAGCCGGCCGCGCTCGGAGCGCAGCTCGAGGAGCATCTGCTTCGCCTCGAGCGCGACGTCGAGCGTCGCGGCCATCCCGTAGGCGTCGAGCTTGGCGAGCTCGTCGGGCTTGGGCCGCTCGTCGGTGACCTCGGCGACGAGGTCCGCGTAGCGGCGCCGCGCCGCCTCGGCGGCGTCGGCATCCGCCTCGGCCGCATCATCTAGCAGCTCGATGTCGCCGGCCGGGTAGGGAAGGTCCTCGATCCGGCGCAGCAGACGGAAAGGCGAGCTGCCCTCCACGAGCACGTTCATGCGTCCGTCCTCGAAGCGCTCGAGCACTCGGCTGACGCGCGCCGAGCAGCCGATCTCCTTGAGGCCGTCATCCGCCAGCCATACGATCCCGAACTCGCGATCCTCCTCGATGCACTCGCCGATCATCAGCTTGTAACGCTCCTCGAAGATGTGCAGCGGCACGAGCTCGTGGGGGATGACCACGAGCCCCAGCGGGAAGAGGGGGAAGCGCTCGACGGTCTCGGACATCGGGCCCAAAGCCTAGCCGTGGTCAGACCCGGATAATTGCGCTACAACGGTCAGGTGCACCGGATCAGCCGCCGTCAGCTGATCGCCTCGGGTGCACTTGTGGCGGGGGCTGTGGTGGTCTCGCCTCGAGTGCTGCGCGAGGCGCTGGCCGCGCCCGCGGGCGCGGCGGGGAGTCCCTATGGCGAGCTCGGGCCGCCCGACGCGAACGGCCTGATGCTGCCACCGGGCTTCACTTCGCGGGAGATCGCCCGCGGGCAGGCGCCGGTGGAGGGCTACACGTGGCCGAAGTACTCGGACGGGCAGGCCACCTTCGGGACGGCCGACGGCGGGTGGATCCTCGTCACGAACTCGGAGTGGACGGCGTCGGCCGGCGCCGGGGCGTCGGCGATCCGGTTCGGGCCGGACGGGTCAATCACCGGCGCCTACCGGATCCTTGGTGGCACGAACGCCAACTGCGCCGGCGGCCCGACGCCGTGGGGCACCTGGCTGTCGTGCGAGGAGTACGAGCAGGGGCTCGTCTGGGAGTGCGATCCCGCGGGGGAGTTGGCGGCGCAGTCGCGGCCGGAGATGGGGGTGTTCTGGCACGAGGCGGCGGCGGTCGACCCGGCGCGCAAGCAGGTGTACATGACCGAGGACCGGCCGGACGGCGGCTTGTACCGGTTCACGCCGCACGCGTATCCCGACCTCGCCGCGGGCCTGCTCGAGGTGGCGGTGGTGGCGGCGGACAACAGCGTGACGTGGCGGGCGGTGCCCGACCCGACCCCTGCTGTGGGCGAGACGCCCACCCGCCACCAGGTGGACGAGATGACGCCGTTCGCCTCCGGCGAGGGCATCTGGCACGACGCGGGCGTCATCTACTTCACGACGAAGGGCGACGGCCGGCTGTGGGCCTACGACGCGGCGGCGGCCACGCTCGAGATCGTCTTCGACCCCGCTGCGGCGCCCGATGCCTCGCTCGACGCCGTCGACAACGTGACGGTGTCCGCGGCCGGCGAGATCTTCGTGTGCGAGGACGGCGGGAACATGGAGATCGCGCTGATAACACCAGACCGGGAGGTGTCGCCGTTCCTGCGCTTCACGGGGCCGGCGCACCCGGTCTCCGGCAGGTACATGTCGGAGGTGTGCGGCGTGGTGTTCGACCCGTCCGGAACGCGGATGTACTGCACCTCCCAGCGAGCGCACCCGCCGGGCGACGGATCGAGGGGCCCGGGAGCGGTGTACGAGATAACTGGCCCGTTCGCGCAGCCGGGCGGCGATCCCGGCGCGGATCCGGGTGGCGACCCGGGCGGTGATCCGGGCGGTGATCCGGGTGGAGATCCGGGTGGCGATCCGGGCGGCGATCCGGGTGGAGATCCGGGCGGGGATCCGGGCGGCGATCCTGGCGGTGATCCGGGTGGAGATCCGGGCGGTGGTCCAAGTGGCGGCCCCGGTGGCGATCATGGCGGCGGCTCCGGCGCTGGCGGTGGATCCGGCGGCGGCCCGGCGGGTGGGTCCGGCGGCGGCTTGACCGGCGGGTCCGGTGATGGCTCGGCCGGCGGGTCTGGCGGCGCCTCTACCGTGGGCTCCGGTGGCGGCTCGACCGCCGGCGGCCCGTTCGGTCCGCCCGCGGGCGAGCGCCCTCGCAGCCCACTTCAGAAGGCTGGCCAGGAGCTGCTCGTACGGGTCCCACGTCGCGTCCGGCGCAGCTCGCTGCTCCGCGAGGGTCTCCGCGTGAAGGTCACCGCGCCGCCTGGGGCGGACGTCTCCGCCGTGCTCGACACGCCCGACCTCCTGCGGAGCCCCGGCCGCGGCAGCACCGTCGATCGTCCTCGCACCGTCGCCCTCGCCCGCACACGCTTCAAGGGCCTCGAGCGTGAGCGGCGGCCGCTCCTCCGGATCGGTCCGAAGGGGCGCCTCCGCTTGAGCCGGCGCAGCCGGTCGCTCAGCGTCCGTCTCCTCGTGACCGCGCGCCTCCCCGACGGGCGCCGCCTCAGCGAGGTGCGCCGCGTCCGGGTGACCAGCTGAGGTCCGATCCGGTACAACAGCGACTGGATGAGTCCCGTCAGCCGGCGGCAGCTTCTCGTCTCCGGAGCGCTTGCGGCAGGGGCGCTGGCGGGGTCACCGCACCTCCTTCGGGAGACGCTGGCTGGGCCTACGCGCGCGGGCGCCAGCCCGTACGGCCCGCTGGGGCCGCCGGACGCGAGCGGGCTGATGCTCCCGCCCGGCTTCAGCTCACGGGAGATCGCCCGAGGGGGGTCGACCGTGGCGGGCTACCCATTCCCGACTTTCCCCGACGGCCAGGCCACCTTCGGCACGGCCGACGGCGGCTGGATCCTCGTGACCAACGCCGAGTCGCTCGCCGTCACCGGGGCGGGCACGTCGGCAATCCGCTTCCGGCCGGAGGGCGGGATCGCCGCCGCGTACCGCATTCTCGGCGGGACGAACGCCAACTGCGCGGGCGGCCCGACCCCATGGGGCACGTGGCTCTCCTGCGAGGAGTACGAGTCCGGTCTCGTGTGGGAGTGCGACCCGGCCGGCCGCCTGCCGGCGCAGCCGCGTCCCGCGCTGGGCGTGTTCAACCACGAGGCGGCGGCGGTCGAGCCGACCGGCAGGCAGGTCTATATGACCGAGGACGAGCCGGACGGCGGCTTCTACCGCTTCACGCCGTCGTCCTACCCGAGCCTGCTCCAGGGGCTGCTCGAAGTGGCCGTCGTGGCGGCCAACGGGAGCGTCGGCTGGCGAGCTGTGCCGAACCCGGCGCCCACTCCTGCGGACGCGCCGGCCCGTCAGCAGGTGCCGGGGATGACTCCCTTCAACGGCGGCGAGGGCATCTGGCACGACGGCGGCGTCCTCTACTTCACGACGAAGGGCGACAAGCGCCTCTGGGCCTACGACGCGCGCACCGGGATGCTCGAGGTCGTCTTCGACCACGCCGCCGCGCCCGACTCCTCGCTCGACGCGGTGGACAACGTGACGGTGTCCGCGGCGGGCGAGATCTTCGTGTGCGAGGACGGCGGGAACATGGAGATCGGGCTCATCACGGCCAGGCCCGAAGGAGCCGGCTCGGCCGGCTGCGCAGGGTCCGGCTTCTGCGAGGTGTCGCCGTTCCTGCGCTTCACGGGGCCGGCGCACCCGGTGTCCGGCCAGTACAAGTCGGAAGTCTGCGGCGTGGTGTTCGACCCGTCGGGGACGCGCATGTACTGCACGTCGCAGCGGGCGCATCCCACGACGTCGGCTGCGCCGGGGCCGGGAGCGGTGTACGAGATATCCGGGCCGTTCCGGCAGCCGCCCGGCGGCGGCGGACCGGCGCAGTCCGGACCGCCGGCGGGAGAGCGCCGGCGCGGGCCGTTGCGCGATGCCGGCGACCTCGAGGTGACCGTGCCGCGACGGGTGCGGCGGACGTCGCTGCTGCGTCGCGGCCTGCCGCTGCGGGTGAAGGCGCCGCCCCGCTCTGTCGTGCGGGTGGTGCTGGACACGGCGGACCTGCGCCGGACCCCAGGCCCGGAGGGCACGACCGACCGTCCGGTGACGATCGCGCTCGCCCGGAAGCGCTTCCGGGGAATGCGCCGCGAGCGAAAGCCCCGGCTACGGCTGGGGCCGACCGCGCGCCGTCGCCTGCAACGCCGCCGCAGGGCGCTGACGGTCCGCGTGCTGGTGACGGCGAAGCTGGCGGACGGCCGCAGGCTGAGCGAAGCACGGCAGGTGCGCGTGCTGGTCTGAGAGGCGGTTCGATCGGCGCGGCGAGTACGCCCGTCGCTATGTGCCCGCGCTGCGCGACGTGCCGGACGAGTACCTACGCGAGCCGTGGACCATGCCCGAGGAGGTGCAGCGGCGGGTGTCCACTCGCCTTGGACGCGGCTCAAGTGACGCTCGGCACATGTCGATAGCCGCCACATGTCAATCGAGGTGACCAATGGTCTCCCGGAGGGCGTGGACCGGACCGTGACCCTCGAGCTCTCGCTGGCCGAGGCGGAGGCCGTGAAGTCCTGGCTCCTCAAGCCCGCAGCGGACGGAAGCGCGGCCATCGACGACGAGCACACCAAGTCGGTGATGGTCAAGCTGGGGGCCAAGCTCGACTTCATCGAGGGCGTGGCGCGCGTTCGCGAGGAGCTCGAGGCGGCCGGCTTCCCGACCGACACGCTCACCGACGAGCAAGTGGCCGATCTGGGCCGGCGCATCGCCGAGTCGCCGATCCGCCGCTACTCGGGCAACCCGGCCTAGGCCCTTCGCGAGGAACCGCGACCCGCGCGCGCCGGGCGCTACGGTCGCGGTGTGGCCGCTGCTCAGGACTCGCTCGCCGCTTCGGCCGTGCCCGCCGGGCCGGCCCATATGGCGGTGGTCTCCTTCCTGGCGGCGCGCGCCGCTCCCACCGGGGGGTTCTGGATCGCCCTTGCGGGTGGCGTCGCGCTCGCCCGCACGGCCCAGCGGCTCGGCGCCCGGCTCGGCTTCGGCGCGAGCGCGGCCGCCATGCTCGAGACGGTCGCCATCATCGGACCCGCCCGCTTTGGCATCCCGCTCACGCAGGCGGCCACGGCGCCGATGCTCGGCCGGCTCGAGGCGCGCCGCGCGGGTGTGCTGCCGCAGATCCTCGCCTGCGCAGCCATCCGCCTCCTGCACAACGCCGCCACCACCGCGTTCTTCATCTGGGTGATCACCGGCGGGCTCGACGCCTACGCCGGCACCTACGACGCCCTGGGGCGCCGGATCGGAATCGAGGTCGGCACCGCCGACGCCCTCGGCCTGACCGCCGCCGGCCTGCTCGGCTGGGCGGCCTTCGCCAGCACGGTGCAGGTGCTGGTGTACCGCCGCGGGCTGCACGGGTGGGACCGGCTGGCAGCCTCGGCGGAGGACGCCGGCGGCGATCGCGATGCGCGGCCGCCGGAGCCGCGCGCCGCTACGGACCACCCCAGGCGGCGTTGGGATCCGCGCGCGGTCACGCTCGCGGCGGCCGTCGGGTTCGCGCTGCTGCTCTCCGGGACTTCCTGGCCCCTCTTGGCGGCGGTAGCCGTGGCGTTGGCCCTCGCCTGGATCGCCGCTCCCACCGACAACGAGCCGCTCAAGACAGGCCTGCTCTTCGCCGCCATCCTCGCCGGCGGCGCGATCATCTTCGCCCTCGGCGGCGGCCTCGGCGTGGACGAAGCGGCGCGGCGCGCCATCCGCGCGGCGCTCCTCGTCATGGTCGCCACCTGGATGCGCGCCGCCGCCGGCGCCGAGGGCCTCAGGGAGGTGGCGCGGCGGGTGCTCGGGCGCCTGCGGCGCGTCCCGGGGGCCGTTGAGGCGGCCCTGGTGCTCGACAGGATCGAGAGCGAGGGACGGCTCGCGGCCGCGGGTCGGGCGCTTGCCGACGAGCTCAGCGGCGTGAGGAGGCGACCGCTGCCGTTCGTGGACGCCGTGCTTGCCTGGGTGGTGCGGGAGTCCGTGCGCCGCGCTCAGCCGGGGGCCCGCGCCGACAGCAGCAGGTTGTAGAAGATCGCCGCCGGCAGCCGCGGCTCGAGCAGCGACCGGTCCAGCCGCTGCAGAATCAGGTAGCCGCGGTAGGCGTACAGCCGCCAGGCCCAGGGGACGTCGTCCGGCTCGGCGGTCGCCTCGAGCGTCCGGTTGACCCATCCGAACAGCGACGCCGCGAGCTCCTCGCCACGCACGCGCACCTCCTCAAGACCGGCGGCGCGGGCGTGGCCGCTCAGCTCGCCTGGCGTGAACGCGTGCACGTCCACCTGCCCCTCCAGCCGGTCCTCCTCGCTTGGGCCGGCGCCGTTCCCACTGGTGGGCCGCGCGCCGGCGCGCATGAGCGTCCGCCACAGAGGCGCCACGGCGCGGGCGCCGCGCTTCGGCACGGCCGAGATGCGGTCCCCGTGCTTCGACGGCTCGCCGCAGAAGGCGACCATCCCGCCCGGCCGCAGCACCCGCCGGAACTCGCGGAAGGCGCCGGGCAGGTCCGGCAGGTGGTGCAACACGGCGTGGCCGAAGACGAGGTCGAAGGAGTCGTCCTCGAACGGGAGCGACGCCGCGTCGCACTCGCGCGTCTCGACCGGCAGGTCGAGCTCGCTGGCCGACGCCGACAGGGCGCTCAGCATCCCCGGCGAGATGTCGGTGGCCACCGCCTCGCGCAGCACGCCGGCGCGCATCAGGTTGAGAGTGAAGTACCCCGTGCCGGCTCCGATCTCGAGGCCTCGGTCGAACACGCCCGGCTCGCGGCCGAGCGCTTTCCGGAGCTTGCCGAACACCTGCGCCTGGCCGACGTCGCCGTAGCTGATGCCCCACTTGGAGTCGTAGTGCTCCGCCGCGAGGTCGTGGTAGCGCACGTTCGCGGCCCGGATCTTCTCGGGCGACCGGGACATTGGCCGGGAGAGGGTAGTACCTACACTCCGGCCGCCGATGCAGCAGGAGACGGTCCAGCGCGATCAGCCCGACGGGGTCCCGCCGCTCGAGCTCACCGGCGAACGCACGCTTCCGGACGTGCCGGCCGAGAACTACTGGTTCCAGCGCCACCTGGTGGTCTATGCGTGGATCGCCGAGCGCTGCGCCGGGCTGAAGGTCGTCGACATGGCCTGCGGGGAGGGCTACGGAACCGAGGTGCTGGCGCTCCGGGCGCGGGAGGTCACGGGTGTGGACGCCAACCCCGAGGCATTCGAGCACGCGCGACTCAAGTACACCCGGCCGGGCGTGCGCTTCGTGCGCAACATGGTCGAGCTGCACGCCGAGCCGTGCGACGCGGTCGTGTTCCTCCAGACGATCGAGCACGTGCCCGACCCTGAGGGGGTGCTGCGGCACTTCGCGGGCATGGCGAGCACGGTCTACGTGTCGACGCCGAACCTGCTCACGCTGGCGCCGCCTGGAGCGGACAAGTCGGGCAACCCGTGGCACCTGAGGGAATACCGGGTGGCGGAGTTCCGCGCGCTGTGCGAGCGCGTGTTCGAGCGGGTCGAGCTGTACGGGCTCTTCCATGCGCGCAAGCTGCGCGCGCACGAGCTGGCGCTGCGTGCGGGCTGGGACCAGGTGCATGCGTCTCTCCGGATCACCAAGCCGTTCTACGACCGCTTTACGCCGGCCATCAACGCGCGCGACTTCACCCTGCGGCGGGACGGCCTCGAGGGTGCGCTCGACTTCGTCGCGGTCCTGCGGTGACGGGACGGCGGCCCGGCTTCCTCGCGCTTCTCCTCCACACGCACATGCCGTACGTGGAGGGCTTCGGAACGTGGCCGTTCGGCGAGGAGTGGCTGTGGGAGGCGGTGGCGTCGGTGTACCTGCCGCTGCTCGACGTGATCGACGGCGCCCCGGTGACCGTGGGCCTGACGCCCGTGCTGTGCGACCAGCTGGAGGCGATGAACGGCGAGGCGGGCGATCGCTATCTGCGTCACCTGGACGAGATCAGCGCGGTGATCCACGCCGAGGACTCGGCGGGGCTGGCTCGCGGCGGGGAGCCGATGCTGGCGGCGGAGCTGCGGCGGGCGGGGGGCGACTACGTGTCGGCCGGGCGGGAGTTCGAGCGGCGGGGGCGCGATCTGGTGGGCGCTTTCGGGGCGCTCGAGCGGGTCGAGCTCTGGACCTCCGCCGCCACGCACGCGCTGCTGCCGCTGCTGGCCACGGACGCCGGGCTGCGGCTTCAGGTCGGGAGTGGGACGGCGTCGCACCGGCGGCGCTTTGGGGACTGGGGCGGCGGGTTCTGGCTGCCCGAGTGCGCCTACGAGCCGGGGCTGGAGGGCGACCTCGCCGATCACGGGGTGCGCGCGTTCTGCGTCGACCAGACGCGGGTGGCCGGGTTCGACCACCTGCGTCCTGTGGCCACGAAGACCGGTCCACTCGCAGTGCCGATCGACTGGGCGACGATCGAGCTGGTCTGGGACGAGCAGGCGGGCTATCCCGCCGACGGGGCCTACCGGGACTACCACCGGCGGACCGTGCACGACCTGAAGCCGTGGGACAACGCCGGCGGGACGTACGACCGGGAGGCCGCGCTGGCGCGGGCGCGCCGCCACGCGCGCGACTTCGTCGCCCGCGCGGCGGCGCGCCTGGCGGACGGAGGCCTCCTCTGCTGCGCCCTCGACACCGAGCTGCTCGGCCACTGGTGGTACGAGGGCCAGGACTGGCTGGCGGCGGTGGTGGAGGAGGCGCCCCGGGCTGGACTCGAGCTGGTGACGGTGAGCGAGGGGCTGGAGCGTGTGGAGCCCCAGCGGGCGGAGCTGGTCCGCTCGACATGGGGAACCGGCAAGGACTTGTCTACGTGGGACTCGCCTCGGGTGCGTGACCTCGCCGTCGCGGCGCGGCGAGCGGAGCTGCGCACGGTGGCCGCCGCGGCCCGGGCGCCGCGAGCTGTTCTCGAGCGCGCCGCTCGCACCACCGTCTCGGCGGCGGACGCGGAGGCGGCTTCCCGAGCCGCCCTCGCACGTGCCGCCCGCGAGCTGCTGGCCATGCAGTCGAGCGACTGGGCGTTCATGATGAGCCGCGAGGTGGCCGGCGACTACCCGCTCAAGCGCATGGAGCACCACGAGGCGGAGCTCGACGCGGCGCTCGGAGCGCTGGGCCGCACCGGCGATGACCCGCCCGAGCCGGCGCTCCGCGGTCTGGCCCCGGATCTCGACCTGGCCGCGCTCACGACCCCTTAGGAGGGAGCGGTGCGCACGGGCCGCGATGCCGCGGCCCGTGCGCTGAGCTCCTAGGCCCTGGCGGGCGCGGGCGCGGCCTCGAGGGCCGGGCCCTTGGGCAGCCACTCGAGCCAGCTCGGCAGGTACCAGTTCCACTTGCCGAGCAGCTTCATCGCCGCCGGGAGCAGCACCCCGCGAACCAGGGTGGCGTCGATCAGCACCGCCGCGGCCAGGCCGACACCGAACTGCTTCATGTCGATGAACGAGAGCGTCGCGAAGATCGAGAACACCGCGACCATCACGATCGCCGCCGCGCTCACCACGCCCGCGGTCGACTTGATCCCGTGGCTGACGGCCTCCTCGGTCGACTGGCCGCGGTCCACCGCCTCCTTGATCCGGCTGAGGATGAACACGTGGTAGTCCATCGACAGGCCGAACAGGATCACGAACAGCATGATCGGGAACCACGCCGTGACCGCTCCGGTGGACTCGAAGTCGAGCAGGCTCTCGAAGTGGCCGTCCTGGAACACGTACGTGACGATCCCCATCGCGGCGGCCACCGACATGACGTTCAGGACGATGGCCTTGATCGGGATGACGATCGAGCGGAACGTGACCAGCAGGAGCAGGAAGGCCATCAGGAAGACGAACCCGAAGACCCACCAGATGCGCTCGGACATCAGCTCGTTGAAGTCGGCCGACCCGGCGGTGAAGCCGCTCACGCCGACCACCTCGCCGCCGCTGACCGACGGGAGCACCTCCGGCACGACCCGCTCGCGAAGCGTCTCCAGCGCGTTCAGTGACGTGTCGTCCGTGCCCGTGCCCGCGAGCGGCACCTCGAGCACCGCCACCTGGCCGTCACGGCTGTAGTCCACCGTGACCGGCTCGTGGAACTCGTCCGAGCTCCGGGCGATCTGCCGCAGCTCGGCGGCGGCCGTCTGGATCTCGGAGCGGTCGAGGTTCCTGCTCTCGACCACGACGTCCGCCGTGAACTGCTCGCCGGGGAAGGCCGCCTGCATGCGGTCGTAGGTCTGCATGACCTCGAGCGAGCGCGGCAGCCCGTCCACGCCGGAGTCCGCGGTGTGGATGTGGAACACCGGGATGGCGAGCACCACCAGCACCGAGCCGGCCGCGATCAGCGACACCAGCGGCCGCTTGAGCACGCGGTCGAGCACCGCGCCCCAGATTCGTGGCTCACCGGTACGCCTCTCCGGCTTGAGGAACGGCACCCTGCCCTTGTTGACACGGTCGCCGAGCTTCGACAGCACGGCCGGCAGCACGGTCAGCGAGCCGACCACCGAGATCGCCACCACCAGGATGGTGCCGGTGGCGAACGACACGAACGTCGACGCGCCGCCGAAGTACATGCCCGCCATGGCGGCGACCACGGTGATGCCGGAGATCAGCACGGCGCGGCCCGACGTGGCGGCCGCCGCCTCGAGCGCGGCCTCCTCGGAGCGTCCGCGCGCCCGCTCTTCGCGCTCACGGCGCAGGTAGAAGAGCGAGTAGTCGACGCCCACGGCCAGGCCGATCAGCAGCACGACCGAGTTGATCGTCTCCTCCATCGGCATCAGCTGGCTGATCGGGCCGAGCAGGCCGATCGCCGCGGCCACTGCGGTGATCGCGAGGAGCAATGGGACGAAGGCGGCCAAAAGCGCGCCAAAAGCGAGGATCAGGATGATGAGCGTGATCGGAAGCGAGGTGACCTCGGCCCTCTGGAAGTCCTCCTCGAAGGCCTCGCTGAGCGCCTTGTCCGCGCTGCCGCCGCCAAACTGCTCGATGCGGAAGCTGGGCTCCTTCCTGTCGAGCGCCGACACAGCCGCGAGCGACGGCTCGACCTTCTTGTCGGCGTCCTCACCCGGGATGTCGAAGGTGATCAGTGCGGACCTGCCGTCCTCCGACAGCGCTCCCTGGCTGTCCTCGGCGTAGGGGCTCTGGACGTTGCGGACGTTCTCCGTCCGCTCGAGCCGTGTCACGACGCCGTTCACGACTCCGCGGAACTCCGCGTCGTCCGTGCGGGCGCCGTTCTGGCTCTGGACGAGGACGCTCTCGTCCTCCTTGTTGGGGTAGTGATCGGAGACGACCGAGTCGGCCCGGCCGGACTCGCCGATCTCGTAGTCGTCGTCCTGCAGCGTGTTCGTGCCGACGGAGCCGCCCACGAAGACCGCGAGGATCACGAAGACGAGCCAGCCGACGATTGCCTTCTTGCGGTGCTGCGCGCTCCACCGGCCGGCGCGCGCAGCGAGGTTTGAGTTCGATGACTGTTGCATGCGGCGAGTGTCGGGCCGCGGGGCGGGCGTTCCAATGTGGTCAGCCCGCCGACGCCGGTGTGGGTACCCGCGGACGCCGGTGTGGGTAGCCGCACCGTTTCGGGGCACGGCCTTAGCTAGAACACGCTTGGTGAAGCGCACCGTCATCGCCGCGGCGTCCGGCCTGGTGCTGGCCGACGCCGCCGTGGTGATCCTGGCGCTGCCGCGGATCCTGCTCGAGCTCGACACGACGGTGGAGGGCGTGGCCGCGGTGATCGCCGTGTATACGGCGGTGCTGGCGCTGGGGCTGCCGCTGTCGGCGGCGTTGCACGGGCGGGCGACGGGGCCCGCGGGCGCGTTGCTGTTCGCGGCGGCGTCGATCGGATGCGCCGCGGCGGACTCGCTGGAGCTGCTGCTCGTCATGCGGGCGCTGCAGGCGCTGGGCGGCGCGGCTTTGCTTGCTTCCGCCTTCGACGCGCTCGACGGAGGCGGGGCGGGCCGCCGGCTCTGGGTGGGTGCGGCGGTGGCGGGAACCGCGGCGGGACCGGCGCTCGGCGGGCTGCTGACGGAGCTGTTCGACTGGAGGGCGATCTTCATCGCGCAGGCGCCGGTGGCGCTGGCGGCGGCGCCGGCGTTGCTGGGCGCCGCGCCGCT
>DASZJZ010000248.1:0-3897 GCA_035947555.1 Thermoleophilaceae bacterium | reverse complement strand
GCGAGCACATGTCGGTGGAGTCGCCGAAGCGCTCGAGCCGGACGCGCCAGGCGCGCTCGACCAGCGCCTCGATCTCGCCACGATCCTCGATCTGCCCTAGCCGGAGCGCCTCTTCCTGGGATATGAGCGGCGGCACGCTGGACGGCACCGTAGGCTCTCGCCCGGACGGAGGAGCGGCCGCTTGACGTAGCTCCTATTTTCATGTCACGATAGGTGACGTGGAAACTTCGCAGACGCGGTCGCGACGCCCGTACCGGATGGGGGCTCGTGCCGAAGCCGCGGCCGCCACCGGCGAACGAATCCTCGACGCGGCGACCGCGCTGTTTTGGGAGCAGCCGGGTGCTGAGGTCTCGCTGGACCGGGTCGCCCGGCGCGCCGGCGTCTCGGTGCGGACGGTGATCCGTCGCTTCGGAACCAGGGAGGGCCTGATGGCAGCGGCCTCCCGGCGAGAGATCGAACGGGTGCAGCGCCAGCGCGACGAGGCGCCCGTGGGCGACCTCCGTGGTGCCGTGCGAGTCCTGCTCGATCACTACGAGGAGCTCGGCGAGCGCGCCCTGCTGCTCCTGGCCGAAGAGCAGCGGGGGCCGGAGTTGCGAGCGATTGTCGACCAAGGCCGCTCGCTGCACGTCGCGTGGTGTGAGGGCGTCTTCGCCCCAACGCTGACGCGGCTCTCGGGCACCCTGCGCGACCGCCGGCTGGCTCAGTTCGTCGCCGTCTGTGACGTCTACACGTGGAAGGTGCTACGGCGCGACCGCATGCTCAGCCGGCGCCAGACCGAGCGGGCTCTCGTGGAACTGCTCGAACCCCTGACCCAGGAGACCTGATGGCTCGCATCCTCGCCTACACATCGCCCGCCCGCGGACACCTCTTCCCCGTTACCCCGGTCCTCCTCGAGCTCCACCGTCGAGGCCACCAGGTCAGCGTGCGCACGCTCGCCTCCCAGGCCGAGACGATGCGCGGGCTCGGGCTCGATGCAGAGGCGATCGATCCGGCGATCGAGGCGATCGAGCACGACGACTACCTGGCCCGCACGCCGATCGGGGCGAACAAGCGTGCCGTGCGCACGTTCTGCCGGCGGGCCGCCCACGAGGTTCCCGACCTGCGACGCGCGATCGAGGCCCGCCGGCCCGACGCTCTGCTGGTCGACGTGAACACGTTCGGCGCCCAGGCCGTCGCCGACGACTGGAACGGGCCGTGGGCGGTCTGGTGCCCCTACCCGATCCCAATCCCGTCGCGCGACGCACCACCGTTCGGGCCCGGGCTCCGTCCCGCCCGGGGCGTGTTGGGGCGGCTACGCGACGCGGCCCTGCGCCCACTGGTGTTCGGCTCACTGGAGCGGATCGTCGTCCCCGGCGTCAACGAGGTCCGAGCCCGGGTGGGCCTGCAACCGCTGTCGAGCGCCAAGGCGATGTTCACCGCGCCGCCGCTGCTGATCTACATGACCGCGGAGCCGTTCGAGTACCCGCGCTCGGACTGGCCCCAGAACCTACGCATGGTCGGGCCCTGCGACTGGGACCCGCCGGCCGACCCTCCTGGCTGGCTCGCGGACGTGGATGACCCCATCGTCCTCGTCACCACCTCGTCGGAGTTCCAGGACGACGGGCGGCTGGCGCGCTGCGCCCTCGAGGCGCTCGCCGACGAGCGGGTGCACGTCGTCGTCACCGCACCGTCGGTCGACCTCGACGGGGCAGAGGTCCCGCCGAACGGGCGCGTGGTCAGCTTCGCGTCCCACTCGGCGCTGCTCACACGCGCTGCCTGTGCGATCACCCACGGCGGCATGGGCGCCACCCAGAAAGCGCTGGCTCACGGCGTCCCCGTGTGCACCGTCCCATTTGCGCGGGACCAACTCGAGGTCGCACGGCGCGTCGAAGTAGCCGGGGCCGGCACCCGGCTGCCGGCGCGCGGGCTCGACCCCCGCCGACTCCGCGCCAAGGTCCACGAGGCGATCGCGCGCCGGCAGGGCGCCCAGCGGGTCGCGCAGGCCTACAAGGCCGCCGGAGGGCCGATGGCGGCCGCCGATGCGACCGAGCAACTTCTCCTCCATGAGCCCGAGGCCGGCGGGAGGCGGAACAGGGGGCACGCCGGATCGCCCGCTCGATAGATCCACATCCGGCACCGGTCTGCCAGACGCTCTGCGACGACCGGGCGGATGGCGCTCACGCGCACCGGATGGGCCGCTTGGCCTCGGAGCCCGCGTGACACCGGAGCGCATGGCCGAGCTGGTGGCACAGTGGGTGCGGTTCTACGTCCCGGCAGCCGCCCGCGCGAAACTGGCCGGCGCGAAGTCGAGCGAACCGGCGCCTAGGGCGCTCAGCGCCCCTGCCAGCGCGGCGTTCGCTTCTCGGCGAAGGCGCGCACGCCCTCGCGGAAGTCCTCCGAGCGGAAGCAGGATTCGCGCAGCTCGATCAGCTCCTGTTCCACCTCCGGAGGGAGCGGCTGGGTGCGCAGCGTGCGAATGATGCGCTTGTTTCCCGCCAGGGACAGTGGAGCGTTTGCCGCGATCTGCCTCGCCATCTCCAGCACGCGGCCCTCGAGGCGGTCCGGGTCCACGGCTTCGTTCACCAAACCCATGGTGAGCGCGCGGTCCGCGTCGACCGCCTCGCCGACGTGGAAGAGCTCGGCCGTGTTCGCCGGCCCGCACACGTCGATGAACTTCCGCAGCCCGGTGTGCGAGTAGATCAGCCCGAGCTTCGCGGGCGGCATCGCGAAGCGTGCAGTGCGGGCGGCCACGCGGATGTCGCAGGTGAGCGCCAGCTCGAGCCCGCCGCCGATGGCGTGCCCGTTGATCTCGCCGACAACGGGGTAGCGATAGGCCTCGAGCGCCTCGAGCGCGTCGTGGAACGGGTGCGCCACGAGCCGCTCGGCCGACTCCTCGAATGACTGCCCCTCGAGGTTGCCGATGTCGTAGCCGGCCGAGAACACGTTGCCGGAGCCGCGGATGACGAGGCAGCGGGCGTCGAGGGTGCGGGCGTACGTGGCCAGCGCGTCCAGCAGCTCGTGGTCGAGCGCGCCGCGCCGCTCCGGGTTGTCGATCGTGAGGCGGGCGACGCCGTCCGCAGGCTCGTCCAGGCGAAGCTTGGGGGTCACTCCAGGACGACGAGCGTGTCGCCCTCGGAGACCGACTGGCCCTCCTGGCAGACGATCTCCTTGACGGTCCCGTCGTCCTCGGCCTCCACCGGCATCTCCATCTTCATCGACTCGAGGATCACCAGCGTGTCGCCCTCGGCGATCTCCTGGCCGACCTGGCACTCGATCTTCCAGACGGTGCCTGTGATGTGGGCTTCGACGTCGGGCACGCGCGGGCACGATAGCGGTCGCGTCCGGCCGATCGGCCCCGTGCCACCCTGCGAGTCGGTCCTGGCGGGTTGGCACTGCGGTGGAGGTAACCATGCGGGAGCCGACGGGGTAAGAGGCAGCAATGAAGGCGCAGGTGTACAAGGACCCGCGTCCGGCCGAGCACTTCACGCGCTTCCACGAGCGCACCCGCAGCCGGCGTCCCGACTGGGTCTACAGCCTTGTACGGGTCGTCCTGACGCCGTACCTGCTGCTGATCCACCGCGCGCGCTGCATCGACTCTCACAACATCCCGGCCGACGGCCCGGTGATCATCGCCCCGAACCACTTCTCCTTCCTCGACCACTTCTTCGTGGCGGTGTACCTGCGCCGCAAGGTGCACTTCATGGCGAAGTCACAGCTCTTCACGCGGCCGATGCAGTTCATCTTCACGCACGGCGGCGTGTTCCCGATCCTGCGCGGTCTTGAACGCCTCTAGGTCGCGGTGGCCGCGGCGGACCGGGAAGACCCCGCCGTTGCTGTAGACGACCTGCAGCGGGAACTCGAAGAGCTGGGACTTGGCCATGAACTGCACCTTTCGGCGCAGGTACACCGCCACGAAGA
>DASZJZ010000247.1:0-7738 GCA_035947555.1 Thermoleophilaceae bacterium | reverse complement strand
CCCTCACGCTCCGCTGTCGAGCAGGAGGAAGCCGCCGAGCGGGAGCGCCGCGAACGGCTCGCGGAGGCGGAGCGGACCGTCGAGGAGGCTCGCGCCGGGCTCGAGGACGCGGAGGCGGCCCACTCGGACGCAGCCGATGCGCTCCAGGCGGCGCGCGAGGCGGTCGGCGAGGCTGAGGACGCGGAGCGCGAGGCCCGCGCGGTGGCTCGCGAGCGCCGGCGCGAGCTGGGCAAGCTGGAGCGCGAGCTGGAGTGGTTGCAAGCGAGGAGCCGCCCCTCGCGCCGCCGCTAGCGGGCCCTCGCGCCGCGCCGGCAGGCCGCTAGGCCGGTACGTCCCTCGGCTCGAGCGGCGCCACCGCGGGCCCCTCGATCACGTCGCCTCGTGCTCCGAAGCGAGATCCGTGGCACGGGCAGTCCCATGTCCGCTCGGCCGAGTTCCAGTTCACGATGCAGCCCAGGTGCGTGCATCGCGCGGACAGCGCGTGCAGCGTTCCGTCCTCGTCCCGGTACACCGCCCGCTGACCCAGCCCGGCGCCGACCACGCGCCCCTCCCCGGGCTCGATCGAGTCGAGCCCCGCGCGCTTCACCACCCGGTCGGCGAAGAAGCGCAGCGCCACGTCGAGGTTCTCCTTCGCGAACGACGCCACGGCCGCACGCGGCCGCAGACGCCGGGTGTCGAACAGCTCGGCCCACGGGTGCTCCCTGCCGTCGACCAGCGCGGCCAGCAACTCCCCCGCCGCCGCCCCGAGCGCCAGGCCCCACTTCCGGAAGCCGGTGGCCACGAAGACGTTCGCCGACACGGGGTCGACGGGGCCGATGAAGGGGACGCCGTCGACGGGCATCTGGTCCTGCGTCGCCCACCGCATCACGGGCTCCATCCCGAACCGCTGCCGGGCCCACGCCGCCAGCGCGCTGTACCGCTCGGCGGCATCACCGTGACCCGTCTTGTGGCTCTCGCCGCCCACCAGCAGCCAGGCCCGCCCGTCGAGCTCGTGCACCCGGATCGAGTGCGCGGGCGACTCGGTGCTCAGGTACATGCCGTCCGTGGCCGCGGAACCGTCGTATGGCGCCGCCACCACGTACGAACGCTCCGGGTGGCACCGGGCGAAGAACCCACCTCGGTCGAGGAAGGGCAGGTGCGTGGCCACCACCACGCTTCCGGCCGTGACGGTCCGGCCCGACTCGGTGCGCACCCGGCACGGCGAGCCCGCGGAGACCGACACCGCCCGTGTCGCCTCGCAGACCCGCACACCCTCAGCCTCGAGGGCCGCAGCCAGCCCCTCCAGGTACTTGACCGGATGGAACTCCGCCTGGCGCTCCAACTGCACCGCCGCCGCTATCGGGTACGGCAGGTCGGTCTCCTCAACGAGCCGCGCCGGCAGCGACGCGCGCCGTGCCGCGTCCACCTCCTCCTCGAGCTGGCGGCGCTCTGAGTCCGACTCCGTGTAGACGAGGTTCGGCTTGCGGCGCAGGTCGCACTCGATCTGGAGCTCGGCCGCGACCTCGTGCACCCGCGCGATCCCGCGCTCGTTCGCGGCGCCGTAGAGGCGCGCCTTTTCCGCCCCATGGCGCCGCTCGAGCTTCGAGTACGTCAGCCCGTGCAGCGAGCTCAGCTTGGCCGTGTTGTAGCCGGACGCACCCGCCGCCACGTGGCGCGCCTCGAGCACGGCCACGGACGCCCCCAGCCGCGACAGCTCGAAGGCGGCGCTCAGCCCGCTGATCCCGGCGCCCAGCACGCAGACGTCGACGTGGATGTCCTCCGGCAGGGCCGGCCGCGGAGCGTGCCCGGAACCCTGCAGCCAGAGCGAGCTGCTCAGTCGTCCACCTTGTCCCGCTTCGGCCCTTCCCACGGCTCCGCCTCCGGGTCCTGGGAAGGATGCGGCTCGCTCGTGCTCTGGCTCCCCGTGGGCGGGTGGTCCTCGTCGCGCGGGTCCTCGCGCCGCTCGTAGGGGTCGGGCCACTCGGTCTCGTCGGGGTCGCGCACGGGGTTGTTCAGGGCGTCGTGCGGCTCGGGGTCCTTCGAGCGATCGCCCGGGTCGCGCCCGGGCGGCTCCGGGAACCCGCTCGCCCGCTCCTCGCTCACCGGTCCGGCGTGCCGGTCGAGATGTCGGCCAGCGCTGAGTCCGGATCGCGCTCGACCGCCAGGTCGCCGAGCGAGACGATGCCGACCGGGCGTCCGTCGTCGACCACCGGCAGGCGGCGGATGTCGTGCTCGCGCATCGTCTGCACGGCCTCGTCGACGGACTGCGACGGCTCGAGCGCGCGCACGTCTCGCGTGGCCACGTCGCGCACCGAGACCGAGCCGGGCTCCCGCCCCTCGGCCACCGCGCGGATCACGATGTCGCGGTCGGTGAGGATCCCGGTCACCTGGCCGCTCTCGGTGACGATCACGTCGCCGACGTCGCCGTCGCGCATCTGGCGGGCGGCGTCGACGAGAGAGGCGTCCGCGTCCACGGTGCGGGGGTCATGGGTCATGATCTCTTCGACTGTTCTGGCCATACCTGAGCCGTACCCGAGGAGCGTGCGCGAAACGCGCCAAGTCGGGTTTGGAACCCCACCCAGATGGACAGACTTGTCTCAAGGTAACGCGCCACGGAGCACAAGCTACCCGGTGCGGTGCCACGGGATTACGAGGGGGACGAAGCGCGGTCGCCTTGGTCGGACCGGCAGCGCTGCGGACCTTTGTCAGGTAAACACCGACGGAGGTCTAAGGACAGATGAGTGCAGTGGCACTCGCGCCACCCGCCCCCCGGATGTCGCGACGCAAGGATGTCGATCGCGCTGACGCGCGCGAGACCGAGCGACAGCTTCTCGACCGCTACCACCACGACGGCGATCTCGCCGCGCGGGAGGAGCTCGTGGAGCGCTTCCTGCCGCTGGCTCGCGATCTCGCACTCCGCTACACGTACACCGACGAGCCGTTCGACGATCTGCTCCAGGTCGCGAGCCTCGGCCTGATCAAGGCCATCGATCGCTTCGAGCCCGGTCGCGGGACGAAGTTCACGAGCTACGCCGCCCCTACGATCCTCGGCGAGCTGAAGCGCCACTTCCGCGACAAGGGCTGGGCGCTCCACGTGCCGCGCGACCTGCAGGAGCGGGCGCTCGCAGTGAGCCGCGAGACCGAGGTGCTGTCGAAGGCCCTCGGCCGCTCCCCCAAGGTGCGCGAGGTGGCCGCCGCGCTCGGCTGCGACGTCGAGCAGGTGCTCGAGGCCCAAGAGGCGGCCGCCAGCTACGAGGCCGCGTCGCTCGACGCGCCGACAGCGCGCGACGACGAGGAGGCCGCCCCGCTCGTGGACATGATGGGCGGCGAGGACTCGGCCTACGATCTCGTCGAAAGCCGCGACGCAATCGCCAGCACGTGGAAGGCGCTACCCGACGTGGAGCGCCAGGTGCTCGAGCTGCGGTTCATGCACGACCTGACGCAGCGCGAGATCGGAGAGCAGATCGGCTACTCCCAAATGCATGTTTCGCGGCTGCTGCGCCGGGCGCTCAACCGCCTGGAGACAGCCGCAGCCGCCGCATGAGCGAGCGGCCGTTCTCGACGGCGAAGCCCTCCCAGTCGTTGTTGAAATAGACGAGGACCTCGGCCCGGCGGCGCCACTGTGCGATCCGCCGGGCCCACTCCTCGATCTCCCGCTCCGAGTAGTTGCCGCGCCGGCCGCGGTGCCCGTGGTGCAGGCGGACGAGCGTCCAGTCGGTGGTGAGCTCGCGGGCCTGGAAGGGCCACTTCGGGTGGTCCCCGATCACCAGGGCGGCGCCGTGCTCACCCAGGATGCCGTAGACCTCCTCGGTGAACCAGCTCTCGTGCCTGAACTCGAAGCAGTGCCGGCCCGGCGGCAGTATGGGGAGGACGCCCGCCAGCAGCTCCGGGTCGGCCTTGAAGTTGGCAGGGAACTGCCAGACGATCGGGCCGAGCTTCGGCGACCGCACGAGCGGCTCGATGCGCTCGTAGTAGCGCTCGATCCCCTGCTCGATGTCACGCAGCCGGCGGATGTGGGTGAGGTAGCGGCTTGCCTTGGCGGCGAAGAGGAAGTCGTCGGGGGTCTGCTCGACCCAGCGCGCGACGGCGTCACGTGAGGCGAGCCGGTAGAAGGTCGAGTTGACCTCGACGGTGTCGAACACCTCGGCGTAGCGCTGAAGCCAGCGCGGCTTGCCGAGCCCCTCGGGATAGAGGCGGCCGCGCCAGTCGTCGTAGTTCCAGCCGGAGCAGCCGACGCGGACTGGCTTATTCGCTGACGAGCGTTTGCTTGTCGCGCTCGGTGAACTCGATCTTGTCGGTGCGGGCCTGCTCGCGGTGCTCATGGATGTTCCGAGCCTGCTTGCGGCGCCTGTTCAGGTCGACGAAGGCCGCGATGCCGACCGCCACGATCGCGACCGGGAGCGCTACGACGACGGCTCCGCCCATGAACGTCAGGGACATGACTACGAGCGCCAAGGCGAAGGCACCTACGACAATGGTGAATCCCGACATGCTCGGGGAGTACCCGCCGACGCCCAGGGCAAACGGCCTACCGCCCCGACGGCCCGAACCGGCTCGTCTCGCCCTCGGGCAGGCGGCCGTCGCGGCCCACGTAGCCGTCCTTGCCGCCGGCCACCAGGTATACGGCGGGCTCGTCGCCCACGTTCTTCACCTTGCGCACCGTGGCGGCGTCCACGCGCGCCAGGCCGCCCGGCCCGAGGACGTACGTGGTGTCGTCGCCGAAGGTCATCTCCACGCGCCCGCGGTGGACGAAGTAGAGCTCCTCCTGCTCGTCGTGGAAATGGCGACCGGTCTCAAAGCCGGGCGGGATCTCGATCGCGTTGACGCCGAACGCGGTCACGCCGAGGCGGCGGCGCACCTTCCGGAAGCCCGGGCCGTCCGCCAGAGCGTCCACGTTGGCGACTGCGAAGCCGTCGCCCTCGACCGGCTCGTGCACCTCGTCTGCCATAGGGGGCAGGATACGATCATCCGCGCGCACACGGCCGAGCCGCGTGCTTGCGGCTACGCAAACCGCTCGGCGCTGCGAAGCCCGCCGAGCGCCCACAGCACGGTCACGGCCGCCAGTAGGAGCGACACCCCGAAGGCGGGCACCACCTCGGCCGGGCTCCCGCTGAGGAAGCCGCGGCCGGCCTCGAGCACCAGCGTGACCGGGTTCACCGAGGCCGCCGCCTGCACCCAGCCTGTGAGCAGGTCGTACGGCACCCATACCGGCGCCAGGAACAGCGCGAGGAAGGCGGGCACCTGCATCGCCGGGCCGGCCTGCATAGTGCGCAGACGCATGGCCACCCCGCTGCCGAACAGCATCGCGGCGGCGTTCACGAGGAGGGCCAGCGTGTAGAGGCCGACGAGGTCGATCGCGCCGCCGTCGATCGTGAGGCCGGCCACGAGCGCCACGACGGTGATCGCCGAGACCGTGAAGACGGCGCGCAGCAGGGCGGCGATCCAGTAGCCCGCCACGATGCCCCCGCGCCGGGGTGCCGCGAGCATCAGCCGCCGCGAGAAGCCGGACTCGAAGTCGCGCGCCACGGAGAACCCAGTGAAGATCCCGCCGAACGCCGAGGCCTGGAGCAGCACGAAGCCGTAGACGAAGGTCGTGTACCCGGGCCCGTACTCGAAGCCCGGGATCGACTCCACGCGCGAGAGGCCGCCCGCGAAGGCGGTGAAGAAGAAGAGCGGGAACATCAGCGCCGGCACGACCATCGCCGGCTTGGTGAAGAAGTTGTGGGCGTTGCGCCAGCCGACGGCGAAGGCGACGGACCAGAAGGAGCCGCGGCTCATGACGGCAAGCTCCGCGTGGGGAGTGGCGGGCGCCGTCGGCTCACGTCCGCACCATCCTCGTGCGCAGCGCCCACGACGCCGCCGCCAGTGCGATCAGCGTGATGCCGCCCGCGCACGCGAAGCCGAGCGCGATCGCCTCGCCGTCCCAGCCCGTGATCACCAGCGCACGGATGCCCTCGAGCATGTAGGAGACCGGGTTGTAGGTGGCGACGGTCTGGAACCAGTCGATCTCGATCAGGTCGCGCGGCAGCGCCATCGACGACAGGAACAGGGCCGCGAAGAAGAGCGGGAACGCGCCCTGGACCGCCTCGCCCGAGCCGCTCCGGAGCGCCACGAACGCGCCGATGCAGCCGAACGCGAGCGAAATCGTCAGGGACATGGCCACGATCACGAACGCCCCGGCCACCCCCGCCTCGATCCCGGCCCCGAAGGCCACGCCCACCGCAAGGAAGGTCACCGCCTGGATCAGCCCCAGCGCCAGGATGCCGGCGAGCTGGCCCATCATGAGCGCCACGCGGCGCAGGGGCGTCAGCGAGAGGCGGTTGAGAAAGCCGCTCTCGATGTCGCTCGCCACGTTGGTGCCCGCGCTGTTCGCCGAGAACAGCGCGCCCTGCACGAAGGCGATGGCGAGCGCGAACTCGAAGTAGGAGTCGGTCGGGAAGCCGGCCAGCCGCGTGGCGGAGTCGAGACCGCTCGAGTTGATCGACAGCAGCATGAGCGGGAACACGAGCGACGGCACCACCATCAGCGGCTGGCGGAGCGTCCGCACCACCGAGCGGCGGGCGAGCATGCCGACCTGCCGGAACAGCCCGGAGCGCACCGCGGACCGGACCGCTTCGGTCACGCCACCACGGCCTCGGCGGGCCCCTGGTCCGCCTGGCCCTCCAGCGAGCGCCCCGTCTTGGAAAGGAAGACATCGTCGAGCGTTGGGGCATGCAGCTGGAGGTGCTCCACGGAGATGTCCTCGCCGTCGAGCGCGCGGACGACCTCAGCGAGCTGGGCGTCGCCGCCCGACAGGCGCACCGAGGCGCCCTTGGGCGAGCCCGTGACCGACTCGCCGAAGCGCGCGAGGACCTCCTTCATGCGCGGGAGATCGTCGGGGTCGGCGGGGATGGCCTCGACGCTGGGCCGGCCGATCTCGGCCTTGAGCGCCTTGGGCGTGCCCTCTGCGACGATCCGGCCCTTGTGGATGATCCCGACGCGGTCGGCGAGCACGTCCGCCTCCTCGAGGTACTGGGTGGTGAGGAAGACGGTCACGCCGCGGTCTGCCGCGAGCCGGCCGACCTCGTCCCAGAGGGCGCTGCGGCTCTGCGGATCGAGCCCGGTCGTGGGCTCGTCGAGGAAGAGGATGCGCGGCCGGTGCACGAGCGCCAGGGCCAGGTCGAGCCGCCGCTTCATGCCGCCCGAGTAGCCGCCCACCCGGCGGTCCGCCGCCTGGCTCAGGCCCACGCGGGCGAGCAGCTCATCGGAGCGGTCGCTCGCCTCGGCGCCGCGCATGCCGTGGAGGGCGGTTTGGAGTTTCATGTGCTCGCGGCCGGTGAGGAAGGGGTCGAGAGCCGCCTCCTGCAGCGCCGCTCCGATGGTGGAGCGGACCTGCGCGCCCTCCTTGACCACGTCGTAGCCCGCTACCCGCGCGCTGCCCGACGTGGGCGGCAGCAGCGTGGTGAGCATATGGACGGTGGTGGACTTGCCCGCCCCATTCGGGCCCAGGAAGCCGTACACCTCGCCCGGCTCCACGCGGAGGTCGATGCCGTCCACGGCGCGGGGGCCCTTCTTGAACTCGCGCACCAGCGTGTTGGTCTCGATCGCGGGCGCACTCATCCCGTCGAGACTAGTGACGGGCGGCGGCCGCGCCGATCGCTGCGCCGAAGAGAATCTTGAACATGAGTAGTCCGTTCCCGGAGCGGGCGGGCTAGAACCTCAGCAGCGCGGCGACGCCGCCGGCGCGCTCCTCGAGCTCCTCGCGCCGGCGCCGGATGGC
>DASZJZ010000246.1:0-7013 GCA_035947555.1 Thermoleophilaceae bacterium | reverse complement strand
GCGGTCCAGCTCGAGGTCGATGTCGGTCAGCAGCCGGCCGAACGAGCTGGCGCTCGTCACGGGACGGCCGTCGATCACGCAGTTGTACGCCGTGTGGGTGTGGCCGGTCACGAACAGGTCGACCTGGCTCGTGGTGCGGTTCACGATGTCCACGATCGGGCCGGAGATGCCGTTGCAGTCGTTGATGCCGCCGGGCTGCGTCTGCACGCCGCCCTCGTGCAGGAGCACGACGATGGCCCGCACCCCGTGGCGGCGGCGCAGCTCGTCCGCGTAGCGGTTCGCGGTCTCGGCCTCGTCGAGGAAGTCGAGCCCGGCCACGCCGGAGGGCGACACGATGTCGGGCGTGCCCTCGAGCGTCATGCCGATGAAGCCGATCTTGACGCCCTTGAACTTCTTGATCGAGTAGGCGGGGAAGATCGTCCGGCCGCTGTCCTCGTACACGACGTTGGCGCCCAGGAAGCGGAACTTGGCGCCCCGGAAGCCGGTGCCGTCGAGGCATCCGTCGACCGGGTGGCAGCCGCCGCGCTGCATGCGGAGCAGCTCGGCCGCGCCCTCGTCGAACTCGTGGTTGCCCACGGCGTTCAGGTCGAGGCCCATCTTGTTCATCGCCTCGATCGTGGGCTCGTCGTGAAAGAGCGCGGACAGCAGCGGCGAGGCGCCGATCAGGTCGCCCGCCGACACGATGAGCGTGTTGCGGTTCGTGGCCTCCTTCTGGCGTAGGTGCGTGGCCAGGTACTCGGCGCCGCCGGCCGCCACGCGAGCCGCTCCAGGAGCGGGGACGATCCCGCCGGGGGTCGTCGACTCGAGGTGGCCGTGGAAGTCGTTCAGGCCCAGGAGCTGGACCTCGACGGCGCGCCCGTGGCGGCCGCGGTCGTCGTCGTCGTCATCGTCGTCGCGGCCGCCCGCGACGGCCATCGCGGGGAGTGCGAGCAGGCCCAACAGGGCCAGCAGTGCAAGCAGGAGGGTTCGATTCATGCGCATGACCGTAGCCTTGCCTCGCGGCAGCGTCTCGCGTGACCAAGTCGTTGCCGAGCGGTAAATCCGTATCCTCGGACAGGTGGCATCCTCGCGGGATCTGTTCGCCAACTTCGAGCGCATGCGGCGCGAGATCGACGAGCTGTTCGGCGACGTCTTCGAGCGCCAGACCGGGCTCAGGGGCCGCGGGTTCTCGCCCTCCGTCGACGTCTTCTACGCGGACGATCCACCCCGCGCGGTGGTCAAGGCCGACCTCGCCGGCATCGACATCTCCGACGTCGCGCTCGAGATCCGCGGCCGCCAGCTGCTGATCGCGGGGGAGAGGCGCCCCGCGGAGTCCGCCGGGCGTCTCTACCAGCAGATCGAGATCGAGCACGGCCCGTTCCGCCGCGCGGTGGAGCTCGGCGCCGAGGTGGTGCCGGGTGAGGCGCGCGCCTCGTACGAGGACGGCATCCTCGAGGTCGAGATACCGCTTGCCCGGCGGGAGGACACGGCGCGGCGCGTGCCGATCGAAGAGCGCGAGCCGTGAGCATCCACATACCTTCCTCGGAGGGCGAGGTCGCCACCGCGCAGGTCCGCTCGAACCTCCCCGAGGCGCTCCCCGTGCTGCCGCTGCGGGAGTCGGTCCCGTTCCCGGAGGCGCTGATGCCGCTCGCGATCGGGGAGGAGCGCTCCATCAGGCTGGTGAACGACGTGCTGGCCGGCAGCCGGATGCTGGTGATGGCCGCCACGCGCGGCGAAGACGTCGAGGACCCCGGGCCGGACGACGTCTACCGGGTCGGCGTGGCCGGGGTGGTGGCCCGCATGATGAAGGTGCCCGACGGCACGCTGCGCATCCTGGTGCACGGCGCGCAGCGCGTGGTGCTGAACGAGTTCGTGGCCACCGAGCCCTACCTGATCGCGCGCATCGAGGAGGCACCCGACGAGGTCGTGCCGTCACCAGAGCTGGAGGCGCTGCACCGCAACGTGCAGACGACCTTCTCGCGCATCATCGAGGAGCTGCCCTACCTCCCGGAGGAGCTCCAGGTGGCGATCACGAACCTCGACGACCCGTCGGAGCTCGCGCACATGATCGCCGGTGCACTGCGACTGAAGACCGAGGAGAAGCAGGCGCTGCTCGAGGAGCGCAATGTGGCGAAGCGCCTGCGGATGCTCTCGGAGATCCTGGCACGCGAGCTGGAGCTGGTGGAGATCGGCACGCGGATCCAGTCGCAGGTGCAGTCCGAGATGGACAAGGGTCAGCGCGAGTGGTTCCTCCGCCAGCAGCTCAAGGCGATCCAGGACGAGCTCGGGGAGGTCGACGAGTCCCAGGCGGAGGCCGCGGAGCTGCGCGAGCGGCTCGAGGCGGCCGGGCTCCCCGAGCACGCGTGGAAGCAGGCCGAGCGCGAACTCCAGCGCTTCGAGCGGCTTCCGGCCCAGTCGGTCGAGCACGGCGTGATCCGCACCTACCTCGAATGGGTGGCCGACCTGCCGTGGTCGAAGTCGACCGAGGACGTGCTCGACCTCGGCCCGGCACGGAAGGTCCTCGACCGCGACCACTACGACATGGAGTCGGTCAAGGACCGCATCCTGGAGTTCCTGGCGGTGCGCAAGCTGAAGCCGGACGCGCGTGCGGCGATCCTCTGCTTCGTCGGCCCGCCGGGTGTGGGCAAGACCTCGCTGGGCCGCTCGATAGCCGCCGCGATGGGCCGCCAGTTCGAGCGCATCTCGGTGGGCGGCGTGCGCGACGAGTCGGAGATCCGCGGCCACCGCCGCACCTATATCGGCGCGCTGCCCGGCACGATTCTGCGGGCCATGCGCGACGCCGGGTCCAACAACCCGGTGCTGATGATCGACGAGATCGACAAGATGGGCGCCGACTTCCGCGGCGACCCGGCCAGCGCGATGCTCGAGGTGCTCGACCCCGAGCAGAACTCGACGTTCCGCGACCACTACCTCGACCTGCCGTTCGACCTGTCGAGCGTCTTCTTCATCTGCACGGCCAACCAGATGGACACGGTGCCGCCGGCGCTGCGCGACCGGATGGAGATCATCGAGCTGTCGGGCTACACGCACGAGGAGAAGCGTGAGATCGCGAAGCGCTACCTCGTGCCGCGCCAGATGGAGCGCAACGGAGTCGGGCGCTCCAGGATCGAGATCACCCCCGAGGCGCTCGACGTGATCATCGACGGCTACACGCGCGAGGCAGGGGTCCGCGGACTCGAGCGCGAGATCGGGTCCGTGTGCCGCAAGGTGGCGCGAGAGTTCGCGGAGGGCACGCGGAGGTCGAAGCGGACCGTGCGCGCAAAGACGGTGCGCGAGCTGCTCGGCAAGCCGCGCTTCCAGCCCGACGTGCAGCGCCGCACGGGCGAGCCCGGGGTGGCCACCGGGCTCGCGTGGACGCCGGTCGGCGGCGACGTGCTGTTCGTGGAGGCGACCGCCTTCCCGGGCGACGGGAAGCTGCAGATCACCGGTCAGCTCGGCGACGTGATGAAGGAGTCGGCCGCCGCCGCGCTCTCGTACGTGAGGTCCGTCAACGGCGCGATCCCCGACGACTACTTCCGCGAGCACGACGTGCACCTGCACGTGCCTGCCGGAGCCATCCCGAAGGACGGTCCAAGCGCCGGGATCACGATGGCCACCGCGCTGGCGTCGCGCGCGACCGGGCGGCCGGTGCGGGCCGACACGGCCATGACGGGCGAGATCACGCTCACCGGCCAGGTGCTGCCGATCGGAGGCGTGAAGGAGAAGGCGCTCGCCGCCCAGCGCGCCGGGATCAACCGGCTGATCATCCCGCGCCGTAACGAGGCGGACATCGACGACATCCCCGAGCACCTGCGCAAGCGGATGCGCTTCGTGCTGGTGGAGGACGTAGGCGAGGTGCTCGAGGCGGCGCTGGAGAAGAGGCGTCGGCGGGCGAGCGCCGGGTAGAGTACCGGCAGCCAAGCACCGGATCGAGGAGAGCAATGGCAGCGAAGAAGAAGGCCGCAAAGGGCGCCGCCGGGGCGTACGCCGCCGGGAAGGCGGTCCGCTCGAACCAGTATGTCCAGCGTTTCATCGAGGACGAGGAGCTGCGCGAGAATGTCCGCAGCGCGTTCGTCTCGGCCAAGAAGGCCTACGGTCGGATCAACGGCAAGGGCCCGGCGAAGGCGCTCGACGACAAGAAGGTGCAGCGCGAGCTGAAGGACGCCGCAAGCTCGCTCAAGGACGCGGCCGACTCGCTGCGTGGCGGCAGGAAGCGCAAGAAGAGCCGCAAGGGTCGCCTGCTGCTCGTCGCCGTCGTGGGCGCGGGCCTGGCGCTCGCGCTGAGCGAGGACCTGCGCAAGAAGGCGCTCGACGCGATGTTCGGGGCCGAGGAGGAGTTCGAGTACACCTCGAGCACCACGCCGGACTCGAGTACCAGCGAACAGCCCGTCGGCACGAGCTGACACTGCGAGGGGCGCCGAGCGGCGCCCCTCACCGTTTGCGCCGCTCCGCCGCCGGCGCTCCTGGCTGGCCGGCCAGATACGATGCCCGCAGGGATGGAAGCGTCCGTAGCGCTACCGAAGCAGCTCGAGGGCGACAAGGCCCGGCGCATCATCGAGGCCATGCGCACCAGCGTCGGCCGCCGCGGTGCGGCCGGCTCGACCTTCGACCACGTGGCCCGCGAGGCGGGCGTGTCGCGCGGGCTGCTGCACTACTACTTCGGCTCGAAGGAGCGGCTCCTGGTTGAGGTGGTGCGCCACGACTGCGAGGTGCGGATCGAGTCGATGGACGAGCGCATCGCCCGCGCCGGCACGGCGGACGAGATCGTCGCCGCGCTGGTGGCGAGCCTCGAGGAGTTCATCGAGGGCGAGCCCGGCAGCCAGGCGGTGATCTACGAGATGCTGTCGGCGTCGCGCCGCTCCGAGGACATCCGGGCGGAGCTGGCCGAGTTGTACCGCCGCTGGCGAGCTCACCTCGCGGAATCGCTGCGGGCGAAGGAGCGCGAGGGCGTGGTGCGCCTGCAGGGCGACCCCGAATCGGTCGCCTCGATGCTGTTCGCGCTCGGCGACGGCTTCGGGATCCAGGTCATCTCGGACCCGGGCTGGGACCGGGAGGCCGCCTTCGGCCTGGGCATCCAGGTAGCGCGCCGCCTGCTCGGCGACGCACCCTGAGCGGCTAGAGGGCTTCCCCGGCGACGTGTGACCTTCGTCACACATAGTCCGGCGGACTCGGGAATGGTTGGCTGGCCAGCCAATGGAACGACTCTCGAACTTCCTCGAACGGCGGCGGTTCGTCGTCCTCGCTGCCTGGATCGCGCTGCTCGTCGTCTCGCTTCCGTTCGCCGCGAAGCAGACGGATCACCTGACCAGCGGCGGCTTCCAAGTCCCGGGCTCCGAGACGGAGGTCGTGGACCGCAACCTCGACCGCTTCGAGGGCGCGCAGCGCGAGAGCCTCGCGGTCGTGCTCGCGAAGCGCGAGGGCGCGACGCCAGCCGGCGTGCGGGCGGAGATCGAGCGCGTGGAGGCCACCGCCGCCGAGCTGCCGAACGCCGAGGTGGCCCCGGGCGTGGCGGAGCGGGCAGCGCGCCAGGCCCGCGATGCCTCTATCACGATCGTGCCGCTCACCGTTCATGGGTCCCAGGACGAGCTGGCCGACCTCGCCACCGACTTCCGCGACGAGCTGGGCACGGAGGCGCGCGGCGGCGTGCAGCCCTATCTCGTCGGCCAGCAGGCGCTCTGGGCCGGGATGCAGGATCTTGTGAAGGAGGACCTCGAGTCGGCCGAGACGACCGGCTTCCCGATCGTGCTGCTGATCCTGCTCGCGGTCTTCGGGTCGCTCGCCGCGGCCTCGCTCCCGCTCGCGCTCGGCTTCGCCAGCGTGGGCGTGACCGGCGCCGGCATCCACTTCCTGTCCCAGGCCACCGACATGTCCGTGTTCGTCACGAACGTCGCCTCGATGATCGGCATCGGCGTGGCCGTGGACTACTCGCTGTTCGTGCTGGCGCGCTATCGCGAGGAGGTCCGGGCGGGCGCGGAGCCGGACGAGGCCAGGCGGATCGCGGTGCGCACCTCCGGCCTGGCGGTGGCCTTCTCGGGGATCACCGTGATCATCTCGCTGGCGGGCCTGTTCCTCGTGAACTCGACCACGATCCGCTCGATGGCCATGGGGGCGATCATCGTGGTGGCCGTCTCGATCCTGGCCGCGGTCACGCTGCTGCCGGTGCTGATGCGCCTGCTCGGCCGGCGGGCGTACGCGCGGGGGCGGATCGCGCTGGTCATCGGTCTGCTGGCGCGCCGTGTGCGAACCGCGCGGCGCCGGCCGGGTTCGTCCACGGAGGACGGCGTCCGGATCGGCTTCTGGGAGCGCTGGACCGCGAGCGTGACGCGGCGTCCGTGGCTGTCGGCCCTGGCCACCGCGGCGGTGCTGCTGGTCCTGGCGATCCCCGCGCTCTCGCTCGAGTTCGGCGACGGCGCCCTGCGCCAGTTCCCCGAGGGCAACGAGACGCGCGTGGGCGCCGAGCTCGCGGCGAAGGAACTGGGGGCCGGGGCGGCCGGGCCGACTCAGATCGTGGCGCGGCTGAAGGAGGGTCGAGCGACGGACGGCGCCAACCGCGAGGCGCTCGCCGGCTACCGGGCCGAGTTGCAGCGCGACCCCGAGGTGGCGGCCGTGGCTCCGCCGCAGCCGTCCCGCGACGGGCGCGCCGCGCTGATCGTGGTGGAGCCGCGCCACGATCCTGAGAGTCCGCAGGCCCAGGCGTTGCTCGACCGGCTGCGCTCCGACGACAGCGCCTCCGCGCTGGCTCGGGCGGCGGACATCGACGTGGGCGGCACCACGGCGTTCACGGAGGACTTCAAGGACCTGGTCTCGGGCTCGATGTGGAAGATCCTCGTGTTCGTGACGCTGTTCAGCTACCTGGTGTTGTTCGTGCTGCTGCGGTCGGTGCTGCTGCCGCTGAAGGCGGTGCTGATGAACCTGCTGTCGGTGGCCGCGGCGTACGGGGTGCTGGTGGCGGTTTTCCAGTACGGCTGGCTCGACGGGCTGCTGGGCTACGAGTCGCTCGGCTACATCAACTCGATGACCCCGCCGTTCCTGCT
>DASZJZ010000245.1:0-3869 GCA_035947555.1 Thermoleophilaceae bacterium | reverse complement strand
AAGATCTCCGGCGCGATGCAGACGGTGCCCACGCGGGACCTCCGCCAGGCCGAGGGCCTGAACGCGTTCTTCATCGTCCCGGCGAGCGTCAAGGGCTCGGTCCGGACCCTCTTCTCGACGCACCCGCCGATGGAGAAGCGGATCGAGCGGCTGCAGCAGCTCGAGGCCTCCCTCCAGCGGGGCATCGCCGCCTAGCGAGGTGGGCTTCCTCGACGCGCTCCTTGGGGGCCGCGGCAAGAAGGTCAAGGGCCCCGCGCCCGACCGGCTGTTCGCCATGACGACGGCGAACGTGACGCTCGAGACCGGCCTGAATCTGAAGCACCGCGAGACCGCCGGGATCGTCTTCCAGCCGCTCGCCACGGCCGACTTCGATCGGATCCTGTCCGAGACCGAGGAGCTGCTGCGCGGCACGACGGAGGAGACCGGCACCGAGCTGCGCAGCCACGAGGACGAGTACGGCTACCGCTGGCTGGTCCTGCGCGACGCCGACTTCGACGACCTGGTGGTCTCCCTCAACACGATCTCGTCGGCGCTCCAGGGCGAGGGCTACGGCGACCGACTGCTCTGCGCCGTGTTCGCCTTCGAGGAGAAGGGTCGCCCCATCTACTTCATCTACAACTTCAAGCGCGGCAAGTACTACCCGTTCGTGCCGGCGCCGGGCGACAAGGCCCGCGACAACGAGCGCGAGCTGCGCCTGAAGTCGCAGCTGGGCCAGGAGCTGCCGTTCGAGGAGGAAGTGTCGCGCTGGTTCCCGCTGTGGGAGATCCCGCTGTAGGGCATTTCCGCTCCACGAGCGGCTTCGCGCGGCTTCCCGCCTCTCGAAAGGTACGAGCGAGGTACGAGCTTGCACGCGCGGCGGCGATCACGGCCTCCGCCGACTCGCGTTCGGAGGGGTCGAACTCGTCGAAGAGGTGGCCGTAGTCGCGCAGGCATGTCTGCGGGGAGTGACCGGCCTGCCGCGCGATTTCGAGGATCGCTGGCCCTCGTGGATCAGGAGCGAGACGAAGGAGTGGCGGAGGTCGTATGCGCGCGCTTTCGGAAGCCCCACCGCCAGCTTGGCGGCTCTGGACGTGCCCTGGGTCCATCGGTTCCACTGGCCCTCGGTGAGGTGCCGTCTCGGACGATTCGCCGGGGAACACAATCGTGACGGGGTCGGGGCAGCCCTGGGCGAGCCGCCACTCGGCGAGGTCCTGGGCGAGCGGTGCGAGCAGCCGTACGGTGCGCTCGGCGCCGCTCTTGGTCCCTGGGATCGCGTTCTGGCGGACGCCCTGGTCCTCGTCTGGGCGCAATAAGGGGGGCGGACTTCCGCAGCGCGGGAGCGACACACCTCCCGAACGCCGAGAGTGCAGCTCCCATGGGGGAGCAGCACTCTCAGCGGTGCGGGATCCGTGATGCCGCGAGTGTCGGAACCACGCGATTGCGAAAGCGACGAGTTTCGAGCTCCGCTATGTCGGGAGCTCACGGCCGCCTAGGCGGTGCCTATGTACCGCGCCGCTCCGTCGAGCGGTGCGGCGCTCCTGCTGCTCGTCCAACGCGGGAGCGAGCACCGGCTGGGCGCAGAAGCCTCCTTTCACCGCTCACCGCGTCAGCCTCGCCGGCGAGTCGCCACGCGGCGGGCCTGATGTGTTTCGCACGCGAGGCCGGCGCTTCGCGCGCGCAGGCGGCGGCCAGCGTTAGTTCACCGCCGGCTCGGGTAGGGCCGGCGACAGGAACAGGGAATTGCGGAGGAGGATCGGATGGGCAACGTCGACACACTGAAGTCGGGCTGGGACGCCTTTCGACAGGGCGACGTGGACGGGGTGCTCGAGGTGTACGCCGACGACGCACGCTGGGACGGCTGGAACGCCGAGGACCTGCCCGGGGGCGGGCGCTTCGAGGGCAAGCAGGAGATCGGCGAAATGCTCGCCCAGTGGGGACCGGACAACTTCGAGGACTTCCGCGCGACTCCTGACGAGTTCCACGAGGACGGCGACGTCGTGATCGTGCTCGGCCACGCCGAGGGCAGGACCAAGGCCGGCGGCAGCTTCCAGGCGCCGTTCGTGCACGTGAACCGGTTCCGCGACGGCAAGGTGGTCGAGGTCCTCGCGCTCACCGACACCGCCGTCCTTAGGGACGCGATGGGCGGCTCAAGCTGACCGCTCGGTCTCGGCGACGTGCTGCGATCGGGAAGCAGGCGCCTGCTTGCGATCGCGTCTACTGGTAGGTGTCCAGCGAGTCCCTGATCCAGGATCGGGCCCGCCTCATGAGCCGGCGCCGGTCCGCTCTGGTCTCGGCCCTGTACGCCCTGCGGAAGAGCGCCTCGGCCTCCTCGAGTGACCAGACCGCCGGCTCGACGTCTTCGAAGGAATCGTCGCCATACCCAATCATCCAGTTGACCACGGCCTCGAGGTGCCTGCGCCCCTCGCGCAGCTTGCGAAAGGCGTAGTCGAAGGAGCGCGCGCGGAGCGCCAGCCGCCTGTCCGTCGCGGCGGCCGCTCGTTGCCTGTCGAACCAGCGCATGTGACCGTATCGGCGGACGCTGCCCCAGCCGCAGCCGTCGCGATGAGGGTCTCGCCGGCCCAAGAGCCGACCGTGGTAGTGGTAGTCGGGGCAGACATCTCGGCGTCCCGGCGTGCCCGGCAGCACGGGCGGCGAGATTCGACCGTTGATCCCAAGCACCTTGTTGCGGCGTGTTTGCCGCGTCCGGCGGCCGCGGGCGACGTCGAGGATCGTGCCGGAAGCGTTTCCACCCTGAAGCACCGCGCGAGCACTGCCTCCGGTGAAGTCCTCGCGCACGATTGCGGGCTTGACGTTGAGCCTGATCCTCCCCGCCGAGCCGGCGACCGCGATCCTGTAAACCCGGCCGGCGATCGCATAGAAAGCGACCACACTCCCTGCGCAGCCCTCCGCGCCACCGTAGTCGCTGACGAGCTCGGTCAGGTGGTCGATGCTGCTGCCGGTGTAGACGGCGAGCGCGGCGTCGGTTTCGCTTCGGCAGGTCGTGACGAGTGTCGGGCCGCTCGACGGTGCCGCCCACGTCCACCAGACGGAGTTCCACGCCTCGCCCGCGTGCTTGGGCTCACCGGGTTCCCTGGACGCGTAGGTGCCGGTGCCACGCAGCGCCAGCGGGAAGCCGGCTATCAGCTCGGCGTCGGCGAAATTGTCGTTCGGCGGAGGTGCCCGAAGAGCGAGCTCGAAGCCGCAGCAGCTGATGTCGTCGAAGGCAATCCGGTACACCTGCCCGGCAGTCGCGCGGAAGCTCAGCTGACAGCGGGAGCCGCCCGGTTGGTACGTGCCAGTGACCGCCGTCAGGCTGTCGACGCTGTCACCGGTGTAGACCGCGACGACCGAGCTTCCAGAGCCGGCACAGCCGTAGACCTGCACGGCCACGCTCGCTGGCGCGGTCCAGGCCCACCAGACCGAGTGGCCGCCGAGGGCGCCGGCGTGGTTCGGCTCGCCGGGCTCCTTGGTCGCATCGCCGTTGCGAACCGGAACTACGGCGGGAAAGCCCGTGATGGCCTCCGCGTCGGCGAAGTTGTCATTTGCGGGCGGGATCGCGGAGGCCACACTCGGGACGCTGAGGACGGCCATCATCAACGCCAGCCCGATCCCCAGGACCAGGCCTCGTCTTACCGTGCAGCCGGCGGGATCGACCACGCCAGCGCTCCCTACACGACAGGAGGCAGCAGTCACAGAGCGACCCTAAGCCCCCGGTTCTTCAGGGGCAACTACCAGATCCCGCCGCTAGTGTGCCCCGGGCCGCCCTAAGGGGCGGGGCCGCACCGGCGCGGGCAGTCTCCGGCGCCACCGACAGCCCCCGGGCACGGTGCCTGAGCGGCCGGCGACCGGGATTGAACTGATTCATGACGCGCGTCGGCTCACTATCGCAT
>DASZJZ010000244.1:0-27733 GCA_035947555.1 Thermoleophilaceae bacterium | reverse complement strand
ATCCGCGCTCAGGTGGCAGAGGACGAGCGCTGGCGCGAGGAGCTGCGCCGGCGGGCGCGCGGCGACCGGGTCGCCGAGGACGAGCGGTCGCGCGAGGAGCTCCGCCGGCGGGCGCGCGGCGACTGAGTGGCCCGCGTGCTGATCGTGGGCTGCGGCTGCCGCGGCCGGGCGCTGGCGCGCGAGCTGCGGGCGGCGGGTCACACCGTGCGGGGCACCACCCGTGATCCCGCGCGCCTGCCCGAGATCGAGGCGGCCGGAGCGCAGCCGGTCGTGGCGGACCCGGACCGGCTCGGCACGCTGGTGGTGCAGCTCGAAGAAGTGAGCGTGGTGTGCTGGCTGATGGGGAGCGCGGGCGCCGCCGACCTCCACGGCCCCCGCCTCTGCACCTTTCTTGAGCATCTGGTGGACACCCCGGTGCGCGGCGTGGTCTACGAGGCGGTCGGCACCGCGGATGCGCAGCTGCTGGCGCGCGGAGCAGCGGCCGTGCGTCAGGCGTCAGCCACCTGGAGCATCCCCGCCGAGGTGGTCGAGGCGGACCCGGCCGACCACGAGGCTTGGCTGATTACGATGAGCGGCGCTGTTCGTCGCCTGCTGTAATGGGTCCAATCCCGAGCGGGTTTGCACCGTTTCCCGCCCCCGAGTAAGAGCAGGAGGAGTTTTCCGTGGCCGACTATGCGAAGGATGTCCTTGTCGACAGGCAGTGGGTCGAGGACCATCTGAACGACGACTCGATTCGCATCGTCGAGGTCGACGAGAACCCGGCCCTCTACGCCGAAGCGCACATCCCCGGGGCGATCGGCTTCGACTGGAAGCGGGACCTTCAGGACCAGGTCAAGCGCGACTTCCTCGCCCCGCAGGAGTTCGGCGAGCTGTTCGGCAGCCGCGGCATCTCGAACGACCACACGATCGTGCTCTACGGGGACCGCAGCAACTGGTTCGCCGCCTACACCTACTGGTACCTCCGCTACTACGGCCACGGCAACGTCCGGCTGATGAACGGCCCGCGCGAGACCTGGATCGCGGACGGCCGTCCCACCACCACGGACGTCCCCCGCTACGAGCCCCAGCAGTTCGTGGCGAGGGAGGGTGACGAGTCCATCCGCGCCAAGCGGGACGAGGTGCTCGCCGCGCTCGACACGAACACCCGCCTCGTCGACGTCCGCTCGCCGCAGGAGTACTCCGGCGAGCTGATCGCCATGGCCGGCTACGAGCAGGAGGGCGCGCAGCGCTCGGGGCACATTCCCGGCGCGGCGTCGGTCCCCTGGGCCCAGGCGGTCAGGGAGGACGGCACCTTCAAGTCGGCCGACGAGCTGCGCGAGCTGTACTCGCAGAAGGGCGTCATCGACGGCGAGCCGATCATCGCCTACTGCCGCATCGGCGAGCGCTCGGCCCACACCTGGTTCGTCCTGCACGAGCTGCTCGGGCAGGACGACGTGAAGAACTACGACGGCTCGTGGACCGAGTGGGGCAACATGGTGAACGTGCCGATCGAGAAGGACCAGGGGTAGCGCGCCGACCGCGGCGCTCTAGAGGACCGGCTCCAGCCGCTCCAGCAGCGACTGCACGATCCGCCCAGTCGCTCCCCAGATCAGGTGGCCCTCGACCGTGTAGGTCGGTGTCTTGATCGGCACCCCCTTGCGCACGAGCCGCTTCATCTCGTGCCCGGCGGCCAGGTCTCGCAGCGTGAACTCGAGCACCTGCGCGACCTCGGTCTCCTGCGGCGTCCACGCGTGGCCGGAGCGGATGAGCCCCACGAAGGGGTGGATGCGGTAGCCGGTCACGAAGGTCCCCACCGGCGGTAGCGCGCCGACCAGCTCGACCTCGGCGGCGGGCAGCCCGATCTCCTCCTCGGCCTCGCGCAGGGCGGTCGTGCGCAGATCCTCGTCGGGTTCGTCCTGGCGCCCGCCGGGAAACGAGATCTCACCGGCGTGGCGGCGCAGGTCCGCGCGCCGCTCCGTGAACACTGCCGTGAGCGGGTCGCCGTAGACCGGGATCAGGACCGCGGCGTCCTTGGTGCCCGGCGCGTCCATGGCCGCCGCCTCCTCAGGGGTCAGGAGGTACTCCCTCACCGGCCTATTATCGAGACATGGCGCGCGCCCTTCTCATCATCGACTTCCAGAACGACTTCACCCCCGGCGGCGCCCTCGCCGTTCCCGACGGCGACGCGATCGCCGACCGCGTGAAGGAGCTGATCGCCGACGGCGACTTCGACCTCGTCGTGGCCACCCGCGACTGGCACCCGCCCGACCACAAATCGTTCGAGGAGCAGGGCGGGCCCTGGCCGCCCCACTGCGTGCAGGGCACGCCGGGCGCCGAGCTGCACCCCTCGGTGCCGCGCGAGGCGGTCGGGCATGTGGTCGACAAGGGCTACCGGCCCGACCTGGAGGGGTACTCGGGGTTCGAGGAGACCAACCTCGAGTCCATACTGCGCGAGAACGGCATCGACGAGGTGACAGTGGTCGGACTGGCCACCGACTACTGCGTGCGGCACACCTCCGCCGACGCGCTCGCCAAGGGCTTCCGTGTGACGATCGACCGCGGCGGGATCCGTGGGATCGACGTCCAGCCCGGCGACTCCGAACACGCGCTCGAGGAGCTGCAGGCGGCCGGGGCGAGCGTCACCTGACCGTGTGGGAGCCGTTCCTCGGTTCGCTGCGGCACTGGCTTCGGCTCGTCGGGCGCGCCTCCCAGGGTGCCCGCGTGCTGGAGCGCGCCGGAGTGACCGCCGCCCTGGTGCCCGCCGCGCCGGAGCGCGCGGTCGTGAACTCGGTCACCTACCACGAACCTCACGGTCTGGCCACGGCGTATGACGAGGTGGCCGCCGCGTACGACGAGATCGGAGCGGCATGGACCGTCTGGGTGCCCTCCACGGACCAGGGCACGCGTGCCGCCCTGCTCCGGGCGGGCCACGTGCTCGACTCCGCCCCCGCGGTGATGGACCTCGACCTGCGCAACGGCGTCGAGCGCCCCCCGCCGGACGCCCTCGAGGACTGGACCGCCGAGGGCGACGTGAGCGAGGTCGGGCCGATCAACGATCGCGCCTACACCTTCGGCACGGACTCGTTCACCCGCGCCTTCAGGGCGCTCCCCGTCGACGAGCTGAAGACGTACGTCGCGCGCGTCAACGGGGAGCCGGCCGCCTGCCTCGTGGTGGTGGACCACGAGACGAACGCCGACATCCAGATGGTCGCCGTGGTGCCGGAGGCGCGCGGCCGCGGGCTGGCCGGGAAGCTGCTCGCCCACGCGCTGGCGGACGCCGCCGAGCGAGGGATCGAGACGAGCACGCTCGTGGCCACGAAACTCGGCCGCCGGGTCTACGAGCGGCTCGGCTACCGGGACTTCGGAGTGCTCCAGATGTGGGAGCGCCGGTCGGAGCCGGGCTCTTCTACCTGAGCTCGACGGTCTCCTCGAACATGACCTCGCCCTCGAGCGTGCGGTGCACGGGGCACTTGGCCGCGATCTGCAGCAGCCGCTCGCGCTGCTCCTCGGGGAGCTCCTTCGAGAGCTCGACCACCATCCTGAAGCGAGTGGGCGAGCCGCGCTGGGCGGGCTCGTAGTCCACGTCGACCGTGATGTCGCCGACGTCCCAGCCCTTGCGCTGGGCGTACATCTCCATCGTGATCGCCGTGCACGAGGCGAGGCTGGCCGCCAGCAGCTCCTGCGGGCTCGGCCCGCTGTCGTCGCCGCCGTGGTCCTTCGGCTCGTCGGCCGTGAGGTGGTGGCGGCGGACCTCGACGTCCTGCTCGAGCCGCCCGTCCACGCGCCGCGAAGTCGCTCTCATCGTCTCCCCTCGAACAGCTCGGGCTTGGGCTCGTCGGCGAAGCGCGCCATCGCGAACAGCGCGTCTGAGAGCCGGTTGAGGTAGGTCAGCACGGTGTCGTCGGCCAGGTCGCCCTCGTCCTTCAGGGCTGCTACCCGGCGCTCGGCGCGCCTCACCGCGGCGCGCGCCACATCCAGCCGGGCGGACAGCTCGGTGCCGCCCGGCACGACGAACTTGGGCGGGAGGTCCACCCGGTCCATGTAGCGGTCGATGTCCGACTCGAGCCGCTCCACCATGTCCGGGGTCACCTTCGAGACGCCGTCCTCGAGCCGGCCCGCCGCCTCGGGCGCAGTGGCCAGCTCGGCGCCGGCCACGAACAGCTCGTTCTGCACGCGCAGGATGTCGGCGTACAGCTCCCCGCCGCGCTCCGCGGCGGTTCGGGCCAGCCCGAGCGCCGACGCGGCCTCGTCCACCGAGCCGTACGCCTCCGGCCGCCCCGCGTACTTCGGCACGCGGCCGCCGTACCAGAGCCCGGTCGTGCCGTCGTCGCCCTTGCGCGTGTAGATCTTCACGCCAGCGGATTGAACACGAGGCCGGTAGGGACCTTGGGGTAGAAGTAGGTCGACTTCGGCGGCATCGACTCGCCCGCAGCCGCCACCTCGCGCACCTGCTCGACCGGCGTCGGACGCAGGAAGAAGCCGGCGTCGGCGCGGCCGCTCTCCACGGCCTCGATCGCTTGTCGCAGGTCGTTCGAGTAGCGGAGCCCGGAGAGGTGCGAGATGTCGTCCTCCGACATGCCCAGGGCGCCGCGCAGGACGAGGGCCTCCAGCACGGCGGTGTCGAGGCGGCGGTAGGCGTCTGGGAGGCCCTCGAGCGCGCGGTCGGCGATCGACTGGTCCTTGAGCGTGACGCGGAAGGGCCGCTTGAAGAAGGAGTCCATGTAGCCGAACGCCACGCGCCCGTCGCTGTCAGGCGGCTCGAGCTGCGAGGCGTCGCTCAGCTCCTCGATCTGGAAGTTCTCGCGCAGGACGTCGCGGATGGCGAGCTGCTTGGGCGTGTTGTCCTTGAGGCCGGTCAGCAGCCGGTGGGTGGGGAAGACGAGCAGGCCGGGGTCGGAGAGCGAGCAGAGCAGCATGAGCACGTAGCGGTGGTCGCCCTCGCCACCCACCTCGTCGGCGTACACGCGAGCGGTCTCGTAGCGGTGGTGGCCGTCGGCGATTAGGAGCTCGGCGTCGGCCACGGCCATCTGCAGCTCGGCGATGAGGTCCTCGTCGGCGCTGCGCCAGAGCGTGTCGCCGTCCACGGTCGCGTACGGCTCGCCGGCGGCGATCTGGGCGGTGGCGCGCTCCGCGATGCGGTCGGGGTCGGGGAAGAGGGCGAAGATGGGGGAGAGGTTGGTGCGCGTGGCCCTGGTCAGCCTGAGCCGGTCCTCTTTGGGACCGGGGTGGGTGCGCTCGTGGGGGCGGATGCGGCCGGGCCCGTACTCATCCACGCGCACGCGCGCGAAGAAGCCGGTGCGGGTGCGGCCCGTGCCGTCGGGGGCGGTGTAGTCCTGGCGGAGCACCCAGACGGCGGGCTCGTCCTCACGCGCGAGGGCACCGCGCTTCCGCCAGTCGCGCATGGTGGCGGCGGCCTGGTCGTAGCTCTCGGGCAGGTCGACGTGCACGGCGTTGTAGGGACTGCGCGCGGCGAGCTCGGCCCGAAGGGCGTCGTCGATGACGTCGTAGGGCGGCGCGACTACGTCGGCCAGCGAGCCGACCACGGATGGCTCGTAGCGAAGCGTGCGCAGCGGCTGAAGGTCGGCCATCGAAGGCGCCAGGCTAGCGCTTCACTTTCGGCCCCGCCCGGCGTTAGGCTGCGCGCCGCGGGTGGCGCCGGCCCCCACCGTTAGGAGGAAGCCATGGCCACGGTCGACACGGCCGTACAGACGGAGCCGGCGGCGTCCGGCTACCAGTTCCAGGGGACCCTGCTCGAGGCCTGCAACTGCGACGTCCTGTGTCCCTGCTGGATCGGCGAGGACCCCGACAACGGGACGTGCCAATCGGTGGTCGCGTACCACTTCGACAACGGCACCATCCGCGGAGTGGACGTCAGCGGGATGACGGTCGCGAGCATCGTGTTCATCCCCGGCAACATCCTGGCCGGGAACTGGAAGCAGGTGCTGTTCATAGACGACCGCGCGACCGAGGAGCAGGCACAGGCGATGGCGGACGCCTTCACGGGTAAGCTGGGCGGACCGCTGGCCGACCTGGCTCAGCTGGTCGGCGAACGCCTCGACGTGGTCCGGACGCCCATCTCGCACGAGATCGTCGAGGGCCGCGGGACGCTGACGCTCGGCGGCGACAAGGCGACGGCCACCATGGAGCCCTACCGCGGGCCGGACGGCAGCGTCACCACCCTGCACAACTCGATCTTCTCGACGGTGCCGGGCTCGCCGGCCTGGGTGGGGAAGGCCGAGCGCTTTGCGGTGAACATGCCGGAGTACGGCTGGACGTACGAGTTCGAGGGTCGCAACGCGATCCAGTCCGACTGGGTGATCGACTACCGCGGCGAGGCCGCTTGACCCCTCCCGCGGCCACGCTGGCGCCGGCGCGCGTCGCCGGCGTCCCTGTCCCGATCGTCGCCGCCGTGGCAGCCGCTTGGGGTGCTGCCATCGCGGTCGAGGCGAGTGGCATAGCGGGTTCGTTGCATCACGACAGCCTGCTGGAGGGCGGGCCCGGCCTCGGGCCCGCCCTGCTGCTCTTCCTGGCGGGATGGCAGGTGATGATCGCGGCGATGATGCTGCCGTCGAGCCTGCCGCTGGTGCGGATGTTTGCGGCGGCGTCGTCCGGGGCCCCGCAGCGCGGACGCGCGCTGGCTGCGTTCGTGGGCGCCTATGCGGTGGTGTGGTCCGGCTTCGGTTTGCTGGCCTTCTTGGGCGACGCGGCGCTGCATGCCCTGGTGGCGTCCACGCCGTGGATGGCGGCGAACGACTGGGCGATCGCGCCGTCGGTGCTGCTGCTGGCCGGAGCGTTCCAGTTCACGCCGCTGAAGGACGCGTGCCTGCGGGCCTGTCGTCACCCCGCGTCGTTCCTGCGAAGGCACTACCGGCGCGGCGCCGGCGGCGCCTTCGCTTTGGGAGCCCGGCACGGCCTGTTCTGCGTGGGCTGCTGCTGGGCGCTGATGCTGGTGATGTTCGCGGCCGGAACGGTCTCGCTGATCTGGATGGCGGCGCTGACGGCGCTGATGGTGCACGAGAAGACCCGTCCCACGGGGGCGAGAACGGTGCCGCTGACGGGCGTGGTGCTGCTGGCCGCGGGCTCGACGCTGCTGCTGTGGGGGGTGTACGCGAACGGCGCCGTTTAACCCTTCCGTCCGCGTGTAGTGCGAACATGTGTTCGCGATGGCACACCCGGCCTACCTACGCGAGAAGGCACGAGAGCTGAGGGTCGAGCGGCGCCTGAGCATCGTCGAGATCGCGGAGCGGCTGGCGTTGCCGAAGACGACGGTCTTCTATTGGCTCCGGGACATTCCGCTGCAGCGGCGCCGGCGACAGAACCCACGCCCGGGCAGCCGGGCGATGGGGACGAAGTTCCGGCTGTTGCGCGACGAGGCCTACAGAAAGGGCCGGGAATCGTTTCCTGCCCTGGCGCAGGATCCCACCTTCCGGGACTTCGTGTGCATGTACATCGGCGAGGGCTGCAAGCGGAATCGAAACCGCGTCTCGATAGGTAACTCTGACCCGCGCGTCGTGCTGCTTGCGACCCGCTGGCTCAGGGCCCTTTCGCGCAAGAAGCTCCGTTTCTCAGTCCAGTACCACGAGGATCAGGACCTTGAGGAGGTGTGCGGGTTCTGGGCCGCGACGCTCGGAATCGAGCAGAGCGAGGTGCGACTGCAGCGGAAGAGCAATAGCGGCCGGCTCGGAGGGCGAACCTGGCGGTCCAAGTACGGCGTCATGACCGTCACGACGTGCGACACGCTGCTGCGAGCGCGACTGCAAGCCTGGATGGATTGCCTGCAGGAGGGGTGGTTACACTCGCCCGACAACGGGGCGTAGCGCAGCCTGGTAGCGCGTTTGCTTTGGGAGCAAAAGGTCGTCGGTTCGAATCCGGCCGCCCCGATCAAGGTGTCCGCCATGGACGACTACCTCGACGCTCTGCCTCCCGAGCAAAAGGATGCCTTGGCGCGGGTCCGCGCGGTGGTCGCGGAGGTAGAGCCCGAGGCGGCGGAGGGCGTCAGCTATGGCATGCCGGCTTTTCTCTATGCCGGGCGTCCGCTGCTCGGGTTCCGGGCCGCCAAGGCGCATCTCAGCGTGTTTCCCTTCAGCCCGGCTGCGGTGGAGGCGGTCGAGGACCGTCTCGAAGGCTTCAGCATCTCGAAGGGGACCGTTCGGTTCTCTCCGAGCAGGCCGGTGCCCGAGGACGTGCTCGAGGACCTGGTTCGCGCCCGCAAGCGGGAGATTGAGGCGCCCACGGGCGGTTGACCTCCGCGAAGTCCGTCCTTCGGCGGGCGATACGCCGACGCCATGTTCGAGGACAACGTCGAGGTCGTTCGCCGCTCCCTCGAGGCGTTTCGGGATGGCGATGTCGGGGCGCCATCGCGCTTGGGCATCCCGATACGCCGTCGAGCATGGGCAGATCACCCGGCTCCAGATCTACAGCGACCGCGCCCAGGCCTGCGGCGCCGCGGGACTGTGGGAGTAGCGCCTACGGGTACGCCAGCTGCTCGTCCCAGGCCATCGGGCGTCCCTCGCGCGTGAGATCGAACAGATTCCAGAGCGGCTCGAGCGTGCCGACGTGGCGCGGGTCCTGGTCGTCGTCGGTCGGCGCGAACATCAGCTCTGAGCTCCAGAAGTGGCGGATTGTGTCGCCGTCGCGGTGGAACACGTTCAGGATCGGGATCTGTGATCCGTCGGCGGTCTCGCCGTGGTAGTCGCGCTTGAAGTCGTTCCCGGCCGCCGACAGCAGCCGCAGCCTCCGCCAGCCGCGCTCCTCCGCGAACGTGAGCAGCCGCGGCAATGGCGCCTTGGCCACCACGTAGAAGTTCACGCGCGGCTCCGAGTGCTGCACCATCCCGTCGAGCTGGTCCAGCAGCGCGACGCAGGAGGGGCACGGCCCGGCGTGAAGCGGCAGCTCGGCCGTCCGGCCGCTCGCCGGCCCGGGCCGGTCATCCCGCGGCGAGCGCGGGAACATGAAGTTGTAGATCACGAGCGAGTCACGGCCCGGGGCGAACAGCTCCGACATCCGGACGTCCGCCGGGTCGCCGTCCGGACCGGCGCCCTGGAAGACGTAGTCCTCGGGCACGACCCCGCCTGGCGGCAGCGCCCGCCGTGCCGCGGCCACCGTCTCCATCTCCCTGCGCAGACCGATCTCCCGCTCGAGCAGTGCGTCACGCGCCGTCCTGTACTCCGGCGACTCTCCCGGAAAGCTCGTCATTTCGAGACTCCTTGTCGTTGGTCGATTCCATTGCGGGCCGAGCGGGCAGCCAGACACCGGTGACCGCGCCGGCCAGCGACAGCGCCGCCGCCACGCCCATCGCCGCCGCGAACCCGTCGCTGAAGGCCGCGGCGGACGCGTAGCTCCCTGCCCCGGCGAACACGGCGACGGCCACGGCGATCCCGAACACCCCGCCCAGCTCGCGCAGCATTCCGTTCGCTCCTGCCGCCTTTCCGACTGCCTCCATGGACACCGCCCCGACCACGGCGTTGGCCGAGGTGGGGATCGCCGCCGACGCGCCGAGGCCGGTGACGATCGACGGCGCGAGCATCTCGGTGAAGGCGAGGCCGGGCTCGGCGATCGCCGCGAGCCACGCCATCCCGATCGCCTGCAGCGCCAGACCCCCGGCCACCAGCGGCCGCTCGCCGATCCGGTCGGCCAGTGCGCCCGCCACAGGCGCCACGAAGAACAGGGTGGCGGTCCATGGCACCAGTCGCAGCCCCGCCTCGAGCGGGTCATGGCCCAGCCCCGTATGGAGGAACTGCGCGAAGAAGAACACCGCCCCGAACAGCGAGGCGAACAGGAAGAACGTGGCAGCGTTGCCCGCCGAGAACGCGCGCGAACGGAAGAGACGCATCGGCAGCATCGGCTCGCGCGTGTGGAGCTCCCAGGCGACGAACGTCGCCACCAGCGTGGCGCCCACGGCCAGCGCGAGCACGACCTCGAGGCTGTCCCAGCCGGCCGTGTTTCCACGCACCAGCCCCCATACGACCCCCAGGGCCCCGCCGCCTACGAGCGCGAGCCCGCGGACGTCCAGCGAGATGTCGCTGCCGAAGGTTTCCTCGATCTTGACGAGGACCAGCGGAAGCGCCGCCAGCCCGATCGGCACGTTGACCCAGAAGATCCACTCCCAAGAGAGGCCCTGCGAGATCGCCCCGCCGAGCACCGGGCCGCCGACCACCGCGAGGCCGGTGATGCCTTCGAGGATGCCGATCGCGGCGCCGCGGCGCTCAGGCGGGTAGGCGGCGCTGACGATCGCGAGCGCCAGTGAGATGACGAGCGCCGCGCCGGCCCCTTGGACGGCGCGAGCGGCGATGAGCCACCCGACCCCGGGTGCGAGGGCGCAGGCGGCCGAGGTGGCGGCGAACAGGGCCAGGCCGGCAGCGAACATGCGCCGGCGCCCGAAGCGGTCGCCAAGCGCCGCGGCCGGCAGCAGCAGCACGGCAAGCGTGAGGTTGTACGAGTTGACCGTCCACTCGAGCTCCTCGATCGAGGCGCCGAGATCCTCCCGGATCGTGGTCAGGGCGGTGGACACGACGAGGGTGTCGAGCGCCACCATCAGCGACGCGATCGAGGCAAGTGCGAGGGCCCAGCCGTTGCGGGATCTGTCCGTGGTCATGTGAGTGCTGACCGCCAGCGCGGCCGAAACTGACCGCTTGCTAGGCGGGGAGCTCGTCCGGGACGCCGAACGGCGCGAACAGCTGGTCGTCCAGGAACGCCGTGATCGCGGCGATGCGGGGCCCGCGGAGGGTGAGCACGTCGATGGCGTGGAACACGTACGCGCCGCGTCGTGCGTTCCACATGTAGCAAGCCACGGCGGCCTGCCCGCTTGCTTGCACCGGCAGGTGCCGCCAGCGCACCCGGAGCGGGCCTCGCGCCAGGAAGGGGACGATCTCGTCGAGGCCGTCGAAACGGTCGGGGAGCGGCGGCATCGAGAAGCTGGCGTCCTCAGCCAGCATGGCCACCACGGCATCGAGGTCGGCGCGCTCAAACGCGTCGGCGTAGCGCTCCACGATCCTCCGGACCTCATGGTCGCCGAGCTCACGCAGGGTCTGCTGCTGGCCGCGCTCGGGCAAGCGGTCGTGGACCGTCGCGCGGGCGCGCCGCAGCGTGCCGTTGACGGATGCCACCGTGGTGTCGAGCGCCGCTGCCGTCTCCTTCGCCGAGAACCCGAGCACGTCGCGTAGCAGCAGCGACGCGCGCTGCGTGGCGGGCAGGTGCTGGAACGCCGCGACGAAGGCCAGCTCGATGCTCTCGCGCTGCTCGTAGCGGGCGTCGGGGGCCGCCCGCCCGTCCTCGATCTCGAGCATGCCGTCCGGGAAGGGCTCAGGCCACTCCGCCGGCTCGTTGGGACGCCGCGCGAGCAGATCGAGGCAGACGTTCGTGGCGATCCGGTACAGCCAGGTGCGCACCGAGCTGCGGCCCTCGAAGCTGCTCAGCCCGCGCCACGCGCGGAGGAGGGTCTCCTGAAGTGCGTCCTCGGCGTCGTGGAGCGACCCCAGCATGCGGTAGCAGTGGGCGCGCAGCTCGGCGCGGTGGGGCTCCACGAGCCGGGCGTATGAGTCCTTTGGCGCGGCGGCGATCATGCGTAACAGGACCCGCAAGAGCGGGCGAACTCATCGCCAAGCGCGCGGGATACCATCGCCGTCGTGGCCAAGCGCTTCGGCCTTGCCGCCCTCATGGCGTTCCTCGCGCTCAACGTGTGGATCGGGAGCCCGCTGCTGGCGCTGTGGATCGGGTCGCGCATTCAGGGGGAGAACACCCAGCCGTCGATGGGGGCGGTGGCGGCCGTGCTGATCTGCCTGGTCGTGTTCAGCGTCCTGCTCTACCAGGCGCTCAAGCGGGTCAGCTACGCGTATCAGGAGGCCACCGGCACGCTCCCGACGGTGCGAACGCACGCGCCGTGGCTGCGCAGCATGCGCGGCGAGCGGCCGGACTATCCCGGCGCCGGCGCCCGCATCTCCGGCGCAGAGCGAATCGTGGTGGCCGTTGTGATCATCGCCGCGGTGGCCTTCGAGATCTGGTTCTTCTTCTTCTCGGGCTCCCCGATCGGAGGCGACTCCGGCCGCTGAGCCGCTCAGCGGCCGCCGCGCGGCCTATCCTCGCGCCTGGGCCCCCGTAGCTCAGCTGGATAGAGCGGCTGCCTTCTAAGCAGCGGGCCGGAGGTTCGAGTCCTCCCGGGGGCACTGCCGCCGGCCGGCCTAGTAGCGACCCGAGATCAGGTCCCAGGCTCGGCGGAGTTTGCGCTCGAGGTCGCCCTCGACGGTGTCGTCCGGCTCGGCCCCCATCGTCGCCGGGTTCTCGCTCGGCTCGCGCAGGCGCTCGGCGGCCGAAGCGTCGAGTGCCAGCACCACGCCGCGCTCGTGGATGCTCTCCACCTCGGGGGCGTCCACGAAGCGGTGCCCGCCGGGTAGGGGACTCGCGTCGAACACGATGCCGTCGAAGATGTCCTTGTCCGGTTCCGCCAACACGTGCTCGACTTCGCCGAGGCGCTGTCCGTCGCGTGAGTAGACGGGTACCCCCTCGGTAAGCGTCATGTAGGAGCCGGGTGCGCCGAGATCGTGCATCGAGACGAGCGTACCCCGCCTTGACACGCGCCTTGCATCACCCGCGGGGGGACCCCGTATACGCGTTTTCCGCGCAGCAGGCTGGGTAGCCGACCTCTACAGGGACGCACGAACAGCGATCGGGGAGATACACGGATGGCCAAGGACATGAGTGACACGGTGCGAGAAGCACTCGGACAGGTCGTGAGAGAGGCCGTCAAGAACGTCGGCAGCCCGCAGCCGCAGAAGAAGAAGTCGAGCCCGTTCTCGGGCGCGCGCGGGGTTGCGGCCGGCGCGGGCCTCGCGGCCCTCGCGCCGCTGGCGAAGAAGGGCGTGGACGCCGTCCGTGGCAATGGCATAAGCCTTCCCTCTCCCAAGCCCGGAAAGATGGCCACGAAGGCCACCACCAAGGCCGCCAAGAAGATGGGCGACCAGGTGGGCGGAAAGCTGAAGGAAGGCGTCAGCGAGAAAGTCGAAGAGGCCGGCGGCGCCGGCGGCCTGGTGAAGGAGGCCGCGAGCGGTCTCATGCCGGGCGGCGGTGACAGCGGCGGCGGAAAGGGCGGTATGCCAGGCGTTGGAAAGGGCCGGCGGATGCCGGTGCAGCAGTCCGTAGACGTGGCCGTGCCGGTCGAGACGGCCTACAACCAGTTCACTCAGTTCGAGGATTGGCCCCAGTTCATGCACCGCGTCACGCGCGTGACGCAGGAGGACGACTGCACGGTCTCCTTCGCGACGAAGATCTGGACCAGGAAGCGCGAGTTCAAGGCGCAGATCGAGACGCAGCGCCCCGATGAGCGCATCAAGTGGAAGGTCTCGGAGGGCATCACGCACACGGGTGTCGTGACGTTCCACGAGCTCGCCCCGCGGCTGACTCGGATCGAGCTGAACATGGACGTGGACCCCGGCTCGTTGATCGAGAAGGCGGCGCGCGGGATGCGGCACGTCAAGCGTGCCGCCCGTGCGGACCTGCATCGCTTCAAGGCGTTCATCGAGATGCAAGAGCTGGAGACCGGCGCGTGGCGCGGGGTGATCGAGGACGGCGAGCTCGTCGAGGAGCACCCCGAGGACTACGACGAGGAGCGCGACTACAGCGACGTCGAGGACGCCCTCGACGACGCCGAGCGCGATGAGGACGAGGACCAGGACGAGGGCGAAGAGGACGAGGAGAGCCAGCGTTCGCGCTCAGAGCGCTTCAAGCGCCAGGCCGAGAAGTCGTCGTCGCGGAGCGGCAGCGAGTCCCGAAGCGGTGGCGGATCGTCGCGCAGCCGCAGCGGGTCGTCGTCGGGTGGCGGTTCGTCCTCGGGCTCGCGCTCGCGGGCGTCCTCCTCCGGGCGGAGCGAGAGCCGGAGCCGCGGATCGAGCAACGGCGGCGACGGCAGCGACTCGTCGAAGAAGTCCCGCTCGTCGGGTGGCAGCAGGCGGAAGTCCTCCAGCCGCAGCTGACGGTAGATGGCCGGTTTCGTCAAGGGAGCACTCGCGAAGCGAATGGCGGGCGACCGACCGTCGCCTGTCCACGCCGCGATGGCTGCGGCCGCAGCGGGAGCGGCCGCGGCAGTGCTCACCTACAGGGTGATCAGGAGCTAGGAGAAGCGTCCCGATGAGGTTGCCAGGAACAGGGAAGAAGAGGAACGAGTTGCCCGTCGACGTGCGGCGGATGGTCCTGGCGGCACTGGCGTCCGCCCTGGAGGACGGGCGCGGGCAGCCGGCCGGCGACGACAAGAAGAAGAAGGGCCTGACCGGCGTGCGCGCGGTGGCAGCCGGAGCGGCGCTCGTGACGGTGGGCCGGGTGGCCTACAAAGGCCGCGACCTGATCCGTGAGCGCCTCCAAAGCGGCGACGACCAGCCGGCCGACGAGGAGTACGAGGACGACGAGGACTACGTCGACGAGGAGGAGCCCGAGGCGGAGGCTGAGGACGACTTGGAGGCCGAGGGCGAGGAGGACTTCGAGGACGACGAGGATTACGTCGACGAAGAGGAGCCCGAGGCGGAGGCCGAGGAGGACTTCGAGGACGAGGAGCCCGAGGCCGAGGAGGACGAGGAGCCCGAGGCCGAGGCTGAAGAGGGCGAGGAGCCCGAGGCTGAGGAGGAAGAGGAGCCGGAGGCCGAGGAGGAAGAGGAGCCCGAGGCCGAGGAGGAGGAGGAACCCGAGGCCGAGGAGGACGAGGAGCCCGAGGCCGAGGCTGAAGAGGGCGACGAGCCGGAGGCTCAGGAGGAAGAGGAGCCCGAGGCTGAAGAGGACGAGGAGCCTGAGGCTGAGGCTGAGGAGGACGTGGAACCTGAGGCTGAGGCTGAGGAGGACGTGGAACCTGAGGCCGAGGAGGACGAGGAGCCTGAGGCCGAGGCCGAAGAGGACGAGGAGCCCGAAGCTGAGGCTGAAGAGGACGAGGAGCCCGACGCCCAGGCTGCGGAAGACGAGGAGCCCGAGGCCGAGACTGAGAAGGACGCGGAGCCCCAAGCCGAGGCCGACGAAGACTTGGAGGACGAGCCCGAGGACGAAGGGGAAGGCGGTCCGGGCGACGACGGCGACGACGGTCCCCAGGACGACAGCGACGAAGGGCCACAGGGCGACGCCGACGAGGACTCCGAGGAAGAACCGGACGCCGAGGAGGACGAAGAGCCCCAGGCCGAGGCCGATGACGAGCCTGAGGCCCAGGAGGACGAGGAGCCCGAGGACGAACGGATCGCTGCCGAGGGTGACGAGGAGCCCGAGGCCGAGGCCGAGGAGGATGAGGAGCCCGAGGACGAGCGGATCGCTGCCGAGGGTGACGAGCAGGCCGAGGCCGAGGCCGACGAGTCCGACGACGCCGAGTCCGACGACGAGGCCGCCGAGGACGAGGGGCCGGATCCCGACGATCGGCCCTCCGACGTCGACGAACGACGGCCCCCGATCTTCGACCGGCCGCTCGGGCGGCGGAAGCGGGCCCGTCCCAGCTCGAGGCCGCCCAAGCGCTCCGACGGCGAGCCGGCGCTCAAGCCGCCGCCGCGGCCCAGTCGCTCGCGGGCTCCGGTCGGACGGACCTGACTACGGAGGTAACGATGGCTCGAGGAGACGACCAGGAGACCGACAGAAAGGGCCGGGACGAGCTCGAGCGGTACCGCCAGGCGGCCGAGGACGCGCTCGGCCAGCTTGACTGGTGCATCGGGTACCTGCATGGAATCCGCAAGCTCGATGTCTCTCGCGCCCTCGCCAAGAATCGCTCGCACATCCGCAGCCAGCTCCTCCAGAAGGACGAGGAGCCGATGCCGGCGCAGCAGACCGAAGAAACCTAGACGGGAGGACCCAACGACATGGCCGTTGCAACAGCAGGCGGAGGCGGATACGCCGCTCGCCCATCACCAAGCGGGCTCGCGGACGTCATCGACATCATCCTCGACAAGGGGCTGGTCATCGATGCGTACGTGCGGGTCTCGCTCATCGGCATCGAGATCCTCACGATCGACGCACGGATCGTGATCGCGAGCGTGGACACCTACCTGCGCTTCGCGGAGGCCGTCAACCGGCTCGACCTCCAGCAGGCCGACCAGTCGCAGGGCCTGCCGGAGCTGATGGAGTCGATCACCCAGGGCGGCGCCAAGTCGAAGAGCAAGGGGGCGATCGAGGGCGCCAAGGAGAAGCTCGGCATCGGCGGCGACGACGACGAGGACCAGGAGAAGAGCGAGTCGCGCCGGCGCTCCTCCTCGCAGCGCTCGCGTAGCCGCAAGAGCGACGACGAGTGACGGCCGTCTACGTCTACGGGATCGCCCCCGCGGCGGAACCGACGAACGTAGAGGCGCCGGGAGTCGGCGAAGAGCACGGCGGCGTTCGCCGCATCGTGCACCGGGAGCTCGCCGCGCTGGTGAGCGACGTCGACGAGGGGCCGCTCGTCGCGGCCCGCGGCCTGCGGGCGCACTGGCGTGTGCTCGAGGAGGCGGTCGCCACCGCGACGGTGCTGCCGGTGCGCTTCGGGACCGTGATGGAGAGCGATGACGCGGTCGTCGAGCAGTTCCTCGCTCCGCGCCACGACCGCCTGGTCGCCCTGCTCGCCGAGCTGTCCGGGAAGGTGCAGCTGAGCGTGAAGGCCTTCTACGACGAGGAACAGCTGCTGCGCGGTGTCCTGGAGAGCTCCCCCGCGGTCGCCAAGATGCGCGAGCGCGTGATGGGACGGCCGAAGGCCGCCACCTACTACGACCGCATTCAGCTCGGCGAGGCCGTGGCCGGGGAGGTCGAGCGGGCGCGCGAGCGGGACAGCGCCATGATGCTCGGCCGGCTGGAGCCGCTCGCCGTGGCAGCCCGGCTCGAGCCGCCCGGCACGCCGGACGCCGCCGTGAATGCGGCCTTCCTGGTCCAGCGCTCGCGGGTCGACGAGTTCAGTGAGGCCGTCGGGAGGCTCGGCGACGAGGTGCAGGACCGCATGCGGATCCGCTACCTCGGGCCGCTTCCGCCCTATAGCTTCACCGAGGAGCAGGAGGCGGTGGGAGCATGGGCCTGATCACCGGTCTGCTGACGCTGCCGCTCGCGCCCGTCCGGGGCACGGTGTGGCTGGCCGAGCGCATCCAGGAGCAGGCGGAGGCCGAGTACTACGACGAGGACGTCATCCGCGCACAGCTGATGGAGATCGACTCGGCGCGCGGAGCGGGCGAAATGAGCGACGAGGAGGCCACCAAGGCCGAGGACGAGCTGCTCCAGCGCCTGATTGCTGCGCGCGCGTGGCGGGCAGATAGAACCCATGGCGGAATCGACGAGCAATGACCGCAGCGACGGCCGACTCTCCGCGCGAGATCTCACCATCGCCGCGCGCGAGACGATTCAGGACCTGACCGGCTACCCGCCCGAGGCGGTGAGCGGGCTTCAGTGGGACGGCGAGTCCTGGCTCGTGACGGTCGACGTCCTCGAGCTCGAGCGCATCCCCAGCACGACGGACCTGCTCGCCACCTACGTCGTGCAGCTCGACGACGGCGGCGAGCTGCTGGGCTACAAGCGCACCAAGCGCTTCGTGCGCGGCCAGGCCGAGGAGGAGTAGCGACATGGAGGGCTCCTACCTCCCGAGCGGCAGAACGGCCGGCCTCCCGGGGCGGCCGAGCGAGAGCACGAACCTCGCGGACATACTGGAGCGGGTGCTCGACAAGGGCATCGTCATCGCCGGCGACATCCAGATCAACCTGCTGGACATCGAGCTGCTGACGATCAAGCTGCGGCTGCTGATCGCGTCCGTGGACCGCGCTCGCGAGATGGGGATCAACTGGTGGGAGACCGACCCGTCGTTGCAGGCGATGGAGAGGGACGAGGACGGCGACCGCGACCAGCTCGAGCGGGAGAACCGCGAGCTGCGGGAGCGGCTGGAGCGGCTGGAGCAGCGGATTGGGCTGGAGCGGGGAAGCGAGGAGCGGGAGGGCGAGCCGCGGGAGGAGCGCGAGGGCCCGCCGACGCCCGGGCACGCCCAGGAGCGTGAGGGCCCGCCGACCGCCGGCCAAGCACAGGACCGCGAGCGCCCGCCGACCCCCGGGCAGACGGAGGACCGCGAGGGCCCGCCGACCCCGGGCCAGCCGCAGGATCGCGAGGAGTCGAGCCGTGGCGGATGAGCTGGAGCGCTGGGCCGCTCAGCGAGCGCCGGACCTGCTGGCGCGAGCGGAGGCGGCCGCGGTAGAGGAGCTGAAGCGGGCGCTGGTGGAGGCGGCGCTGGCGGGCGAAGCGCGGGTCGCCGGACCGGCCGAAGGGCGCCGCGACGAGGCGCGGCCCGCCGCCACACGCCCGCGGCCCGCTCCGGAGGAAGCGCGACCCGCCCCTGCGTCCCCGCCGGCCCCGGAGGAGGCGGCGCCTCAGACGGGCGACGGCGTCTGGGCCTACTGCGTCACGCGCGCCAGCGATCCCCCCGCGATCGCCGGCGTCCACGGCGCGCCTCTCGAGCGGCTCGAGGAGGACGGCCTCGCTGTCCTCGTCAGCCGCGTGCCGCTCTCAGAGTTCAGCGAGGACGCCCTTCGCCGCAACCTCAACGACCTCGGCTGGCTCGAGCGCGTCGCGCGCGGCCACGAGAACGTGCTCGAGCACGCGCTCGAGGGCGGCACCATCGTCCCGCTGCGGATCTGCACGATCTTCGCCGACGAGGACGGCGCGGCGCGCATGCTCGCCGAGCAGCGCTCCGCGTTCGAGACTGCGCTGGACGTGCTCAACGGTCGCGAGGAGTGGGGCGTGAAGCTGACCGTCGACCGCGCTGCCCTCGAGGCGGCCGCGCGCGAGCGGGCGCCGGAGGCGTTCGACGAGGAGCTCGAGGGCCGCAGCGCCGGCGGCGCCTACATGCTGCGCCGCCGCCAGGAGCGGCAGCTGCGCGAGGCCGCCGACCGCCTGGCCGGAGGGCTCGCCGAGGACGTGCACGCCCGCCTGCAGGACTGGGCCACCGACGCCGTCGTCAACCGGCCGCAGAACCCGGAGCTGTCGGGCCACGAGGGCGAGATGCTGCTGAACGCGGCGTACCTCGTCGAGACGGGCAAGGTCGAGCGCCTCCACGAGCTCGTCGAGGAGCTGCGCGAACGCCACAGCGAGCTCGGCGCGCAGCTCGAGCTGACCGGCCCGTGGCCGCCGTACAACTTCGTTCCCCGGACAGAGTCGGCGCTGGCATGAGCCCGACCGCCGTCAGCGCGGAGCGCGACGTTGCGCTCGTGGACCTGGTCGACCGGCTGCTCGGCGGCGGCGTGGTGATCGCCGGGGACATCACGCTCTCGGTGGCGGACGTCGACCTCGTCTACGTGGGCCTCCGCGCGCTCGTCTCGTCGGTGGCGACAGCCGAGGAGAAGGGAGTCCTGCCGCACATGGGCGACTCGCTCGGCAAGACCGCGCTCGACAAGGACGCGCTGGAGGGAGGCGACGCGCTCGACAGCGACGCCTTCGGCACGGACGCGTTCCGCGGCGACGCCTTGCGGGGTGGCGCCGTAGGCGACGCCCTCGGGAAGCGGATACCGTGATCGAGCTCTACGCCATCACCGACGACCCGGCGCCGCCCGATCCGCCGCTGCGCGCGGTCCGCTCGGACGGCCTCACGGCGCTGTGCGCGCCGGCCGAGCGGCGCGAGCTGAGCGCGGAGGTGCTGTGGCGCCACGAGGAAGTGGTGGAGTCGCTGATGGCGGAGCGCGACCTGCTGCCGATGCGCTTCGGCACGCTCGTGGAGGACGACGAGGCGGCGGTCCGCGCGCTCGAGGAGCGGCGCGAGGAGCTGAAGACGAGCCTCGACCGCGTGCGCGGCGCCGTGGAGCTGGCGGTGCGCGCCGAGGCCGATCCGGGGAGCCCGGCCACGCCCGCCGCCGCGAGCGGCACCGAGTACATGCGCGCGAAGGCCCACCGCACGGAGGCAGCCCGGCTGGTGCACGAGCCGCTCGCCTTCCTCGCGCGCGAGAGCATCGTGAGGCCGGGGCCCGAGGTGCTGCGGGCCGCCTACCTGGTGGACCGGGAGGCCGTCGACGCCTTCGTCGGCCTGGTGAAGCGCCTGCAGGCCACCCACGACGGCCTCCGCGTTCTCTGCACCGGCCCCTGGCCGCCCTACTCCTTCGCGCAGCCATGAGCGACAAGGTCCTCCACGCCCCGCCCGACCTCGACCTCTTCCCGAGCGAGCACCCACGGCTGCACAACGCGCTGAGCCGCCGGATCAACGCGGACCCGGAGTCGGTGGAGAAGGGCCTCGCGCAGCTCGTGCTGACGATCGTGGAGCTGCTGCGGCAGCTGATGGAGCGCCAGGCGCTGCGCCGCATCGATGGCGGGTCGCTCTCGGAGGAGCAGGTGGAGCGGCTGGGGCAGACCTTCATGGAGCTCGACCGGCGGATGGAGGAGCTTCGCGAGGAGTTCGGGCTGACCGCCGAGGACCTGAATCTGGACCTCGGGCCGCTCGGCCGGCTGCTCTGACGGTCCCCCGCCCTGAGGCGAGGCGCTAGCCTCCGCGCTCATGCCTACCTCGCTGGTCACGGGCGGCGCCGGGTTCCTGGGATCACACCTGTGCGACTACCTGCTGGCGCGCGGCCAGCGCGTCATCTGCGTCGACAACCTCGACACGGGCTCGCTCGACAACGTCAGCCACCTGAAGGACGGGCCCGAGTTTCGCTTCGAGATGTTCGACATCACCAAGTACTACGAGATCGACGAGCCGGTTGACTTGGTGTTCCACATGGCGTCGCCGGCATCGCCGATCGACTACGCGCGGTTGCCTCTGCACACGCTGAAGGTGGGGGCCTACGGAACCCACAACACGCTGGGGCTGGCGAAGAAGAAGCGGGCCCGCTTCCTGCTGGCGTCGACGAGCGAGGTGTATGGGGACCCGCTGGTACACCCCCAGCCGGAGTCGTACTGGGGCAACGTGAACCCGATCGGTCCGCGCGGCGTGTACGACGAGGCCAAGCGCTACGCGGAGGCGCTGACGATGGCCTACCTGCGCCAGCAGGGCGTGGACACCTGCATCGCGCGAATTTTCAATACGAGCGGGCCCCGGATGAGGCCCCACGACGGGCGAGCGATCCCGACCTTCTTGCGCCAGGCGCTGACCGACAAGCCGCTCACGGTCTTCGGGGACGGCACCCAGACGCGCAGCTTCTGCTACGTCGACGACCTGATCCGGGGGCTGGTGCTGCTGGCCGAGTCGGACGTGCACGAGCCTGTCAACCTCGGCAACCCGGACGAGATGAGCCTGCTCGACCTGGCGAAGCTGATCATCGAGCTGACCGAGTCGCGCTCGGAGATCGTATTCGAGGCGCTCCCCGTCGACGATCCGCAGGTGCGCCAGCCGGACATCACGCGCGCCAAGCAGCTGCTCGGCTGGGAGCCCGAGATCGACATCCGCGAAGGCCTGAGGCGTACCATCGAGCACTACAGCCACGTCCTCGGAAGCCCGGCCCAGCGATGAGCAGCTCGGAAGCCAAGAACCTCGAAGTCATCTCCAAGGCGATCGACGCCCACAACGTCGCCTGCGAGTGGCCCGCCGTCGCGATCGAGATGAACCCCTTCGAGGTCGAGCGCCTGGGCTGGGACTCGATTCGGGGGCTCCCGATCCGCAGCAATCCCGCGCTCGAGACCGGCGCCTTCACCGTGGTCTGCGCCCGCGGAGAGGGCGAGCCCGGCGAGGTCGTGGAGGCCGTCGCTGAGCAGACCGTGCCGGCCGAGCCGGTCCCGGTCAGGTAGGCCACCGCCCGGCCCGGGCGGGCGCTTCCGCAGCCTCTTAGAAACGCCTCCGCAACTTCGGCGACGCGGCCGGGATTCAAGCTCCGCGCCGTATTGCCGACGCTATGGACACATGTCGTATCCCGCCCCTCGGAACGCCCTGTCGCCCCGCAAAATCCGCTCTAACCTTGACCGCGCGCTCGCCGCGCGAAAGGGCCTCGCATAGTCGCCTCACGTCTCGTCTCCCTGGTCATCGCCGCCGGACTGCTGGCGGGGATGTCGCTCGCCGTGCTGGCCACGGCGCAGTCGCCGCAGCCGGACACCCGTCGCCACCTCCTGCTGGTGCCCGCCGACGCCGAGGGCACGGCCGCGCTGGCCCGCACGGACGCCCGCGTGGTGGCCGACTACGAGTCCTTCTCGCTGGTCGAGGCCGCGGGCGCGGACGACGAGCGCCTGCGCCGCGCCGGCGCCGAGCGGCGCGACGACATGCGGACGGTCGAGACGGCGGCGGGTGCGGTCGATCCTGCCACTGAGCGCTCCTCGCTCGCCGCCAAGGAGGCCCCGGACCGCCGGCAGACGCTGGCCCTCGTCCAGTTCGTCGGACCGCCGAAGCAGACGTGGGTCGAGCGGCTGCGCGAGACCGGAGCGCGCATCGTGACCTACCAGGCGGAGAACGCCTACGTCGTCCATGCGAGCGGCGCGGCCGTGGACCGCGTGGCGGCCCTGCAGGGCGGGCATCCCGCGGTTCGGGCGGTGAGCGTCCTGACGGCCGCCGACAAGCTAGAGGACCGCTCGAGCCCCTCAGGCGTGTTCGCCGTCACCACCGTGACGGGCGCCCCGGGCGAGGCGGCGCGCGACGAGGCCACCGCGCTGGCGGGGCCGGCCGCCGCTGCTGCGCCGCTGACGGTCGGGGCGCTACGCACGGAGTACAGGAGGCTGTCGCCCGCCGAGGTGGGCGAGCTGGCGCGCGAGCCCGGCGTGGTGGCGGTCGAGGCCTACGCGGAACCGGAGCTGCTCGACGAGCGGGCGGCGCAGATCATGGCGGGGAACCTGAACGGCGCGTTCCAGCCCAGCGGCGACACCTACCTCGACTGGCTCGTCGACCCGAGCCGCATCCCGACCGAGGACACCTTCGACTTCGCCATCGACGTGACCGACGAGGGGCTCGACAACGGCGCGATCCTCACAGCCCACCCGGATTTCCGCCAGCACGGGACCGGCACCACGACGCGCGTCTCCTACACGGCCAACTACACGAGCGATTCGAACGCGCGGGACTGCGGCGGCCACGGCACGAACGTCGCCTCGATCGCAACTGGCTACAACACCCGTACAAGCTCCCCCGAGTACCAGGACGCGAACAACTTCAACCACGGTCTTGGCGTGGCGCCCTTCGCGCGGCTGGGGGGCTCAAAGATCTTCGAATGCGACGGCGACTTCTCATCCGCTTGGACCCCCGCCGGTCTCACCGCCGCCGCCTACGCGAATGGAGCGCGCATCTCGAACAACTCGTGGGGTACGGGGAACGACTCGAGCTGGGGTGACTACGGAGCGCGTTCCGCGGCCTACGACCAGCTCGTGCGCGACGCGCGTCCCGAGGCGGGCAACCAGGAGATGGTCGAGGTCTTCGCGGCCGGCAACCACGGCGATGACGTTCCGGACGATCCGCCGCCCGGCGAACCCGAGTTCCCCAACGAGGGCTACGGAACGATCTCGATGGAAGGGTCGGCGAAGAACGTCATCACCGTTGGCGCATCCGAAGGCGTCCTGGCGCTGGAAGACGCGCCGGACGGCTGTGGCGTGACCAACGTCCAGGCCAACAGCGCACGCGACATCATCAACTTCTCGAGCCGGGGCCCCACCGACGACGGGCGTCTCAAGCCGGATCTCGTCGCGCCGGGCACGCACATCACCGGTGCCGCTCCGCAGCACAGCGGGTATCTCGACGCCCCCAATCCACACGGGGTATGCGACAAGTTCTTCTCCGGCACGAGCTGGTACTCGGTGGTCTCCGGGAGCTCCCAAGCTGCGCCGCAGGTTGCGGGGGCGGCGGCCCTCGTGCGTCACTGGTATCGCCGCACGCAGACAAACGGCACTGTCGATCCCTCGCCCGCGCTGACGAAGGCGCTGCTCGTGAACACAGCCACGGATCTCGCCGGCGGCAACGACGGCAAGGGCACGTCGAATATGCCTCCGGGCCCGAACAGTGACCAGGGCTGGGGGCGCGTCAATCTCGGGACCACGTTTGACTCCACCGCGCGCGAGTATCGGGATCAGCTGCCCGGGGACCTGCTCGGCACGTCGGGTGAGACGCGGGCGCGGTCGTACTCGGTGCCGGATCCGACCCGGCCCGTGAAGGTCACGCTGGCGTGGACGGACGCGCCCGGCCCCACCTCCGGCAACCCCGTCGTAAACAACCTCGACCTCGTCGTGGACGCGGGCGGCCGCACGTACAAGGGCAACGTCTTCGCGGGGGCGCTGTCGCGAACCGGCGGCACGGCCGATCCGCGCAACAACGTCGAGAGCGTCTATCTGCCGGCTGGCGTGGTGACGCGCCTCGGGGTGACCGTGAAGGGCACCACGGTCGCCGGCGACGGAGTGCCCGGGATCGGCGACCTCACGGACCAGGACTTCGCGCTCGTGGTCTCCAACGCGGACGAGCTGGCGCCGACGCCCGTGCTGTCCGGTGAGGCGCCCGACCTGAGCGACGCCAACCCCGGCGGGGACGACGATGGGGCGATCGAGCCGGGCGAGTCGTTCGCGCTCGACCAGAGGATCCGCAACGGCGGCGACGGCCCTGCGACGGGAATCGACGGCACGATGAGCGGGAGCGGGTCGCTGTCGTTCACGCAGCCGGCCAGTGCCTATCCGACCACGGCGCCGGGCGCCAGCTCCGAGAACGTGGACCAGTACGTGGGCCAGCTGTCGGGCGGTACGTGCGGCGAGGACGTAAGCGCCACCCTCTCGCTCGACACGGACCAGGGAACGCAGCAGGTTCCCGTGGTGCTGCCGACGGGCTATCCCGGCACGCCGACGCCGCAGTCCTCGTCGAATGTGCCGCGCTCGATCCCCGACGACAGCAGCGCCGGTGTGGCGTCCACGCTCAGCGTCCCCAACCCCGGTCTGGTCAAGGACGTGGACGTGAGCATCTCGCGGATCACCCACGGCTGGGTCGGAGACCTCAGCATCCAGATCACCGGCCCGGACGGCACGACGGTCAAGCTCGCCGAGCATCCGGGCGGTCCCGACAACGACGGCAACAACTTCGTCGAAACGGTGTTCGACGACGAAGCGGCCGCCAACATCGCGTCGGGCACGGCGCCGTACACCGGCAGCTTCAGGCCTCAGAACGACGAGCTCTCGCGGTTCGACGGCAAGCAGAAGCAGGGCACGTGGACGCTGCGGGTCCGCGACCTCTTCGAGGGCGACACCGGGGCGATAGTGGGCTGGGGGACGAGCACGAGTACGGCGACCTGCGCGCGCAATCCGCAGACGACCATCACGGCGGGCCCGGCCGCCGACCAGTTCACCGAGGACACGGACGCGACGTTCGAGTTCGAGGGCACTGAGACGCCCGGGGACCCGCCGTTCGAGTGCAGCCTCGACGGAGCGACTTTCACCGCCTGCCAGACGCCGCCCGGGAGCCAGACTTACACGGGGCTCGCCGACGGGCAGCACACGTTCCAGGTGCGGGCGATCAGCGCGCTGGGCCACGCCGATCCGTCGCCGGCCACTCGGACATGGGCCGTGGACACGATGGACCCCGCCGTGAGCGTCGACGACTTCCAGGCGACCGTCACCGATCCCACCCCGACCGTCACCGGAACCGCGGGCACCCTGTTCGGCGATCTGCCGACCGTGCGGGTGGAGATCCGCGACTCCGGCGGCAACGTCGTCCACACCCTGACGCCGACCGCGCAGGGCTCCACGTGGTCGGCAACCGCGCCTCAGCTCCCTGACGGGAACTACACGGTGCACGTCGAGCAGCGCGACCAGGCCGGGCACGTGGGGACCGACTCGGCGGCCTTCAGGCTCGTCGGCGACTTCGTCGCTCCCCTGGTGGACATCACATCGCCCGCGAACGGCTCCGCGACGGCCGACACGACCCCCACCATCGCCGGCTCGGCGGGCGTGGCGGTCGGCGACGACCCGACGGTGACCGTCCAGATCGTCGACGGCGCGGGCGCAACGGTGTACGCGGCCTCGATTCCGCGCGACCCAGGGTCGGGCGCCTTCGCGGTCGAGCCGCCTCAGCCGCTCGCCCTCGGAGCTTACGGCGTTCGGGTGTCACAGGGGGACTCGGCCGGCAACAGGACGGAACGTGAGGTCGCGTTCTCGGTCGTGGACGCCGCGGCCCCGTCGGTATCGATCACATCGCCCGGCAACGGCTCGACGACGAGTGACAGCACGCCGCTGATCTCCGGCGTGGCAGGCACCGCGCCAGGCGACCTGCCGGGGATCACCGTGCAGATCCGAGGGGCGGGCGGCGGGCTGGTGCAGGAGTCGAGCACCACGGCCTCGAGCGGCGCGTGGTCCCTCACGGCCCGCTCTCTCGCCGACGGTCAATTTACGGTGGTCGCCCGGCAGTCGGACGCGTCGGGCAACGTGGGCGCTAGCGCTCCGTCGAGCTTCACCGTGGACACGCCCGATCCGCCGCCGCCCGAGGCGCCGTCCTTCGCGCTCGCGCCGGCCGAGGAGCGAATCGCGGAAGCGCTGGCCGGCCGGCTGAAGGCCGTGGCCGGATGCGCCTCGGAGTGTCGGATCGAGGCGCGGCTGACCGCCTCGGCGCGAGCCGCGCGGATCCTCGGGCTAGGGCGGCGCTCCACGGTGCTCGGGCGAGGAAGCCAGCGCCTGCCAGGGGCGGGCACGGCGACGGCCACGGTGCGTTTGACGAAGCGCGCCAAGGCCGCGCTGCGGCGCAAGAAGACCGCCAGCGTCGCGCTGCACGTGAAGCTGACCCAGGGCGGCCGGACGCTGACGCTCAGCCGGACGATCTCCTTGCGCCGCTCGGCCGGGCTTCGCAGCGTGGCATCGCGCGGCCTGCGCCTGTGGGCCGTGTGCTCGCAGCGCTGCCCGCTGAGCGGAACGCTCACGCTCTCGTCGAGGGTCGCGCGCCGAATCGGGCTGCGGCCGCGCGGCTCGGCGCGGGTGCAGGTGGCGGCCGGCCGTGCGACCGCGGAGGCAGGCAAGCCGACCCGTCTGACTCTGAAGGTGAAGCGCGGGGCGAAGAAGGCCCTCCGGAAGGCACGCCGGGTGCGCACGCTGCTCGAGGCTGTGGCAGGCGGCGCGTCCGAACCGCGCCGGACCGTGAGCCGCACGATCACGCTGCGCCGCTGAGACGAGCCCCAGCGGCCCGCCCCACTGCTACATTCGATCAGCCGCGGTGGGCGTAGCTCAGCAGGTAGAGCTCCTGGTTGTGGTCCAGGCGGTCGCGGGTTCGAGTCCCGTCGCTCACCTAAATCCCTGCAAACCCACTGTTTTGAAGCGTCACCGTCCTCGTGGCCTTGGGCCCCTGAAGCTGCCAGGATGTCATGACTCGGTTGCGGCAGAAGGCCTGCAAATGCAACGTTCCCGGCACGGGCCCCGACCGCCCGGGTCCGGCCTAGGAGCTCACAGTCGGAAGCGACGACTCAGGCCGGCGAAGATGGCGCCGAAAGCCGTTTGTCGCCTGTGCGCGGACGCTCCCGAGCTGGCGAATCTGTCTCAAGGTGGCGAGCGGGTTGGGGCCACAATTGGGGCCAAGAGTCCGGCCTCCTCCTCGGGGTCCTGGAGTACGCCAGGCGCGCGCGTACTTGGCGAGCTCGTCGAACGCCTCCCGGTGACGCTCGAGGATCTAGGGAACCGGGCGCACGGGGGCGAGCGCGCACGACCTGTCCATGGCCGGCACGGCGGGATCCTGGACTGGGCCGGCGAGAGTCAGTACTACACCGAGCCCAAGCGACTTATCGACGCGCCGCGCGGTGCCGGCTCGGCGGTCACTGACCCTCTAGCAGCTCTGCGAGGTCCTTCACTACCACGTCGGCCCCGCGACGGCTCAACGCCGCCGCTTGACCGGTGCGATCGACTCCCACCACCCAGCCGAACTCCCCCGCCCGCGCTGCCTGCACGCCGGCCAACGCAT
>DASZJZ010000243.1:0-18674 GCA_035947555.1 Thermoleophilaceae bacterium | reverse complement strand
CCCGCGACCTCCGCCGCGCTGGGCGCCCCCGCGGCCTCCGCCGCGCTCGCGGCCTCCGGCGCCGCGCCCACAGCCGCCTCCGCCGCCCCAACGCTCGAGAAGCGCCTCAAGGCCCGCAAGCTCCGCCTGAGGTCCTTCCGTTCGTGTGCCGCCCTCGTCCGCTACGGCCGCTCCCGCGTCCGCCGCGGCCCCGGTGCTCTTCCGCCGCCGCCGTCCCCGCCGATCCTCATGCCGCTCCGCCGCGGCGCCCCGGACGCCGTGGCCACCCCGGAGGTCCTCGCCGCGCCCGCCCCCACCGGCGGCGCGGTGGAGGAGGGCGCGTCCGGGACGAACGTCCAGGAGGCCGGCGTCGACGAGCCCGACATCGTCAAGGCGGCCGGCTCGCGCATCTTCGCCGTGGCCGGGAACCGCATCCACGCGGTACACCCCGACGGCCCGCGCCTCCTGGGCTCGCTGGAGCTCGCCGGCTACGGCCACGAGCTGCTCCTCCGCGGCGACCGGCTGCTCGCGATTTCCCACGACGCGCCGGCGGGCCTCGACCAGCCGGTCATCAGGCCGTTCGGCGGGGGCGACGCGGGCGTGACCGTCCTGACCGAGATCGACGTGAGCGACGCCGGTGCGATGCGAGTAATCCGCACCGAGCGCATCCGCGGCGTCCACGTGAGCTCGCGCCTCACCGGCCGCACGGCCCGCGTGGTCGTGTGGACCCGGCCGCGCGCCGTGTTCGAGCCCACGCTGCGCACCGCGGTGCGCGGCTGGCTCCCGCGCCGGGCGCTGCGCCGCCGCGGCACCGGCAAGCCGAAGTTCCGTCGCGCGGCGCCCTGCCGGCGCGTCATGCGCCCGGCGAGCTTCTCCGGCACCGACGTTCTGACCGTGCTGACGATCGACCTCGAGAAGGGCCTGCCGGCGGTGGACTCCGACGCCATCATGAGCGGCGGCCAGGTGGTCTACGCCTCCGAGCGCAACCTCTACGTGGCCACGCAGGACTGGACCCCGGTCCCGGCCACGCCGGGCGCCGAGCTGCCCGGGCGTTCCTTCACCACGATCCACCGCTTCGCCACGGGCGACCCTGACTCCACCGCCTACCGTGCCAGCGGCCGGGTGCCCGGCTTCCTCCTCAACCAATTCTCGCTGTCGGAGCACGACGGGGTGCTCCGGGCGGCCAGCACCGAGGAGCCCGTCTGGTGGAACGGCGACGCCGCGGTCGAGAGCCAGAGCCACGTGACTGTGCTCGACGAGGACGACGGCGCCCTGCGCCAGATCGGCCAGGTAAGCGGCCTCGGTCGCGGCGAGCGGATCTTCGCCGTCCGGTTCATCGGCCCCGCGGGCTACGTGGTGACCTTCCGACAGATCGACCCGCTCTACGTGGTCGATCTCGAGCGCCCGACCAAGCCGGTCGTGCGCGGCGAGCTGAAGATCCGCGGCTACTCGGCCTACCTGCATTCGGTCGGACCGGGCCTGCTCCTGGGCGTGGGCCAGGACGCCACCGACGCGGGCGTCCAGCTCGGCACCCAGCTCTCGCTCTTCGACGTCTCGGACCCGAGCAACCCCCGCCGCCTGCACCACGCGGCCGTCTCCAACGCGAGCTCGCAGGCGGAGTTCGACCACCACGCCTTCCTGTGGTGGGGGCCGCGCGACCTCGCCGTCGTGCCCCTGAACGTCTTCGGCGCCCAGGCCTTCGAGGGCGCCACCGGGTTCCGGGTCCAGCGCGCCGCGGGCATCGCCGAAGTGGGCCGCGCCTCGCATCAGGACGCGCCGATCCTGCGCTCCTTCGTCTTGGGCGGCCGGCTCTTCACGCTGTCCGACGCGGGCGTGGAGGCCAACTCGCTCGACGACCTCTCCGAGCAGGCCTGGCTCGCCTTTCCGGCGCCCTAGCGGGAGGTGGCTCGTTGGCTACGCGCCGAGCGCCGGCGCGTAGGCCGGCTCGCGCGTCCGGGCGCGAAGCATCGTCGTGGCCCCGCGGCGCGGACTGAGCGTGATGCTGCGGCGACGGCTGCCCTCGAGCGGGGTCGGCGCGGGCATCGGCTCGGCGCGTGCGAACACGGCGCGCAGCACGACCTTCATCTCGAGCATCGCGAAGCTCGCCCCGAGGCAGCGGCGGCGCCCGCCCCCGAAGGGGATCCAGGTGTACGTGCCGGGCGGCTCGTCGAGGAAGCGCTCGGGGCGGAACTCGTACGGGTCGGGATAGATGGCCGGGTCGTGGTGGATCAGGTACGAGTTGGCCGCCAGGCAGACCCCCTCGGGGTAGCGGAAGCCGCCGATCTCGACCGGCTGCTTGACGAGCCGCGGCGCGGCCTGTGGGAGCACCGGGCGGTGACGTAGCGTCTCCTGCGCGGTGGCGGTGACGTAGGCGTCGCCATCCGCCGAGTCGACCGCCGCTTGAAGCTCCCTCACCACGCGCGGCGTGCGCGCGAGCCGCTCGAAGGCCCACGACAGCTCGGACGCCGTCGTCTCGTGGCCCGCCACCAGCAGCGTCATCAGCTCGTCGCGAAGCTCGACCTTCGACATCGGCGACCCGTCCTCGTGCCGGGCGGCAAGCAGCATGCTCAGCACGTCCTCACGCGCCTCGCCATCGGCAGCGGCGCGGCGCTCGTCGACGAGGTTGAACAGCAGCCGGTCCACCTCCTCGCGGCCGCGCACGAACTCGTTCCACACCCGACCGCGTTGGAGCACCGGAAGCATGGAGGCGGGATGCGAGCCGAACTCCAGGATCTGGGTCAGGCGCTCGCGGAGGATGTCGAGCCGCTCGCCCTCGTCCAGCCCGAACACGGCGCGCAGGATCACCTCGAGCGTGAGCGCTTGCAGGCGCGGGTGGAGCTCGAACGGCTCGCCGAGCGGCCAGCTCGCGACCTCGCGCTCGGTCACCTCCTCGAGCAGGCCGGTGAGCGCCTCCATGCGCGCGCCGTGGAAGGCGGGCAGCATCAGCTTTCGCTGCGACAGGTGGGCGCTCTCGTCGAGCAGGATCACCGAGTTGGCGCCCACCACGGGCTCGAGGATGCGCGCGCCTTCGCCGGGGTGGAGCACGTCCGGCGACGCCGTGAAGACCTCCTTCACCTCCGCCGGATCGGACAGGTGCACGAACGGGGGCGTCTGGAGCAGCCGCAGCGTGAAGCGCTTGCCGTAGCGGGCGCGGCAGCGCTCGAAGAGCGGCACGCTGCGCGTCCACCAGGCAAGCGTCTGAACGGCGCGGGGCGCTCGCGGGCCAGGAGGCAGCTTCGCCATTGCGACGCGCAGCCTACCGGCGGCGCGCCGCGGGTTACCAGCCCGGTGGCTCGCGCTCCCGGACCCCCGCTGATGCGTGGCCGGTGCTAGAAGACGAAGGCGATCAGCAGGACGATCAGGATGATCGCGACGATGGTTCCGACGCCGATGTACACGCTTTCCTCCTCCCGTTGGGACCTACGCACCTCATTCCCGCCGGGAGGCCGCCTCAATCCCGTTGCATGCGGCGCAAGGTGCGGCAAGTCTACGTCCGGGTATGCGGGACAGGATGGAGGCCGTGGTCGACGTCGCCGAGGTAATGACCTTCGAGACCCGGACGGGCACGACCCGCTACGTCCTACGCGACTCGGACGGCAACGAGTACACGACGTTCCGCGAGTCCATCGGGAACGAGGCGAAGCGGCTCGAGGGCAAGCGGGCCCGCATCGAGTACCACGAGAGCCAGCGCGGGCAGTACACGAACGTCTACCTCGACAAGGTCGAGCCGGCGCCGCCGGAGCCGGGCGGCGGGGGCGACGACACCGACCCGGACGAGGCCGCCTGGCGCACGGCCGTGGAGGCCGCGCCGTGGCTCGTGGGGGAGTCCGAGCCTCACGAGGAGGTGCCGCCCGAGGAGCTGTACGAGAAGCTGAAGCCGTTCAAGGAGCGGGTGGCGGAGGACATCAAGGAGGACGAGTAACCACCAAACCCACTTAGGTGGTAGCATGCCCGTGCGGTGACCCGCCTCGCTCCCTACCGGCCGGGGCTCAAGGCCGGCGTCGGCTTCGGGCTCGCCGCCTTCGTGGTCGGCATCTCCTTCGGCGTGCTCGCCGAGCCGCTGATGGGTCCGGTGGCGCCGATCGTGATGTCGGTGGTCGTGTTCTCGGGCTCGGCGCAGTTCGGCTCTACCGCCGTGCTGGTCGCCGGTGGCGACGCGGCCACCGCGATCGCCACGGGCACCATGCTGAACGCGCGCTTCCTGCCGATGGGTGTGGCCGCCGCCACGGCCCTGCACGGCTCGCCGCTGCGCCGCGCGCTCGAGGGGCAGGCCGTGGTGGACGCGTCCTGGGCGCTCGCCGTCCGCCACGACGGGGGCTTCGACCGCGAGCTCCTGCTCGGCGCGACGATCCCGCAGTACCCGGCGTGGGTGGCCGGCACCGTAATCGGCGTGCTCGGAGGCGGTGCGCTCGGGGACCCGGCGGCACTCGGCCTGGACGCGATCTTCCCGGCGTTCTTCCTCGGGCTGCTCGCCGCGGAGCTGGAGCGCCCGCAAGCGAAGGCGGTCGCGCTGCTGGGCGGCGCGATCGCGCTCTCGCTCACGCCCGTGCTGCCGCCCGGCCTGCCGGTGCTGCTGGCGTCGGCGGCGGCGCTGCTCGGCCTGCGGGGCGAGCGGTGACCGAGGTCTGGATCACCATCGCCGGCCTCGCCGTGGCCAGCGCGGCGCTCAAGGCCGTGGGACCGCTCGCGGTGGGCGGACGCGAGCTGCCGGGCGCCGTCTACTCCATGATCGGGCTGCTCGCCCCGGCGCTGCTCGCCGCGCTCGTGCTCACCCAGACTTTCACGCACGAGCAGGACCTGACGGTCGACCCGCGCGCGGCGGGGCTGGGGTGCGCCGCCGCCGCCGTGCTGCTGCGAGCCCCGCTCCTGGTCACCGTGCTGGTGGCCGCGGTGGGCGCGGCGGTGACCCGCGCGCTGACGTAGCGCCCATATGCTGCGCCACCGTGCGCAGGCGCCTACGCGAGCTCGGCTATGCCGTCGGCCGGTTCCCGCCCGGGGAGCGGAACGCTCTGGTGGACGTGCCCGGCGTGCTGGTGGGGCACCGGACCCTGAACGGGGGCGAGCTCCGCACGGGCATCACGGCGATCCTTCCCCACGGCGGCAACCTGTACGCGGAGAAAGTGCTCGGCGCCTGCCACGTGGTCAACGGCTACGGCAAGGCCGCGGGACTCTCGCAGCTGGCCGAGCTCGGCACGGTCGAAAGCCCGATCCTCCTCACGTCGACGCTATCGGTCGGACCGGTGTGGGAAGGCGGGCTGCGGCATCTGCTCCAGCAGAATCCGGAGGCGGGCCGCGACCGCGACACGCTCAACGTGATCGTCGGCGAGTGCTTCGACGGCTGGCTGTCCGATGCGCGCGCCCTGCCCGTCCGAGCCGAGCACGCGCTGGAGGCGATCGCGGCGGCCGCCGACGACGAGGTGCGCGAGGGCGCCGTGGGTGCAGGCACCGGTACCACCTGCTTCGGCTACAAGGCGGGGATCGGCGCAGCGTCGCGCCGGGCGGGCGGGCACGTGCTCGGGTGCCTCGTGTGCTCGAACTACGGGTCGCGGCGCGACCTGCACCTGCTGGTGGGGCCGCTCGACACCGGCGGCGACGTGGTGGAGGAGCCGCCGGCGCAGGGCGGCTCGATCATGATCGTCCTGGGCACCGACGCGCCGCTTTCGGAGCGGCAGCTTCGGAGGCTGGCGGCGCGGGGCGTGTTCGGGCTGGGGCGGGCGGGCAGCTTCGCGTCGAACGCGAGCGGCGAGTACGCGGTCGCATTCTCGACGGCCCAGCGGGTGGCGCATCGGGAGGACGCGACCGAGATCGAGATGCGGCTGCTGCGTGACGACGCCCCCGCGATGCGCGACCTGTTCGAGGCGGCCGGCGAGGTCGTGCACGAGTCGGTGCTGAACTCCCTCTGCGCGGCCGACGCGATGACGGGCCGCGACGGCCACACCGTGGAGGCGCTGCCGTACGAGCTGCTGGCCGGGGCACCCGGGGTGCGGCCCCTGTAATGACGAGGGGCTCCCGGAGGAGCCCCTCGCCCCCGGCCCCGCGGAGGCGCGTCCGTGCGCCGGTCGCGACCGAGGTCGCTACACCTGGCTGACCCTTCGTGACACGCACTTGCCGAACGCGTTCTTGCCGTTCTTGTTGGTGCCGTACTCGTCGGCGAACGCCTCGTTCCCCAACCGCTTGCGCTCCGCCCCGCACCACTTCGCGGCGCTCTTGGTCTCGGCGACCTCCTGAGCGTCCGCGGCGTCCATCGCGGCCTTCTTCTCGCTCGCCTTGCCGGAGACGCACTTGCCGAATGCGTTCTTCCCGTTCTTGTTGTCGCCGTAGGTCTCCTTGAAGCCCTGAGGGTCGGCGGCGCGCTCCGCCTTGCACTCCTGCGCGGCGTTCTTCTGAGCCTCCTCGTTCTGGGCCTCCTCTTCGGCGGCCTTCTGGCGAACGCAGTCGCCGAAGCCGTCGTAGTTCGCCCGGAACGCCGCCCGCGTGTCCTTCGTCTTGCCGCGCTCCTCCTTGCACAGCGCCTTCGCAGCGTCCTTCTCCGATTGATCCGGCTTGGCCACCACGCCTGTCGGGACGACGAGGAGGGCAGCGAGTCCAGTTACTGCCAGGATGGTCTTCATGCCCGCTGAAACGCTCGAGGCGCGGCGAGGTTCGGGGGTTATGGGCGAACCTCGACCTGCCGATGACGTTCTTATGGGTGATGCCATCGGCATCCACAACCCAGGGAGCGGGTAGACGCCTAACGTCATGCGCGCGGCGTCGATACCTGCACGGGCGGCCTCGGTCACGCCGCTGCGCTCGCGGCGGCTGCTCGCGCTCTCCGGTGACGCGCGCCTGGTCGAGCAGGTCCGGCGCGGCAACGACGCTGCCTTCGAGGTCGTCTTCGAGCGTCACGGCCCGGCGATCCTCGGCTTCTGCCGCCACATGCTTGGCTCGCGGGAGGAAGCCGAAGACGTGGTGCAGCACACCTTCGCCGCCGCCTACCGCGTCCTCCAGGGTGACGGCGAGCGTGAGATCGCGCTCAAGCCCTGGCTGTTCGCGATCGCGCGGAACCGGTGCGTCTCGGTGCTGCGGGCACGGCGCGAGGTCCCGAGCGGCACCGAGACGCTCGAGGCCCGCTTGCCCTCGGGAAGCGGGCTCACCGAGCAGGTGGAGGAGCGGGCTGACCTGCAGCGACTCCTGGCCGACCTCCGGGAGCTTCCGGACCAGCAGCGGGCGGCGCTGCTGCTCTCCGAGCTCGGGGAGCTCTCGCACGCCGAGGTGGCGAGCGTGCTCGACTGCGAGGTGTCGCGGGTGAAGGGGCTGGTCTTCCGCGCCCGCTCGGCGTTGATCGCGCGGCGGGACGCGCGCGAGGCGCCATGCGAACGCATCCGCGAGCAGCTCGCGAACCTGCGCGGCGGGGCACTGCGACGCAGCGAGCTGCGACTCCACCTGCGCGAATGCCCGGGGTGCCGCGAGTATCGGGAGAAGGTGAAGCAGCAGCGCAGGATGCTCGCCGTGGCGCTGCCGGTGGCGCCGTCGCTGGGGCTGAAGACGAGCGTGCTGGCGGCGATCGGAATCGGAGGCGGGTCCGCCGGCGGACTGTCGACGGCGGCCGGCGTCTTCGGGGGGTCGACGGTGGCGAAGGTGGCCGTGGCGGGGATGCTGGCCGGGGGGGGGGTGGTCACCGGGGAAGCAGTCATCGACTCGGACCGGCCCGCGGTGACGCCGCCGGCTCCGGCGCAGGCAGCCGAGGGGGGCCGATCCGGAGCGGCCGGCCGGGCCGCCGCGCCGGTCACCGGCCCGGGTTCGGACGGCGGGGCCGGCCGGAGCGCGCACGAAGCCGGTGCGCTGCCCGGGGCGAGGACGGGAGGGGAGGGCCAGGAGCAGGGCGGAGACCGGATGACGCTGGGGCGGGGCGGCGAACGGAGCGGGCGTGGCGGCGAGCGGAGCGGCCTCGGGCGCGGTGCCGAGCGCATGGCCCAGGGGTCGCCCCGCATGGGCGAGAACCACAGCGGTAAGGGGGAGGAGCGCGGCCGCGGTCCGATCGAGGCGCCCCCGAAGAGCACGCCGGTAAGGCGCGGCCCGCCCGCGGAGAGCGCACCCGGGAGAGGCGGCCCGCCCGCGAACACGACCCGCGGCGGGCGGGGACCGGCCGCGAAGGACGGCCCCAGGAGCCGCGGCGCGCCCGCCAGGCCTGAACCCTGGCGCAACGCGCAGCCACGCGGCCACGCGAGGCAGGCGCCGGGATCGAGGGCAGGTGCGAAGCCAAGCCCGCCGGCGAACGCCCGCCCGAAGCTGGCGAAGCCGAAGACCGGCCCGTGGGCGAACGGCGGCGGGAAGTCTCCGTCGAGCGCTCCTCAACCGCTTGACGGCGCAAGCGCGAAGCCCGACGCTGCACCGCCCGCTGCGCCTACCGGGAACGCCAAGCCCGACACCCTGTAGGGTCTCCGGCCAGTGGTCGGCCACCCGCCGGGCCGCAGGATCGCGACGCTCCGCAAGCAGGCCGGCCTCGGCCCGGCCATCGCGTTCATGACCCCGGGCCCCGGGGCAATCACCGTCTGATGCGCTACCGCAGGCTCGGGAGGTCCGGACTCGAGATCTCGGAGATCGGTTACGGGGCCTGGGGCATCGGCGGCGCGCAATGGGGCGGCGCCGACGACGACGAGTCGATCCGGGCGCTCCACCGCGGGATCGACCTCGGCCTCAACTTCATCGACACGGCGCTCGCCTACGGCGAGGGCCGCAGCGAGCGGCTCGTCGGCCGCGTCGTGCGCGAGCGCGAGGAGACGGTGTACGTGGCCACCAAGGTGCCGCCGAAGAACCGGATCTGGCCGGCCGAGCGGGACTCTCCCCTCGATGACGTCTTCCCGCCCGGCTACGTCCGCGAGTGCGCCGAGCAGAGCCTGCGCAACCTCGAGATGGACAGCGTGGACCTGCTGCAGCTACACGTGTGGAACGACGACTGGGCCGACAGCGACGAGCTCGCGGAGGAGATCGACGCCCTCCGCTCCTCGGGCAAGGCCCGCTTCTTCGGCATCTCGATCAACGACCACCAGCCGTCGAACGGCCTACGCCTCGTCGAGCGCGGTTCCGTCGACGCGGTGCAGGTGATCTACAACGTCTTCGACCAGTCACCCGAGGACGAGCTGTTCCCGGCCTGCCGCGAGCACGACGTGGGCGTGATCGCCCGCGTGCCGCTCGACGAGGGCGGCCTGACCGGCCGGATCGACGCCGACACCGAGTTCGAAGGCGACGACTTCCGCGCCCACTACTTCCGCGGCGACCGCAAGCAAGAGGTTCACGAGCGCGCCGCGGCGATCGCCGCCGACCTCGAGATCGAGCAGGACCGCCTGGCGGAGACCGCGCTGAGATTCATCCTGAGCGAGCCGGCGGTCTCGACCGTGATCCCCGGGATGCGCTCGCTGCGCAACGTGGAGCGCAACGTCGCGGCGTCCGATGCCGGCCCGCTGCCGGAGGAGGAGCGCGAGCGGCTGCGCGCGCACCGCTGGGTGCGGAACTTCCACGACTGATTTCACTGCATAGGCCGGCGCACGGCGAGGGCCGAGCCCGCTACGCGTCAGCCGAGCGCGTGCTCCTCTACCGAATCGAGGACGCACCGCCCACCGATTTCCACCCACCCGTCCGGGAGCGGCCGCGCCAGGATGCGCGAGTTACGCCCCTGGCGGATGTCGAGCGGCTGGCCCAGCCGTGCGCACAGGCCGACGGCCGCACTCCCCGTGGCTTCGTCCTCCGCGATCCCGACGCCCATCGGGAAGACACGCGCCCGCACCATCCCTGCGCCCTCATCGAGCCACGCCCAGCCGACCGCCAGGTCGTGTCCGCCCGGCGGCCCGCCCAGCTCGTCCACGTCGGACGGCGAATCGAGCTGCTCGAGCTCCCACCGCGGTCCCCAGTCCGCACGCCCTGCGACGTAAGCCGCATCGTCCTCGTAGCGCACCGGGGCCTCGCCCGCCGGCACGCGCAGCAGGGAGGCCGGCGAGCCCTGCTCCGCCAGCAGCCACGCGGTACCCACCGCAGGGTGGCCCGCGAAGTCCAGCTCGACCGCCGGTGTGAAGATGCGGATCTCCCCGCGCGCCGCGTCTTCCACGAATACCGTCTCGCTCAGCCCGAGCTCCGCCGCCACCCCCTGCCGGGCGTCCGGCGGGATCTGCGAGCCCTCGAGGAACACCGCAAGCGTGTTGCCGCCCGAGTCGCCGTCGCCGCAGAAGACCCTGAGGAGATGCACCCTCGGCACGCATTCAGGGTACGGTCCCGGCGTGGGAAGCGCCCAGATCACGGCGCTCGTGACATCGATCGCGGCCGCCGCTCCCGCCCATGCGCCCGCGCCTGAATGCGTGCGCGCGCCGTGCCCGGCCGCCCAGCCGGAGGCGCCCGCCTCCGCCGCCTCGCTCGGCGCCGCCTTCGAGGCCGTCGTCGAATCGGCCGCCGTGCTCGAGGTCGAGCCGCCCGAGCCAGAGGCCTGGTTCCCGGTCCGCGGAACGATTGACTTCGGCGCCTACGACGCTCGCTTCGGAGCGTGGCGCGGCTCGCGCCGGCACGAGGGTCAGGACGTCTTCGCCACCGCGGGCACGCCGCTTGTGGCGATCCGCGACGGCACGGTGGTCGAGATCGGCGACGACGGCGGCCGCGGTAACTACGTCGCGATCTGGAGCCCGGATGTGGACCGCACCTTCCTCTACCTGCACATGCGCGCGCCCACGCCGCTGGCCGTTGGCGACCAGGTCGAGGGCGGCACGCGCGTGGGCGGCGTGGGCTGCACGGGCTCGTGCTGGGGCGACCACCTGCACCTCGAGATGCGCGCCGGCAAAGGCACGAGCGGCAGGCCGCTCGACCCGCTCCCGCTCCTGAGGAAGCTCTCCCTGCGCGCCCGGTAGCCTCACGTCGCCGTGGACCAGATGCAGCTTCGCAACCGCCTCGTCATGGCCACCCAGATGTGGCGCGAGGGGACCGACGAGCCGCTGCCGCGCATGGCCCCGGGCAACCCGGCCGACCAGCTCCAGGCGTTCGAGCTCAAGGTGGTCGACATGTTGTGCGCCAAGGCCACACCGGAGACCGCCCGCGACGTGGCGGACAAGACGTGGGACCTGGTGCACGATCGCGCCGACGAGGATCCCGTGAAGCGCCGCGTGGTCGAGTGCCACGAGGCGCTCGCACGGCTCTCCGCTCGTGGCGGCGGACTGGAGGCGTAGGCTTCAACCCCAAGTGAGGCAGCTGCCCGAGCTGTTCGATGTGGGCGTCAAGGCGAGGTCGCTCGCCTATCTGTTCGTCGCGGGGGCCTCGCTCGGACTTTTGACCCTTCTGCTGCCGCACGACGAGGGCGTCCGCGATCTCCAGCTGTACGTGCTTGCGGCCATCGCGGTCGCGATCGCCGCGCTGGTCTACATGCAGGCCGAGCGCATCAGCGAGTGGCAGCTCCACGGCGTGCTGGCCGCCGGTACCACGATCCTCAGCTTCGCGAACTACTACACCGGCACCTCCACGCTCTACCCGCTGCTCTACACGTGGACGGCGCTCTACGCGTTCTACTTCTTCAGCCTCGGCCAGGCGCTCGCGCACATGACGTACATCGGCTTCGCGTACGCGATGGTGCTGGCCATCCAAGACGCCGACAGCCCGGCGATCCGCTGGCTGCTGGCGGTCGGCACGCCGCTGATCGCCGGCCTCCTGATCTACCGCATGCTCGACCGGCTCCGCGCCCAGCAGGCCGAGGCCGCGGAGAGCGCGCGCAGGCTCAGCCAGAGCGAGGCGCGCACGAGGCTCGTGCTCGACAACTCGCCCGACGCCTTCGTCACGCTCGACCGCGACGGGCTGATCCGCACCTGGAACGTGTCGGCGGAGCGCATGTTCGGCTGGTCGGCCGCCGAGGCGATCGGCAAGCCGTTCCGGGCGCTCGTCATACCACCCGAGTTCCGCGACCGCCACGACGAGCGGCGCATGGCGCTCGTGGAGATCGCAGACGCCGTGGCCACCGAGACCTTCGAGGTAGAGCTGCAGCGCCGTGACGGGACCCGCTTCCCTGGGGAGGCGACGGTGGCAAAGGTGGATGTGCAGGGCGAGATCCTCGTATCCGGCTTCATCCGCGACATGACCGACCGCCGCCGGCGCGAGGAGGAGCGCGCGGCGCTGGTGCGCGAGCAGGCCGCGCGAGCCGAGGCCGAGCGCGTGGCGGAGCTCGTGAGCAGCATGCAGCTGCTGGTGGACGCCGCCCTCGCCCACCGGACGCTCGACGACATCCTGCCGGACGTGGTCAGCCGTGTGCGGGGCGTCCTGCAGGCGGACGCCGCCTCGATCCACCTTGTCGAGGAGGGCGACCGGCTGATGCTGCGGGCGGCCTCGGACAGCGCCCCCGCCGGGCCGTTCACGGGCGAGTCGTTCGCCCAACAGGTCGCCGAGGCCCGCGAGCCGCTGCTCGTGCAGGACCCGACGGCCGACCGGGTCGGCTCCCTGATCGGCGTGCCGCTCCTCGCCGACCGCGACGTCCGCGGTGTGGTGGTGGCCTCCGCCGCCCCGCCGCGCCGGTTCACCGCCGACGATCTGAGCATCCTGAGGCTGGCCGCCGATCGTGTGGCGCTGGCGATCGACCACGCGCGCGTGTACGAGCGCGAGCACCGCATCGCCGAGACGCTCCAGCGCAGCCTGCTGCCCGACCGCATGCCGCACCTGCCCGGCCTGGACGTGGCGGCGCGCTACATCCCCGGGGTCGACGAGGCCAAGGTGGGCGGCGATTGGTACGACGTGCTGACGGTGCCCGGCGGCGGCGTCGGGCTGGTGATGGGCGACGTGGCGGGCAAGGGGCTGGCGGCGGCGTCCATGGTCGGGCGCCTGCGGAGCGCGCTGCGCGCCTACGCGCTCGAGGGCCACGCGCCGGCCCGCGTGCTCGAGCAGCTAAACCGCCTGATCTGGACCGAGGCCGAGGAAACCGAGATGGCCACGCTGATCTACCTGGTGGTGGACGCCGCCGACGGCGAGGTGCGCTGGGTGAACGCGGGCCATCCGCCGCCGCTGCTGCTCGACGGCGACGAGCGGCCGCGCTACCTCGAGGGCGGCAGCTCGGTGCCGCTGGGCGTGCTGCCGTTTCCGGGGTTCGAGGAGGTCGCTGCCCCGGTGGCGCCCGGCAGCACGGTGGTGCTCTACACCGACGGGCTGGTCGAGCGACCGGGCGAGCACATCAACGAGGGACTGGACCGGCTTGCGGAAGCGGTGCGGGCGGCGCCGGTGCCGCCCGAGCAGCTCTGCGACCACGTGCTCGACGCTTTGGTGCCTGAGGACGGCACGCCTGACGATGTGGCCCTGCTGACGCTGCGCACGGTCCCGATGTCGGACCGCTTCAACGTGGAGTTTCCGACCACGCCGGAGGCGCTCGCCTCGATGCGGGCGCTGCTGCGCCGCTGGCTGCAGCACGTGGGGGGCGACGAGCAGGAGATCGCCGAGATCGTGACCGCGTGCGGGGAGGCGGCCACCAACGCGATCGAGCACGCGGGCGCCGGCGGGAGCTCCCCGTTCGAGCTGAGCGGGCGGGTGGAGGGAGACGCGGTGTGGATCGCGGTGCGCGATCAGGGCATCTGGCGCACGCCGCGGGCGGGGGACCAGGGCAGGGGTCTGTCGCTGATGCGCGCGCTGATGGATAGCGTTGAGGTCACGCCGGCGCGGGACGGGACGACGGTACGGCTGGGACGCACGCTGCGCCGGGCGGACTAGACGCGAAGGGAGGGGCACGGTGACGGAGCTGGTCGAGCTCGAGATCGAGCAGAGAGGTGAGACGGTGATCGCCCGAGTGACCGGCGAGCTCGACATCGCCGGCGCTCCCGGCCTGGGCGACCGCATCCACGACGCCGTGCCCACCTCGGCTCGCACGCTGGTGATCGACTTCAGGGAGCTCGACTTCATCGACTCGAGCGGGATCGCGATGCTGTTTGCGCTCTCCCGCAGGCTGGGCGCCCGGCGCCAGAGGATGCGCGTGGTCGCCCCCGCGGGTCGGCCGGTGGCGCGCGTGCTGGAGATCGTGGAGTTCGAGCGGGCCGCGCCCGTGTTCGAGACGCTCGACGAGGCGCTCGCGGCCACGGACGAATAAGGTTGGCCGGCCAGCCAAAGACCTAAGGAGGACGCAGGTGTTGGAGACGGCGACCCGGCAGATCGAGGTGCAGAACCCGGCGACGGGCCAGGTCATCGCGTCGGTCCCGGCCCTGTCGGTCGACGAGGTCGAAGGCGTCGTGGCCCGCGCCCGCGCCGCACAGCCCGCCTGGGAGGCGCTCGGGTTCGAGGGGCGCGGCCGGATCCTCCGGCGCGCCCAGAAGTGGGTGCTCGACAACGGCGAGCGCATCGCCCGGACGATCGTCTCCGAGAACGGCAAGGCCTACGAGGACGCGATGCTCGCCGAGGTGGGCTACACCGCGGGCGCCTTCGGCCACTGGGCGAAGTACGCGCCCAAGTACCTGGCCGACGAGCGGATCCGCTCCTCGTCGCCGTTCGTGATGGGCCGCAAGCTGGTGGTCCGCTACGCCCCGGTCGGCGTGGCCGGCGTGATCGGCCCCTGGAACTACCCGCTCACCAACTCCTTCGGCGACTGCATCCCCGCCCTCGCGGCCGGCAACTCCTGCGTGCTCAAGCCGGCCAGCCTTACGCCGCTCACGTCGCTCTTCATGGCCGAGGGGCTGCGCGAATGCGGGCTGCCCGAGGACGTCTTCATCGTCGCGGTCGGCGGCGGCGACGTGGGCGCCGAGCTGATCGACCACGTGGACTACGTGATGTTCACAGGCTCGACGGAGGTCGGCAAGAAGGTGATGGAGCGGGCGTCGCGGACGCTCACGCCGGTCGGGCTCGAGCTCGGCGGCAAGGACCCGATGCTGGTGCTCGCCGACGCCGACCTCGAGCGCGCCGCCAACGCGGCGGTGCACTACTCGATGCAGAACGGCGGTCAGACGTGCATCTCGGTCGAGCGCGTGTACGTCGAGGAGCCGGTCTACGACGAGTTCGTCTCCAAGGTGGAGCACAAGATGCGAGACCTGCGCCAGGGCGTGCCGGGCGGGCCCGGGGTGGTCGACATCGGCGCGATCACCTCGCCACCGCAGATGGACCTGATCGACGCGCACGTGCGCGACGCGGTCGCCAAGGGCGCGCGGGCGCTCGTGGGCGGCCGGCGCGGCGACGGCCCCGGCGACTTCTACGAGCCGACCCTCCTCGTGGACGTGGACCACTCGATGGAGTGCATGACGGAGGAGACGTTCGGTCCCACCCTGCCCGTGATGAAGGTGCGTGACGCCGAGGAGGGCGTGCGGCTGGCCAACGACTCGCAGTACGGGTTGCAGGCGTCGGTCTGGACGAAGGACCCCGCGAGGGGCGAGCGCCTCGCGCGGATGATCGAGGCCGGCGTGGTCACCGTGAACGACGCCCAGATCAACTACGTGGCGCTCGAGCTGCCGATGGGCGGATGGAAGGAGTCCGGGCTCGGCTCGCGCCACGGCGCGGACGGGATCCGCAAGTACACGAAGCGCCAGGCGCTGCTGGTCACACGCTTCGCGCCGAAGCGCGACCTGCACATGCTCCCGTACAAGGCCCGCACCACTCGGCTGGTCGAGCGGCTGCTGCGGCTGGTGTACGGGCGCGGCAGGCGCTAGGGATACAGGTCGCCGCTCTCTCCCACCACGAAGATCGCGCTCACAGGGCAGTTTCCGGCGGCGGTGAGTACATCGTCAAGGGGGGCGCCGTCGGGATCAACCACCACGGCCTTGTCCTCCTCGTCCAGCTGAAAGACGTCGGGCGCCGTGTCCACGCAGTCGCCGGAGCCGATGCAGAGCGACCGGTCGACGGTGATCTCGATCCGGTTCTCCTGTGAGAGCTCCGTCACGTCAGGTACGGCGGCGCAGCAGCAGGAAGGCCGCGAGCGCGGCCAGTAGGACGAGCGGGATCAGCGTGCGCGGGTCGGGGCGGCTCGTCTCGCCGTGCGGCTCGGCGCCGGCCGGCATCGCGAACTCCTCCGCCGCCAGCACGTCGTGGGGCTCCTGGATGCCCGTCGGGTCGGGCGGTAGCCGGCCCTCGCGGGTGCCGATGCCGAACTCGTCGGCGGCCAGCACGTCATGCGGCTCCTCGATCCCGCTCGGGTCGGCGGGCACCGAAGGCTGCCGGGGTTCTCGCTCGGTCATCCTCCCTATCGTTCCAGATCGATGGGGGAAGCCACCCGGACAGAGCTCGAGGCCGCCGCTTTCAGGCGTCTGGTTCAGCATTTGCGGGAAAGAGCCGACGTACAGAACATCGACCTGATGGAGCTGGCCGGGTTCTGCCGCAACTGCCTGTCGCGCTGGTATCGGGAGGCGGCGGAGGAGCGGGGGATCGACCTCCCCGACGCGGAGGCCCGGGAGATCGTCTACGGGATGCCATACGAGGAATGGAAGTCACGCCACCAGTCCGAGCCGCAGCCGCCGCCCGCTGGCTGATCGTCGCCGGCTGCCTGCTGGCGCTGACGGGCTGCGGTAGGGACGGCGGCCAGGAGACCGAACGCGGCGGGCCGCCGGAGGCCTCCGACGAGGTCGTCTTGACTCCCGAGGCGGCGGCGAAGGCGCGCGCGAATGGCTCGGCCGACGCCCCGGCGCGGCGGTCCCGGGCGCGCGTGGTCGAGCTGGAGGGGGCGGGCGCGGAGCCCGACCTGTCGAGGGCTGATCCGGCCGACGACGCTCCCAGCCCGGGCGCGCCCACCGACGCCGAGGTGCGGGCCGAGCTGCGCGAGGCGCGGGCCGCGCTCAGTCGCTTCAAGCGCTTCCTCGACACCACCGCCTATCTCGCGACGGGGGCGCGCGCGCGGGTGCTGAGCGACGGCACCGCCCAGGCACCCGACAACGCGCCGGAGGTGGTCAAGCGGGTGATCCTGGCGGCGAACCAGATCGCCAAGTTCCCCTACAAGTGGGGCGGCGGCCACGGCGCGTGGCGCGACAACGGCTACGACTGCTCGGGCTCTGTGTCGTTCGCGCTGGCGGGCGCGGGACTGCTCGACCGGCCGCTCACCTCAGGCCTGCTCGCCCAGTACGGGGCGCCGGGGCCGGGGCGCTGGATTACGATCTACGCGAACAGCGGGCACGTGTTCATGGTGGTGGCCGGGCTGCGCTTCGACACGAGCGGCCAGGGCCGGGCGGGCACCCGCTGGCAGGACACGGCCGTGTCGACGAGCGGATACGCGGTGCGGCACGTCCCGGGGCTCTAGCCGGGCTGCTTCGGCTCAGCCCGTGTAGGGCGGCGCTTCGCCCCACCCCCAGCGGGGCACGGGCGCCTTCTGCGGCGGCGTGGCGCCCGGCTGCGAGTTGGCGACCGCCAGTCGGGTGCCCCACTCGATGTACGCGAGGAACGCCGAGCGGAACTCGGGATCGCTGGGCATGCCGGCGTGGTCGGCCGCGTCGCAGATCAGGTTCACCCAACGGCGGCGCTGCTGTTCGGTGAGCGCGAGGTTCCGGTGCTTCGACAGCATGTGCGGGTAGCCGCCGTGCTCCTCGGTGTAGCGCTTCGGGCCGCCGAACACTTCGGCGAGCCAGGCCGCCACGTGCTTCGGATGGTCCGCGTCCATGTGCCGGAAGATCGGCTCGAGGAGGTCGTCCTGCTTGACCTTGCCGTAGAAGACCTCGGTCAGGCGCTCGAACGCGCCGGCGCCGCCGGCCCACTCGTAGAGGGTCGGGTTCTCCTCGGTGGCCATCTCAGTCGAGCTCCGCGGGCACGAGCTCCAGTTGAAGCGGGCGCCCGGCGCGGAGCAGCCGCACCTCGACGGGCACGCCTATCAGGTCGCCCACCATGAGGCGCTGGAGGTCCTCGACGCGGGCGGTTGTCTGGCCGTTCACCGCCAGGATCAGATCCTCGGGGCGCAGGCCGGCGCGGTCGGCGGGGCTGCCGGCCACCACCTCCACGACCTCGATGCAGGTGCTCGTGCCCGCGGCGGCCCGGGCCTGAGGCGGCACCGGGCGCGGCCCGCCGGCCACGCCGATGTAGGCGCGCCGCACGCGGCCGTCGCGGATCAGCTCGGAGATCACGCGCTGCGTGGATTCGTTGATCGGGACCGCGAGGCCGAGGCCCACACCCGCGACGGCGGTGTTGATGCCGATCACCCGTCCCCGGGAGTCGGCCAGGGCGCCGCCGGAGCTGCCCGGGTTGAGGGCGGCGTCGGTCTGGATGACGTTGTCGATGATGCGGCCGCCACGGCGCGTGCGGGCGGGCAGGGAGCGGCCGAGCGCCGATACCACGCCGGCGGTGACGGACCCGCCGAGGCCATGGGGGTTGCCGATCGCAACGACGAGCTGGCCCACCCGCAGCCGCTCAGCCGTGCCGAGCGAGGCGGCCTCGAGCCCGGGACCGTCTGCGCGGAGGAGGGCAAGGTCGGAGAGGGGGTCGCGGCCAACGACCTCGAACCGCTCGTCACGGCCGTCCGCGAAGGTGATGTGGCCGCCCCGGGCGCTCCGACCGACGACGTGCGCGGACGTGAGAAGAAAGCCGTCCGGCGTGAGCGCGACCGCACTGCCGGCGCCGGAGGGCACCTGGCCGCCACGGACGCGGCGCATGACCCGGAGGCTGGCGACCGAGGGGCCGACTCGGTCGGCTACGGCAACAACCGCGCGGGAGTACGCATCGAGCGCCTCGGCCTCGCTGGGGTCGAGGGGAGGGGGCTGAGGGGCGACGGCGCTCGGGGAGCCGCCGCGCCCGTCTGCGTGGACCGGCCGCGCCGCCGCGCT
>DASZJZ010000242.1:0-22207 GCA_035947555.1 Thermoleophilaceae bacterium | reverse complement strand
CGTCGCCGACCGCCCGCTCGGACTGCCCGACGAGCTCGTCCCGGCGCCGCCTCTCTTCGAGAACCCGCTCCGCGCCGCCCGCCGGAGCCTGGGAGAGCTCCCCAGTGGCGCCATCGAAGAAGCGGCCGGAGCGGGTGACGGCGAGGCCGCGGAAGCCGGGTGGAAGCGCGTCGAACGAATCGACGACCCACACGTCCCTGAGAAGGCGTTCGGCAAGGGCCGCGACGGCCGGCCCGGGGCGGACGTGGGTGAAGAGCGGGTCGGCCCCAGGAAGGGGGCGATCGCGCTCGGCGCTCTGCTCGGCGGTGCCGTCTCGCGCGGCGTTCGACGGCGTTGCCCCGTCCTCTGCGCGCGAGGGGAGGGCCTTGCCGGCGCGTAGCAGCGCGGTCCCCCCCTTCTCACCGGCCCGGTCCAGCAGGCGCTCGCCCGCGGGCAGGTCGTCGACCAGCGACGCGGCCAGGCGCGGGCCCAGCGCCGCCGCCAGCGCGAGCTCGTATCCGGGCTCCACCTCGAGCGACTGCGCCAGCGTGGTCGAGCCGTCCGGAGCGGTGAGGGCGGACCGCAGGAACTGGTTCGTCGCTGCGAGCTCGGCGCCGGTCTGCGCCGCCCGGGCACGGGCGGACTCGACCGCCCGCTCCGCCTCGCGCCGCTCCGCCCGGCGCGTCTCGACCTCACGCTCGGCGGCTTCGAGCGCGGTGCGCACACAGGCGGCGACGCCCTCGAGCCGCTCCCGTTCGCCAAGCGCCGCCCGCCGCTCGGCCTCGAGCGCATCGATCTCGTCACGCAGCCGCACCTCCCGATCGGACTCGAGCCGCCGGATCTCGCGCTCGAGCGACCGGATGCGATCGCTTGGAGAAAGCTCTTCCCATCCCTGGGAACTCCCCTCCTCGTCCGGCGGCGCGGGCAGCCGATCGTCCGGCAGCGGCTCCGCCTCCGCCGCCGCCTCGCGGGCCGCTTCCGCCTCCAGCAGCTCCAGCTGCCGGAGCCGGCGCTCCCGGCGTTCCGCCGCCGCGCGGGCCTGCTCGCGCACCCGTTCCAGCCTCATCGCGATCCGGTCCGCCGCCGACCGCGCGGCGTACAGGCGGCCCTGGATCCGTTCGCGGTCGCGGCTCTGCGCCGCGAAGGCCTCCTCAGCCTCCTCGCGCCGGCGCGCCACCGCGGCCAGCAGCTGCTCCGCCTCGTCGCGCTCCGCGCGAGCGCCCCGAGCCCGCTCCTCCGCCGCGATCAGCGCCGCCCGGGCCGACCGCGCGTCGTCCCGCGCCAGCTCGTACCGCGCCTCGTTCGCCTGCCGCTCCAGCCGCTCGTGCAGCTCGGCCGCCTCGGCCTGCCGCTTCAATGGCCGGAGCCGCAAGCGCGCCTCGCGCTCCACATCCAAAGCCCGGCCCAGGTTGTCCTCGGTCCGCTCCAGCTTGAGCTGCGCCCTCCGCCGCCGCTTGCGGTGCTTGCCGAGCCCGGCCGCCTCCTCGATCAGCAGCCGCCGCTCGCGCGGGCGCGACAGCACGATCTGCTCGACCTTCCCCTGCGACACCACCGAGTGCATCTCCTTGCCGAGCCCCGAGTCGGACAGCACCTCGATCACATCGACGAGCCGGCAGCGCGCCCCGTTCAGGCGGTACTCACCCTCGCCATCCCGCCCCAGCCGGCGCACGATCGAGATCTCGGAGAACGAGCTCTCGAGGCCACCGGAGGAGTTGTCGATCACGACCTCCACCTCGGCCAAGCTCGAGCCCTGCACGCCGTTGCCGCCGGCGAAGATCACGTCCTTCATCACCTGCCCGCGCACCGCCAGCGGGGACTGCTCGCCGAGCGCCCACAGCACGGCGTCGGTGATGTTCGACTTGCCCGAGCCGTTCGGCCCCACCACCACCGACACGCCCTTGCCGAACTCCAGCTTGGTCCGGTGCGGGAAGGATTTGAAGCCCTTCATGGAGATGGAGCGAAGGTGCATTGCTACGGCGCCGCTTCCTCTAAGGCATCCAACGCGTGCAGCGCGGCTTCCTGCTCCGCGCTCTTCTTGGTCTTTCCCTCCCCACGGCCGAGCTCCTTCCCCTCCACCTCGGCCACGGCGATGAAGCTCCGGTCGTGCGCCGGGCCCTCCTCGGAGACGGTCCGGTAGGTCACAATCTCGGCCCGGCGCGCCAGGCGCTCCTGCAGCACCGACTTGTAGTCCACCGGGTGCTCCAGCGCCTCCTCGATCTCGGCGCGGAACGACTCGACGGTGGCGGCGCAGGTGCGCTCGAACCCGAACGCGAGGTAGGCGGCTCCGATGATCGCCTCGCAGATCGAGGCGAGCACCCGCTCCGAGCCCAGCAGCACCTCCGCCCCCCGCCCGGTGGTGCCCTCGGGCGTGGCCGCGCGCAACTCCTCCGGCACCCCGAGCCCGAGCGCCACCCGCGCGCACGACGGGCCGCTCACCGCCTGAGCTCGGACCTTCGTGAGCCGGCCGGCTCCGTGCCGCTCGAAGCGTGGGTAGAGGTGGGTCGATACGGCGAGGCTCAGGACCACGTCCCCCAGGAACGCGAGCCGCTCGTACGACTCGGCCCGGTGCTCCACCCACGACGTGTGCGTGAAGGCCTGGCGGCGCAGGTCCTCCGGCAGCTCCGCCAGAAGCTCCTCGAGCGACTCACCGGTCCGCGGCATGCGTGGCGACGAAGTCGGCGGCCTGCCCCACCGTCAGGATCCTGGCCGCCTCCTCGTCCGGGATGCGGATGCCGTAGCTGTCCTCCAGCTCCACCACGAGCTCCACGAGGTCCAGCGAGTCCGCCTCGAGGTCCTCCTTGAAGCGCGCGTCCTCGTCGATGCGCGCCGGCTCCACCTCCAGCTCGGTGGCCAGGTGATCGCGGATGCGCTGTAGGACCTCCTCGCGGGTCACGGCTGCGCGACCGTAGCAGCGGGCGCGGACCGCAGCGCTCCAGCGGCCTCCAGGGCGGCCGCCGTGCGCCCCACCATGTCCTCGTCGACCGCCCGCCGCGCCAGCCGCACCGCGCTCTCGATGCCGCGCGGCCCGAAGCTGCCGTGGGCCACCACCACCGGCTTGCGGAGGCCCAGCAGGATGGCGCCGCCGGCGCGCTCGGGGTCGAGCTGCTCGCGCAGCTCACCGAGCTTCCCCCGCACGAGGAGGCCGCCCACAGTGGACACCGGCCCGGAGCGGATCGCATCCCGCACCGCGCCGGTGAGCGTCTTGGCGGTGGCCTCGAGCACCTTGAGCGCGACGTTGCCCGTGAACCCGTCCGTCACGATCACGTCGGCGGCGGAGGTGGGCAGGTCGAAGCCCTCCACGTTGCCCACGAAGTTGAGCGCGCCGCCCGCCAGCCGCTCGTGCGCGGCGAGCACGTCCGGAGTGCCCTTCCCGGACTCCTCGCCCACGCTCAGCAGGCCCACCCGCGGGCGCTCGACCCCGTGCACGGCGGTCATGAAGCCGGCGCCCAGGTAGGCGAACTGCACCAGGTGCTCGGGGCGCACCTCGACCGAGGCGCCGGCGTCCAGCAGCAGCACGTCCCCGTGCGGCAGCGGCAGCAGCACCGCCAGCGCGGGCCGGAAGACCCCCCGGATCCGCTTGATGGCGATCGTGCCGGCGGCCAGCGTCGGCCCCGTGGACCCGGCGCTGACGAGCGCGTCGGCCTCGCCGTCGGCCACGGCCTGCGCGGCCCGGACGATCGAGGCGTCCCTGCGCGATCGCACGGCCGCCACCGGCTCGTCGCCGCCCTTGATGGCCTCGGGCGCGTCGACGATCTCGGCGTGCGGCCCCGCCCCGCTCAGTTCGGCCCGCGGCCCGAACAGCCGCACGGGCAGCCCAGAGCGGCGCACGCCCTCCGCGACGGCGCCCGGCCCCTGATCGGCGCCGTTCGCGTCGACCGCGATCACGGGCTACTCGTCGTCTTCGAGGATGTCCGGCTGCTGCACGACCACCTCGCGGCCGGCGTAGGTGCCGCAGCTCGGGCAGACGCGGTGCGGCAGCCGCGGCTCGTGGCAGCGCGGGCAGTAGCGCAGCCCGGGCGTGGTGACCTTGTGCTGGGAGCGGCGCTTGTGCGTCCGCGAATGCGACTGTCTCTGCTTGGGGACGGCCATGAGGCCGAGAAAGAATAGCCACAAGCACCCGGCTCGGCCGGATGTGCACCGTGTGGATCCCGCTTGGCGCCGCCGGTCCGCCCGGGTTAGTGTCCGCCCATGTACGACTACGTGATCGTCGGGGCCGGCTCGGCCGGCTGCGTCCTGGCCAACCGTCTCAGCGAGGACCCGGACGTGAGCGTCCTCCTCCTCGAGGCGGGCGGGCCCGACACGAACGAGCTCCTCCACCTCCCCGCGGCCTTCTCCGCCCTCTACCGGACGGCCCAGGACTGGGACCACTCGACGATCTACGAGCCCTACGCGAACGACCGCCGCATCTACCTCCCCCGCGGCAAGGTGCTGGGCGGCTCGTCGTCGATCAACGCGATGATCTACATCCGCGGCAACCCGCTCGACTACGACGAGTGGGGCCCGGGTTGGACCTGGGCCGAGATGCTGCCCTACTTCAAGCGGGCCGAGCACAACGAGCGCGGCGAGAGCGAGCTGCACGGCACCGGCGGGCCGCTGCCGATCTGCGACGGACGCTCCCGCAATCCACTCGCGCACGCCTTCGTGGACGCCGCGATCGCCTGCGGGCACCCCGCGAACGACGACTTCAACGGCCCACAGCAGGACGGCGTGGGCCTCTACCAGGTCACCCAGCGCAACGGCGCCCGGGCGAGCGCCGCCGTGGCGTACCTGCACCCGGTGATGGACCGCCCCAACCTCACCGTGGAGACCCACGTGCACGCCCTCTCCGTGATCTTCGAGGGCGAGCGCGCGGTGGGCGTGAGGGGCGCCCGGCTGAGCGACCTGCTCGAGTTCCGCGCCGAGCGCGAGGTGATCGTCTCCTGCGGCGCCTACAACTCGCCCCAGCTGCTGATGCTGTCGGGCCTGGGCCGGCCGGCCGAGCTCGAGGAGCTTCAGATCGAGGTGGTTGCCGAGCTGCCGGCCGTGGGTCTCAACCTCCACGACCATCCCAACGCCGGCGCCGTCTACGGGATCGAGGACGAGATCTCGCTGTTCGGAGCGCTGAACGAGGAGAACCTCGCGCGGTTCGAGAGCGAGGGGCGCGGCCCGCTCACCTCGAACGTCGCCGAGGCCGGCGGCTTCGTGCGCACGCGCGAGGGCATCCCCGCGCCGGACGTCCAGTTCCACTTCACATCCGCTCGGTTCCAGTTCGAGGGCCTGGTGCCCGGCGAGGGGCACGGATTCTCGCTCGGCGCGTGCGTGCTCAAGCCGAAGAGCCGCGGCTACGTTGCGCTCGGCTCGCCGGACCCGACCGCCAAGCCGCTGATCGTGCACAACTACCTCGAGGATCCCGACGACGTGGCCTCGCTCGTCGCCGGCGTGCGCATGGGCATGGAGATCTGCGCCACCGAGCCGCTGGCCGGCTACTCGCCGGAGATGCTCATGGGGCCGGTCTCGGACTCCGACGAGGACATCCTGGACGCGATCCGCTCGAAGATGCAGACGCTGTACCACCCGGTCGGCACCTGCGCGATCGACGCCGTGGTCGACCGCGAGCTTCGCGTGCTCGGGGTCGAGGGGCTACGGGTGGTGGACGCCTCGGTGATGCCCTCCGTGCCGCGCGGGAACACGAACGCTCCAACCATCGCGCTGGCGGAGCGGGCCTCCGACCTGATCCGTGGCCGGACGCCGCTGGGACAGGAGGCGGAAGCCGCTACTCCAGCTTAAGCTCGCGCAGCGCCGCCCAGCGCGGGTCGGGCTCGCGCTCGTGCCCGTGCTCGGCGCCGGCCCGGTTCAGGTTCTCGCCGCACACCGAGCACAGCCCCATGCACTCCTCGCTGCACACGATCTGCGCCGGCAGCGCGAGAGCCAGCGCGTCGCGGGCCCAGGCGCGCAGATCCAGCTGCTCGTCGTCGAGGTAGGGCGACTCGAGCTCCTCCCCCCCGCCCGGCTGGTCGATCTCGCGCGCGTCCACGTCGATGGCGCTGCCGGCCTCCTCGAGGCAGCGCATGCAGGGCCCCTCGAGCGCGGCGTCGAAGCGCAGCCGCAGCGAATACCCGGTGGTCGTGTGCGACACGTCGAGCGTTGCGTTCACGGCCCCGGCCGGGACGGCGTAGCTCTGCCCGGCGAACTCGAAGTCGTCGACGGAAACCTCGAGGTCCAGCCGGCGGCCCTCGCCCGACGACAGGCCCAGTTTGCCGATGTCGAAGATGTCGGTGCGCCCGCCCACGTTTCGAGATTAGCGCGGCGGGTCACTCCGTTCCGAGCGGCTCCAGGGCGCGCATCAGCGCCTCCAGACTCGGCCGCCGCGCGGGGTCGGGATCGAGGCAGGCGGCCACCAGGTCGGCCAGCTCGGCGGGCAGCGGACGTAGGTCGTCGATCCGCCGCGCCCGCCCCGTCAGCTGGGGGTAGTCGGCCTCGTCGGCCGTCTCGCTGACGGAGTCGCCGTAATCGAGGTCGGGGTCGTCGTCCTCTCCGGCCTCGGGGTCGTCGAAGGCGGGCTCCCCGGTGGCCGCCTCGAACAGCACGACGCCGATCCCCCACACGTCCGCGGCCGGCCCCAGTTCGCCGCCGCGCGCCTGCTCCGGGGCCATGTAGTAGAAGGTGCCGATCCCGGCGTGCGCCGGACCCGGCGGCCGCGCCACGCTGAGGTCGAGCAGCTTCGCGCGGCCGCACTCGGCGATCACGTTCGAGGGCTTCAGGTCGAGGTGGAGCACGCCCTGCGCGTGCAGGTAGCGGATCGCGGAGCACAGGTGCAGGCCGAGCTGGGCGATCTCGGCGGTCGAGAGCTCCGCCTCGCGCACCTCGATCATGTGCCCGAGCGTTTCGCCGGAGAGCGTCTCCATGACCACCATCGGCACCGGCTCCTCGAGAACGTCGTAGGCGCGCACGATGTGCGGGTGTGTCGCCTCGCGCAGCAGGCGGCCCTCTTCGAGCAGGCGGTGCGTCGGCCCCTCGCGCCCGACTTGATCCGGGCGCAGCGCCTTGACGATGCAGCGGCAGGCGCGTTCCTCGCTCCAGACGTCGTAGACGTCGAGGTCACGGCCGCGGCGCAGGTGCTCGATCACCTCGTAGCCCGGGGCCACCCGGTCGCCCGTGGCCAGGGGTGCGCTCATACGCCGGCCGGCTGGCCCGAGTCGTGCAGCGCCCACAGCCTGGCGTACTGGCCGCCGGCGGCCACCAGCTCCGCGTGGGTGCCGCGCTCCACGACCCGTCCGCCGTCGAGCACGAGGATCTCGTCGGCCTCGCGCACGGTCAGCAGGTCGTGCGAGATGACGATCGTGGTGCGGTCGCGCATCAGCCGCCGCAGCGGCTCCATCAGCGCTGCGCGGGCCTCGGCGTCGAGGCCGGTGGAGGGCTCGTCGAGCACCACCACGGGCGAGTCGGCCAGGAGCGCCCGCGCGATCGCGACGCGCTGGCGCTGGCCGCCCGACAGCAGCCGCCCGCGCTCGCCCACGTCGGCGTCGTAGCCGTCGGGCAGCGACTCGATGAACTCCGCCGCGCCTGCCGCCTCCGCGGCGCGCCTGACCTCCTCGTCGGTCGCGTCCGGGCGTGCGAAGGCGATGTTGTCGCGCACGCTGCCGTGGATCACGAGCGCCTCCTGCAGCAGGATCGAGATGTTGCCCCGCAGGGAGGCCAGCTCGACGTCGCGGAGATCGTGCCCGTCGAGCAGCACGCGGCCGCGGTCGGCGTCGTAGAAGCGAAGCACCAGCTTGGCGATCGTCGTCTTGCCCGACCCGGACGGTCCCACGAGGGCCAGCGTCTGCCCGGGCTCGGCGTGCAGCGACACGTCGCGCAGGGCGGGCGCCTCCGCCTCGGGATAGGTGAAGGTCACGTCGTCCATCTCGACCACGCCGCGGGCGCGCTGGAGGCGGATCGCGCCGGGCTTGTCGACGATGCGCGGCTTCTCCTCGAGCAGCTCGATCACCCGCTCCGCACCGGCCGCCGCCTTGAAGATCGTGTTGGAGAGCGAGCTGAGGTCCTGCACCGGCCCGTAGAGCTGGGTCAGGTAGGTGATGAAGACGACGAGGCCGCCGATGGTCAGGTCGCCGCTCGTGACCGCCACGGTGCCGAGCACGATCACGACCATCACGCCGAGCAGCTCGACGAGGTCGACGAGCGGCGTGAACAGCCCGCGGATCCGAGCGGAGGCCAGCTCGGCCTCGATGATGCCCTCGTTCTCGCGCTCGAAGCGCTCGAGCTCGCCCGCCTGGCGGTTCGAGGCCTGCACGAGCATCTGGTTGGCGAGGCTCTCCTCCGCCACCGCGCTCAGCGAGCCCGAGCGGCGGCGCTTCTCGCGGGACGCGTGCTTGATGAGGCGCGCGAAGCGCCTCGCCACGAACAGGAAGATGGGGGTGACCACGAGGGCCACGATTGCGAGCTGCCACTGCAGGTAGAAGAGAGCGCCCGAGAAGAAGATGATCCGCAGGAGCGCCGACAGCCCGTCGGCCACGCCGGACAGCACGAAGCTTTCGATCGCCTGCACGTCGCTCGTCAGGCGCGCGATGAGGTCGCCCAGCCGACGCCGGTCGAGGACGTCCACCGACAGCGTCTGCACATGCGAGAACACGCGCCGGCGCATGCGCTGGAGGAAGCGCTCTCCGAGCCAGGTGGCGAGGTAGTCGTCGCCGAAGGAGATGAGACCGTCGAGGATCGTGAGGCCGATGTAGAGGGCGACGATCCAGACGAGGGGCTCGAGCTCGCCGGGCACGAGCACCTCGTCCACGACGAGCTTGAACATCCAGATCTCGGCGGTCTCGATCGCCGCCCCGAGGGCGATCAGCGCCAGCCCGAGCGGAATCCATCTCCGGTAGGGACGGGCGTCCGGCCAAAAGCGCCTGAGGATCTCCCGAACGGGGACGGGCGGGGCAGCGGCCACGAGCGCGCCCTCTCCGGAGGGAACGAAGAGCTCGCGGAAGCGTTCACGTAGGCGGTTCATCTCGGTTGGCGATTCAAGCGTGACAGGGAAACGGCCCCGCCGGGGCGGGGCCGTCTCCGTGACTTCTCAGGTGTATGGCGCGGGTACTTAGGTGCGCGTCCCGCGGCGCCGACGACGCCGGCGACGGCGGCGACGCCCGCTCTTGGTGGCGGCCTCCGCCTTGACACGAGCCGCTGGGAAAGTTGCCTTGAACGCCATTCTTAGTACCTCCAATGGGGGTTGACTTCGCTGACGATCAAGACTTTGCCGCGGCTCGATTAGGGGATCCTGAGGCGGTCGTTAGACCTCATTCATGAACTTTTCTTAGATGGCCGGCCGGGTGTGCGGCCGGGCAGCCGGACCTGCGATGAGCGGCGGCCGGACAGAGAAACGGCTTCGGCCGCGCCGGTGAGCTCGAGTCAGGCGCGCTCGATCAGCTCGATGCGGTACCCGTCGGGGTCCCGCACGAAGCAGATCCGCGGCCCCTCGGTGCGCCCGCCGGGACGGTAGGGCGGCTTCTCCGGCTCGATGCCCTCGGCGGCCAGCCCGTCGAGCGTGCCCTCGAGGTCCTCGACGGCCAGGGCGATGTGGTTGTAGCCCGTGCCGAGGTCGTACGAGTCGACGCCGTGGTTGTAGGTCAGCTCGAGCACCGGGTCCTCGCCGGGCAGCTGCATGAACACGTTGATCGCCTCGTCCCCGATCGGCGACCGGCGCGCCTCGCGGAAGCCGAGCTTCTCGTAGAACGCGACGGAGCGATCGATGTCGCCGATCCGGTAGCAGGTGTGGAGGTAGGAGGGCATGGCCCGAATCTACTCGTAGTAGTCGCCGGCGAACTCGGTATAGATCTCGCGGGTCGTCTTCAGGCCGGTCGGTGGGTCGAGGGCTCCGGCGGAGAAGCTGATCATGTCCCGGCCGGGCGCCTCCCAGAACAGGCTCGAGCCACACTCGGCGCAGAAGCCGCGGCGGGCCTGTGTGACGCTCTCCGGACTCTCGATCCAGCGCAGGGCACCGTCATCGACGATGCGGACGTCCTCGCGCCGTGCGGCGCTCGTCGCCCACACGTGGCCCGCCCAGCGGCGGCACTCGCCACAGTGGCACACGACGACGTCGCGCAGCGGGCCGTCGACCTCGAAGCGGACGGCCCCGCACAGGCAGCGACCGGTGGCGGTCACCGGACCGCCCCTCTCCCTCAGCCGACCTCGGCCTCTTCGTGCTCGCGGCCCTGCAGCCGGTCGCGGCCGCGCTGGACCGCGGCGATGAACTTCGTCAGGTTGACCTCGAGCGTGTTGAGGATGTCGTCGGCGTAGTCCTCGGCGCCCAGACGGATCTCGCGCTCGCGCGCGCGGGCGTCCTCGATGATCTCCTCGGCCTGGCGCTCGGCCTGCTTCACGACCTCCTCCTCGGAGATCAGCCGCAGCTGCTCGTCGCGCGCCTCCTTGATGATCCGCTCCGCCTCGCGCTTCGCTTCGGCGAGCATCTCCTGGCGCTCCTTGACGATCCACCGCGCCTGCTTGATCTCCTCGGGGATCGTGGCGCGCATCTGGTCGAGGATGTCGTAGACCTCCTCCTTGTCCACGCGCACCTGATCCGTCAGCGGGACGGGCTTGGCGTTGTGAATCGTGTCGTCGAGCTTGTCGATTAGGACGAGGACGTCCATGTGCGGTCCCTCAGTTCTCTACCGCTTCAATTCTTCCTGCAATCGCGCGGCGACGCGGTCCGGTACCAGGCCGCCTATGTCGCCGCCGAACATTGCCAGTTCCTTCACTCCGCTCGAGCTCAGGAAGCTGTACTGCGGGGCGGCCATCAGGTAGATGCTCTCGATGTCGGGCGCCATCTTCCGGTTGAGCTGGTTCATCTCGAACTCGTACTCGAAGTCCGAGATCGCCCGAAGCCCCTTGACGATGGCCTTGGCCCCATGCTCACGGGCGAAATCGACGAGCAGCGTATCAAAGGGTTTTACCTGCACATTGCCGTATTCCGCCACCTGCTCCCGGATGAACTGCACGCGCTCCTCCGCGCTGAACACCGTCTTCTGCTTGCGAACCGGCATGTTCACGACGCCAACGATGAGGTTGTCGAACACCTCGGCGGCGCGTCCGATGATGTCGAGATGGCCATAGGTGATCGGGTCGTAGGACCCCGGGCAGACGGCCGTCCCGCCGTTGGGACGCAACGGCTGCGCAGCCGGCCGAGCCGGCTGCTTGCCCACGTCAGCGGGCATGGATCGAGATCCGGGTGTCGCCGTAGGTCCGCTCGGTGAGCAGCGGGAAGGGCAGCTCGAGCGGGCTGCGCTTGTCGGATTCGGTCACGATTCGGGCGTGGTCAGAGATCAGCGCCGGCAGGTGCTCGGCGAGCGGTCCGGCCAGGCGAGAGGCCGAATCATATGGCGGGTCGCAGAACACGAGGTCGAAGGTGCCCACTCCGGCGCTCAGGAATCGCACGGCATCGCGCCTCAGAACCTCCTCCTCGAGGCCGAGCGAGGTGAGGTTGCGCTCGATGACGGCGGCTGCGCGTGGGTCGCGCTCGACGAAGACCGCGGAGGCCGCGCCGCGCGACAGCGCCTCGATCCCGAGCGCGCCGGAGCCGGCGTAGAGGTCGAGCACGCGGGCCCCGCTCACGTCGCCGAGCATCGAGAAGAGGGCCTCTCGAACGCGGTCGGCGGTGGGCCGGGTGCGGGCGCCGCGCGGCGCTGCGAGGCGGCGGCCGCGGAACTCGCCGGCGACGACCCTCACGCCGGGATCGGGTCGTGCTCCGAGCCGAAGCGCGACACGACCGCTTCGCGCAGCAGCGAGTGCTCCGGCTGCTCCAGGCACGGGTCCTCCAGCAGGATCGCGTCGGCCCGGTCGCGCGCTCGCACGAGCAGCTCCGTGTCCTCGGGCAGCCGCGCCACCTTGAACTCCGGCAGCCCGTGCTGGCGGGTGCCGAGCACGTCTCCGGCGCCGCGCAGCTCGAGGTCGATCTCGGCCAGCCGGAAGCCGTCGCGCTCGTTCGCGATCGCCTCCAGCCGCGGCAGACGCGGGTCGCCGAACAGGATGCACAGCGAGGCGTGCTCGCCGCGCCCGACCCGCCCGCGCAGCTGGTGCAGCTGCGACAGTCCGTAGCGCTCGGCGGCCTCGATCAGCATGACGGTGGCGTTCGGCACGTCGATGCCCACCTCGATAACGCTGGTGGCCACGAGCACGTCCGCCTCGCCGCGCGCGAACGCCTCCATCGCGGCGGCCTTCACCTTCGACGGCAGCTGGCCGTGGATCAGCTCGACCCGCAGGTCCCTGAACTCGGTCGAGCGGAGGCGCTCGTACTCGGCGGTGGCTGCACGCGCCTGGAGTGCCTCGGACTCCTCCACGAGCGGACAAACCACGAAGCACTGCCGGCCGGCGGCGATCTCCTCCCGGATCCGCTCGTACGCGCGGGCCCGCGCACGCGCGCCGTCGACGACGTAGGTCTCGACGGGCTGCCTGCCCCGGGGAAGCTCGCGGAGCACGGTGGCGTCGAGGTCGCCGTACGCGGTGAGCGAGAGGGTGCGCGGGATCGGCGTGGCCGTCATGTGGAGCGCGTGCGGGGTGAGCCCCGCGGGGGCCTTGGCGTCGAGCGCGGCCCGCTGCCGGACGCCGAAGCGGTGCTGCTCGTCGACGACGATCACCGCGAGATCGCGGAACTCGACCGGCTCCTCGATCAGGGCGTGCGTGCCGACCACCAGCTGAAGCTGCCCGTCCGCCAGGCGCGAGAGCAGGTCGCGCCGGCGCACGGCGCTTGTCGACCCCGTCAGGAGTTCGAGCGGCAGGGCCCCGCCGAGCAGGGAGTCGAGCGTGCGGTGGTGCTGCTCGGCGAGCGTCTCGGTGGGGGCCATCAGGGCGGCCTGGGCGCCGTTCTCGACGGCCCGCAGCATGGCGTGGAGTGCGCACACGGTTTTGCCGCTACCTACTTCGCCCATCAGCAGCCGCTGCATCGGCCGCTCGCCGGCCAGGTCCGCGTCGAGATCGGCCATCGCGCGCTTCTGATCCTCGGTCAGCTCGAACGGCAGCGACCAGCGCCAGCGGTCCGCTACGACGCCACGCGCGGCGAGCGGCCGTGCCAGGCGGCCCTCGCGCCGCGACCGACGCCGGCCGGCCACGGCCAGCTGCAGCAGGAAGAGCTCCTCGAAGGCCAGCCGGCGGCGGGCGCCCTGTTCCTCGTCCTCGGTCTCGGGGAAGTGGACCGCCTCTAACGCGGCGGGGCGGTCCGGCAACGTCTCCGCCACACGCAGAGCGGCGGGCAGCGGCTCCACCGTGTGGCGCATCCGGTCGCGGTCGTCCCAGATCAGCTGCCGCAGGCGCTGGGCCGTGATGCCTTCGGCGGCGGGATAGAGCGGCACATGGCCGGTGCCGGGCGCGGCAGCGCCCTTTCCGTCGATCTGCTCGAACTCCCTGACGGCGAACTGGTTGCGCTCGTTGCGCTGGCCGTGCAGAAGGAGCTGAGCGCCCGGTTTCAGCCGCTCGGCAAGCCAGGGCTGGTTCCACCAGATCGCGACCATCGGCCCGGACGCGTCCGCGACCTTGGCCTCCACGCGCGTGCGCCGCCGGTTGCGAGTCGGTCGAACCGCGATGCTGCGCAGCTCGACCGCCACCGTGCCGACCTCTCCCACACCGATGTCGGCCACGCTGCGCGCATCGCGTTCGCGGTGCTCGCGTGGAAGGTGATCGAGCAGGTCGCCGTGCGTCTCGATGCCGAGCGACTCGAGGGCGCTGCCCGCCCTGCCCCGCAACCTGAGCGGCTCGGCCAGCAGGCCCGGCTTCGGGTAGGACCGGATCGGAGCCTGCGCGGCGGCCGCTGTGTCCAGGTCCTCGTTCGATGCGAACCGTTTCGGCACTGCAGGGATGATGGCGGCGGATCCGGCGTCCGCTACTCGGCGCAGAGCAGCCACCACCACGCGGGCTGGCCGCCCTCGTGGTACTCCACCTCCACGCCGTCGGGGGCGCGGGCCTCCACGCCGGCGCGGTCGAGCGGCGGCTCGGCGCCGGCGATGCAGGTGAGCAGCTCCGCGCCGTCGGCGATCTGGGCGAGCGTGGTGGCGAGCGTCTCGGCCGGGTCGCCCCAGGCCACGAGCCGGCCGCCCGCGTAGCCGACGGCGTCGCCCGCGCTGAAGCGCCCCTGGGCGTCGTCGCGCGCGGCCGGAGCGACTCCGCCGACCTTCAAGGCCTCCGCCGCCTCGCCGACCGTCTTCGCGTTCCCCACGCATCCCGCCGACGGGTCGAAGGCGAGCAGGGCCACGAGGCCCTCCTGAGGCGCCGTGGTCGGGACGACGCGGGCTGGCTTGTCGGACAGCTCGGCGGCGCGCTCGGCGGACATGAGCACGTTCGGGCTGTTGGGCAGCACGAGCACCTCCGCGCCTGCCGCGGCGTGGATCCCGGCGAGGAGCTCGTAGGTCGAGGGGTTCATGGTCGGACCGCCGTCCACCACGAACACTCCAAGCTCCTCGTACAGCCGCTTCACCCCCTCGCCGCTTGCCACGGCCACCACCACGCAGGTGGGCGGCTCCGACAGGCGGGCGGTGCGGTCGGCCACCTGCTCGTGCATGTCGGCGACGTCGAAGCGAGATACCTCTCCGACCTTCTCGAACAGCGCTACGGCCTGCTCCGGTTCGTCGGTGTGTACGTGCACGCGCAGCGTGCGGTCGTCGCCCACCACGAGCACCGAGTCGCCGAGGTCCTCGAGCAGCGGGGTGAACGGGCCGGCGTCCAGGTTCTCGCCGGTCACCGCGAAGTTGGTGCAGTAGCGAAAGCTCGACGACTCGTGCTCCGGGCGGTGCAGCGCGGCCGGCGCGTACTGGTGCTCGAGGACCGGCGGGGCGTCGTTGCGTAGCCCCGCGAGGCAGCCGGCGAGGATGACGACGAGGCCGTAGGCCCCGGCGTCCACCACACCGGCCTCGCGCAGCACCGCGAGCTGCTCCGGGCCGCGCTCCACGGCCTCCTTGCCGGCTTCGAGCGCGTGCTCGAGCACCTCGGCGAGCAGCTCGTCCTGCTCGTCGGCGGTCGCGTCGGGACCGAGCCGCCGGGTGTCCATGTGTGCGAGGTCATGTGCCACGCGGCTGGCCATGGCGCGCACCGCCGACAGCATCGTGCCCTCGGCCGGGTCGCGCACGGAGGCGTAGGCGGCGTCGGCTGCGCGGGCGAGGGCGGCGGAGACGAGGATGGGGTCGACGAGCTCGCCGGGCCGGGAGGCGAGCTCCTCGGCCGCCCCTCGGACGATCTGCGAGAGGATCACACCTGAGTTACCGCGCGCGCCCAGCAGGGCGGCGCGCGCGACGCCGCTGACGATCTCGTCGCGGCCGCGGACGTCGATCGGCTCGCCGTTCATGCGGTTCAGCTCCTCGAGCACCGCCTTGAGGGTGAGCGCCATGTTGTCGCCCGTGTCGCCGTCGGCGACAGGGAAGACGTTCAGGTCGTTGACCTCCTGGCGGCGCTTCTCGAGCTCCGCGAGCGCGGCGGCGACGACCCGCCGGAAGCGCAGAAGGCTCTCGTCGGGCACCGGGGGGTTTTACACCAGAGGGCGGCTGGGTTACGCGCGGATCCCGGTTGACGAGCCGAGTTCGGTAAGTGTAACCTTACGGTTCGTGGTAACTTACCAAAGTGCCGGTTGGAGCGCGCTGGGCGATCCGACGCGGCGAGCCATCTTCGAGCGTCTCGCGGAGCGCCCCCGGGCGGTCGGCGAGCTCGCGGGCGAGCTGCCCGTCAGCCGGCCGGCGGTCTCGCAGCACCTGAAGGTCCTGAAGGAAGCGGGGCTTGTGGTCGACCGGCCCGTCGGCACCCGCCGCATCTACCGGCTCGAGCCGGAAGGGATCGACGCTCTCCGCGCCGACCTCGACCGGTTCTGGGGTAAGGCACTGGCCGCGTACAAACAGGTCGTCGAACAACGAGCGCAGGAGGTCACATGACCACGGAGGCACAACAGGAGACGTCGGTGCGGATCCAGATCACCGTCGACGCGCCGATCGAGCGCGCGTTCCGCGTCTTCACCGAGGATTTCGGCAGCTTCAAGCCGCCCGAGCACAACCTGCTCGGCACCGAGATCGCCGAGACGGTGTTCGAGCCGCACGAAGGCGGCCACCTGTACGACCGCGGCGTCGACGGCAGCGAGTGCCGCTGGGCTCGCGTGCTCGCCTACGAGCCGCCGGAGCGGGTTGTGATCAGCTGGGACATCAATCCGCGGTGGCAGATCGAGACCGATCTCGAGAAGACCAGCGAGGTCGAGGTGCGCTTCGTCTCGGAGACTCCGGACCGCACCCGAGTGGAGCTCGAGCACCGCAACCTCGACCGCCACGGCGACGGGTGGGAGGCCCTTCGCGAGGGCGTCGGCGGCGAGGGCGGCTGGCCGCTCTACCTGCAGCGGTTCGCCGAGCGGCTGCTCGGCGACGACTGACTTCCCTCAGGCGTGCTTCAGGACCTTGCCGGCCTTCAGGCAGCGAGTGCAGACGTACTCGCGACGGGGGGTCCCCCCGACGTCGATTCGGACCTTCTGGAGGTTCGGGTTGAAGCGTCGCTTGGTCGCCACCATCGAGTGGCTTCGGCTGTGCCCGAACGAGGGGCCCTTCTTGCACACGTAGCAGACCTTCGGCACGGCCGGTGAGGGTAGCAACAGGCGTGCGCGCTCGGGCGGGCGAGCGCCAGCGCTCAGCGCAGCACTTCGCGCGCCCGCGTCAAGGCTTCCTCGACCGCGGCGCGGTCCACGTCGAGATGCGTCACCGCGCGGACGCGCCCGTCCGGCGTGCCCGAAAGCTCCACGCCGCGCTCCGCCATCGCGGAGACGAAGGCGGCGGATTGCCCGTCGGGCGCCGCGAAGATCACGATGTTGGTGTCGGGCTCCACCACCTCGCACCCGAGCTCGGCCAGCCCTTCCGCCAGCACGCGCGCGTTGTCGTGATCCTCGGCCAGCCGCTCCACGTTGTGGTCCAGCGCGTACAGGCACCCCGCCGCCACGATTCCCGACTGGCGGAACGAGCCTCCCATCTGCTGCTTCCAGCGCCACGCCTCCTCAATCAACGAGCCGCGCGCGCACAGGACCGCTCCCACCGGCGCGCCGAGCCCCTTCGTGAAGTCGATCCACGCCGTGTCGAAGCCCCCGGCGAACTCCGCGGCCGAGACGCCCGAGGCCACCACCGCGTTCATCAGCCGGGCACCGTCCAAGTGCCTGCGAAGTCCGTGCTCGCGTGCCACCCCCAGCACCGAGCGGATCGCCTCGAGCGGCCACACCCTGCCCCCGCCCATGTTCGTCGTCTGCTCCACCGAGACCACCCGCGAGCGCGGGAAGTAGCGGCTGACGGGCCGGAGCGCCGCCCGCACCTGGTCGGCGGTGAAGATGCCGCGGTCGCCGTCCAAAGGGTTGATCATCAGGCCCGCGTTCCATGCCGGCCCGCCGGCCTCGGCGATGATCGGGTGGGCCGTCCGGTCGAGGATCAGCTCGTCGCCGCCCGGCCGCGCGTGCAGCCTCAGCGATATCTGGTTGCACATCGTCCCGCTCGGCAGGAACAGCCCGGCCTCGTGCCCGAGCAGCTCCGCCACGCGCTCCTGGAGGCGACGCGTGGTGGGATCGGCGAAGCGCTGCTCGTCCCCCACCTCGGCGGACGCGATGGCCCGCCGCATTCCCTCGGTCGGGCGGGTCTGGGTGTCGCTGTATAGGTTGATCAAGCGGCGCCGGAGGCTAGCGCGCGGCGCAGCTCGGCCATCCGCAGTACGGCGCGGGCGGCGTCCTCCCCCTGGTGCCGCTTGCCCCCGCCGGTCCGCGCGAGCGCCTGCTCCATCGTGTCCACGGTGAGCACGCCGAACGCACAGGGCACGCCGGTGTCGAGGCCGACCCGGGCGATGCCGCGCGCCGCCTCCCGGCACACGTGGTCGTAGTGGTCCGTCTCGCCGCGAATGACGGCGCCCAGGCACGCCACGCCCGCGTAGCGCCCCGACTCGGCGCAGTACTTCGCGCCCAGCGGCAGCTCGAAGGCACCCGGCACCTCGTGCACCTCGACCGAGGCCCCCGCCGACGCGAAGACGCCCGTCGCCCCCGCCACCAGACGCCGTGCCAGATCCTCGTAGAAGCGGCCTACGCAGACCGCATATGACTCACTCACCCGTCCGCCTCGGGGCGGGTCCCTGCCCGTACAGGTCGGCCTCGGCCGCCGCGCGGGCGCGGTCGGCCACACGCTCCTCGTGGATCATCTCCTCGTCGAGCGCGAGACCCTGGTGATGGAGCAGGTGCCCGAGGCGGTCCTTCTTCGCCCTCAGGTACTCGCGATTGTGGTCGCCGGGAGCGTGCTCGATCGGGATCTGGTCGCTCACCGACAGCCCGTAGCCCTCTAGCCCCACGATCTTCTTGGGGTTGTTGGTGAGCAGCCGGATCGAGCTCAGACCGAGATCGACCAGGATCTGCGCCCCGATGCCGTAGTCCCGCAGGTCAGCCGGCAGCCCCAGCTCGAGGTTGGCGTCCACGGTGTCGCGCCCCTCCTCCTGGAGCCGGTAGGCGCGCAGCTTGTTCAGCAGCCCGATGCCGCGACCCTCCTGGGCGAGGTAGAGCAGAACCCCCTGCCCCTCGTCCTCGATCCGGGCCAGGGCGTCCTCGAGCTGCTGGCCGCAGTCGCACCGGAGCGAGTGGAACACGTCGCCGGTGAGGCACTCGGAGTGCACGCGCACGAGCACCTCCGGCTCGCCGTCCACGTTGCCCTTGACCATCGCCACGTGGTGCTTGTCGTCCACGAGCGAGCGGAAGCCGACCACCGTGAAGTCGCCGAACTTGGTGGGCAGCCGGGTCTCCACCACCCGCTCGACCAGCTTGTCGTGGCGGCGGCGGTAGGCGATCAGGTCGGCGACCGTGATCATCTTGAGCCCGTGCTTGGCGCAGTAGCGCTCGAGGTCGGGCACGCGCGCCATCGTGCCGTCGTCGTTCATCACCTCGCAGATCACTCCGCTCGGATTGAGCCCGGCGAGCCGCGCGAGGTCGACGGCCGCCTCCGTCTGGCCGGTTCGCTCGAGCACCCCGCCCTGCTTCGCCTTCAGCGGGAAGATGTGGCCCGGCTGCACCAGGTCCTGCGGCCGCGTCTTCGGGTCGATCGCCACCTGGATCGTGTGCGCGCGGTCGTGGGCGGAGATCCCCGTGGTGATCCCCTCGCGGGCCTCCACCGACACGGTGAACGCGGTCTGGAAGGGCGATTCGTTCTTGGCCGCCATGAGGTCGAGCCCCAGCTCGTCGCAGCGGGCGGGCGTCAGCGCAAGGCAGATCAGGCCGCGCCCGTGCATGGCCATGAAGTTGATCGCCTCCGGGGTGGCGAACTGTGCGGCGAGCGTGAGATCGCCCTCGTTCTCGCGGTCCTCCGCGTCGCACACCACGATCATGCGTCCGTCGCGCACGTCCTCGAGGGCCTCCTCGATAGGGCTGAATGGCGGGTTGGTCACGGCGCCGCCCCCCTCCACACGAGCTTCTCCACGTACTTCGCCAGCACGTCCACCTCCAAGTTCACTGTGCTTCCTGCCTCGGCGGCCCCTAGCGTTGTCCGCTCGAGCGTCTCGGGAATGAGGGAGACCTCGAACCAGTCGTCCCCGATGGCGCTCACCGTGAGGGAGACGCCGTCCACGGCGATTGAGCCCTTCTCGACCACGTAGCGCAGCAGCTCCGGCGCCGCGGCGATCCGCACGACCCGCGCGTTGCCGTCCTCCCGTACGTGCGACACCTCTCCGGTGCCGTCCACGTGCCCCTGCACCACGTGGCCGCCCATGCGGTCGCCGGCGCGCAGCGGCAGCTCGAGGTTCACCTCGGCGCCTGGTGCGAGCGGACCGAGGGATGAGCGGCGCAGCGTCTCCGGCATCACGTCGGCGGCGAAGCCGTCCACGTGCGGCTCCACGGCCGTGAGGCACACGCCGTTCACGGCCACCGAGTCGCCCTCCGCGAGGTGCGCGCCGAGCGCGGTCTCCACCTCGAGCCGCCCGTCGTGGATGGCGCGAATCGTCCCCTTGTCTGCCACCAGCCCGGTGAACACCGCCTACCAGTCCTTCAACCGCGCCACGATCAGCACATCGTCCTCGAGCCGGTCCACCTCGACCTCCAGCGCGCGCCGGCCGGCGGCGATCGTCTCGATCCCGATGCCCTCCACAGCCGTCTTCGCCTCGCGCCCGCCGATCAGGATCGGGGCCACGAACATGCGCGCCTCGTCGACCTCGTCCGCCTCCAGGAAGGCGCCCGCGAGGTGCGGGCCGCCCTCGAGCAGCAGCGACTGGACCTCGCGCGCGCCCAGCTCCGCGAGCGCGTGCTTCACCCGCGCGGCCTCGTTCTGCCCGGTGGCGACGATCGCGTCCACGCCGGCCGACTCGAGCGCCTGCACGGACGTGCGGGCGGCGGCGCGCGAGCAGACGACCGTGACCGGCACCTCGGCCACGCCGCGCACCAGCTGCGAGTCGAGCGGCAGGCGGGCTTCGGAGTCGAATACCACGCGGCGTGGCTGGCGCGCCACGCCCTCGATGCGAGCCGTCAGACGCGGGTCGTCGAACAGCGCCGTTCCGATGCCCACGGCCACGGCGTCGGACTCAGCGCGCCAGCGGTGCGCCCGCGCGCGACTCGCCTCGCCGGAGATCCACTGGGAGTCGCCCTTCACCGTGGCCACCTTGCCGTCGAGCGTCATGGCCGACTTGAGCACCACCAGCGGCCGACCGGTGCGGGCGTGCTTGCGGAAGGGCTGGTTGAGGAGGCGCGCGGTCTCGGCGAGCTCGCCGTCGACCCACACCACGTCCACGCCCTCGTCGCGCAGGATCCCGGGGCCGCGGCCGGCCGCCTTGGCGGTGGGATCGTCGGAGGCGATCACCACGCGGGCGATGCCCGCTTCGAGGATCGCCTCGGTGCAGGGCGGGGTGCGGCCATGGTGCGCGCAGGGCTCGAGCGAGACGTACATCGTCGCGCCGGAGGGGTCCTCCTCGCAGGCAGCAAGCGCCATGCGCTCCGCGTGGGGCTCGCCTGGCGGCTGAGTGCTGCCCTCGCCGATCACGCGGCCGTCCTTCACGATCACGGCACCCACCATCGGGTTGGGGCTCGTCTGGCCCCGCGTGTGGTGCGCGAGCTCGATTGCCCTGAGGAGATGACGGGTGCTTTCGGGCATTTGTTGACTCGTGAGTCAACGATACCCGGCGGCCGCACTAGCTTTCCGCCGCGTGCACCGGTTGATCCTCGCGCTGATCCTGCTCGGCGGCTTCGCCCTGCGTGTCTGGAACAACGACTACGGGCTGCCGTTCGTGTACTCGGTCGACGAGGCGTCGCACTTCGCGAGCCGCGCCGTCGAGATGTTCTGGCAGGACCTCGATCCGGGCTACTACCAGAACCCGGCCGCCTACACGTACCTGATCTACGGGCTGTTCCGAGGGATGTACGGACCGCTCGGGTTCCTGTTCGACCTCGACTACGCCAACGTCACCGAGCAGTTCGAGAAGGACCCGAGCGAGATGTGGATCGCGGCCCGCACCCTGGCGGCCGCCCTCTGCATGGCCGGCGTGCTCGCCACGTACGCGGCGGCGCGGCGCCTGTGGGGCGTACGCGAGGGACTGGTGGCGGCGGCCGTGCTGGCGTTCGCGTTCCTGCCGGTCGCGTACTCGCGGGTGGCCGTGACCGATGTGGGCTCGCTCGCCGGGGTGGCGCTCGCGCTGCTGTTCGCGGTGCGCGCGGGAGAGTCGGGACGGCTGCAGTGGTACGCGCTCGCCGGCGCGGCGGGAGGGCTTGCCGTCGCGTTCAAGTACACGGCCGGGCTGGCGCTGCTGCCGCTGGCGATCGCGGCGGTGGCGCGGTTGCGCGCCGACCGCTTGCGCGCCGTGGGCGGGCTCGCTCTGGGCGGCCTCGTGGCAACCGCGGTGTTCGCGCTTCTGAACCCGTTCGTGTTCGGCTCGCTCGGCGACTGGTGGCGCGACCTCCGCGACCAGGCCGACGTGGCCGCGAGCGACCCGAAGCCGGGCCAGGAGTCGGGCGGGGTGTCGTACTACCTCGAGTCGCTCACCTGGGGGCTCGGCTGGGCGGGCCTGGCGACGGCGCTGGCGGGCGGCGTGCTGGTGCTGCGTCGCGACCTCCTGCGCGGGCTGATGCTGGTGGCGGTCCCGGTTGCGCTGTTCGCCTACCTGGCGCTGCAGTCGCGCTACTTCGGGCGCTGGCTGCTGCCGGCCTATCCGGCGCTGGCGATGCTGGCGGGGGTGGGGATCTCGCGACTGGCGGACTGGATCGTGTCGAAGCGGCGGCCGCAACCGGCACCGGCGGGCCGCGCCCCGGCGGCGAGCGGCACCGCCG
>DASZJZ010000241.1:0-11970 GCA_035947555.1 Thermoleophilaceae bacterium | reverse complement strand
GGGCGGCGGCGGCACGCGCAGCGGGCCGCTTAGGCGCGCCTACGCGCGTGGCGAGTGCCCGCGAGTGGCTCGCCGACCGAGCCTGGCGCTCGCTCGGCGTGGCCCTCACGCGGCCGCGCCGCGTGCTCGCCGTCGGGCTGGCCGTGGCGGTGGTGGGCCTCGCGCTCGACACCCAGAGCGAGGTGGTGTCGGACGTGCGCGAGCTCGTGCCGCAGGACCTCCAGGAGCTGCGCGACGTGAACGCGCTCCAGGAGGAGACCGGCGTGTCGGGCGAGATCGACGTGACGGTGCGGGCGGAGGACATCACCGCCCCGGCCGTGATCCGCTGGATGACCCGCTTCCAGTCCGCCGTGCTGCGCGAGCACGGCTACCGGCCCGGGAAGCGCTGCACCCAGGAGCGCAACCCGCCCGAGCTGTGCCCGGCCCTCTCGCTGCCCGACCTGTTCAGCACCTCCGGCACGGACCAGGGCCAGGTGCGCCAGCTGCTCGACGCCGTGCCCGCCTACTTCTCGCAGGGCGTCGTCACGCCCGACCGCACGACCGCCAACCTCGCCTTCGGCATTCGCCTGATGCCGCTCGACCGCCAGCACGAGGTCGTGCAGGACATCAAGGACCGGCTGGACCCGCCCCCCGGCGTGGAGGCGAGCGTGGTCGGCCTGCCGGTGCTGGCCGCGGAGGCGAACAGCGCGCTCGCCTCGCCGTGGCGCCGCGGCCTGACGCTGCTGGCGGCGCTGGCGGGCGTGCTGCTCGTCCTGCTGCTGGTGCGGCGCTCGCTGCGCCAGGCCGCCGTGCCGCTCATCCCGATCGCGCTCGCCACCGGCTGGTCGGCCGGGGTGTTGTTCCTGCTCGGCCTCCTGCCGGGAGCGCTCGAGGTGGACCTCAACCCGATGTCGGTGACACTCGGGGCGCTCGTGATCGCGATCTCGACCGAGTTCAGCGTGCTGCTGTCGTCGCGCTACCTCCAGGAGCGCGCGGCCGGCGCCGGCCCGGCACGGGCGATCGAGCTCACCTACGCCTCAACCGGTGCCGCGGTGCTGGCCTCGGGGGCCACCGCCATCGCCGGCTTCGCCGCGCTGATCGCCTCCGACATCCGCATGCTGCGCGACTTCGGCATCGTGACGGTGGTGGACCTGACCGTTTCGCTGCTCGGCGTGATGCTGGTGCTGCCCGCAGCGCTCATGTGGGCCGAGGAGCACGGGGCGCTCCGCGTGCCGCGGCCGCGGCTGCGCGGGCTGCGGCCGCGGCCGGCGCACACGGACACGTCATGAGCGAGGACCGCTTCGAGGACCTGACCACGGGCGACAAGCTCGCCCGGCGCGACGAGACGCACCCCGAGCCCGTGAAGCCGCCCGAGGTGCCGCGGCCCGGCAACAAGTACGCCTGGCTGGTGGGGATCGTGATGCTGATGGGGCTGGGCGTGCTGCTGTTCGCGCAGACGCTGCCGAACGCGGGAGAGGCGGTGCAGGGTCCGAACGTGGGGCAGCGGCTGCCGGCGTTCGCCGCGCCGGCGGCGGACAGCGACCTCGACGGCGACGCCAACGTCTGCCAGGGGCGTCCCTGTCCCGAGGGCGCCGGCCAGAACCCGGCCTGCGAGCTCGAGAGCGAGGCCGTGGTGACGATCTGCCCGCGCCGGGAGCGTCCGCTCGTCCTGACCTTCGTGGTCACGCGCGGCACCGACTGCGAGCCGCAGGTGGACCGCGTGGAGCGCGTGCGGCGGCAGGTCCCGGAGGTCGACTTCGTCACCGTGGTAAGCGGCGACACGCGCGAGGAGGCCGAGGAGCTCGCCCGCCAGCGCGGCTGGGGCCAGCCGGTGGCGGTGGACGAGGACGGCTCGGTCGTGAACCTGTACGGGATCGGGATCTGCCCGTTCACGGTGTTCGCCCGCGACGGCCGGGTCCGGCGGATCGACCTCGGCAACCTCACCGAGGAGCAGCTGCGGCGCCGTGCCGAGCGGCTGGTGAGCTGATGGAGCTGGACCTCACCGAGGGCTGGATCGAGGCTGAGCTGGCCGAGGAGTTCCCGCACCTCTGCGTGGTCCACGCGCTCCTTGACGCGCGCCCGGGGCGGTCGCCGCTCGAGGTGCGCCAACGGTTGCGGCAGCTGGCCAACCGCTACACCGGCGGCCGCGTGATCCACATGCGCCAGGACGCCGTGCCGTGGGCCTACCGCGTGTTCGCCCGCCAGGTGGGGATCGACCCGGACACCGACCGCACACCCGTGGAGGCGATCGCGCTCGAGCGGCTGCGCCACGGGGGTTTCAGGAGCCACAACGTGGTGGACGACGCCCTGACGATCGCCATCGCCGAGACGGGCGTGCCGGTGTTCGCGCTCGACGCCGACAGGTTGCACGGAGAGCCCGGTATGCGGCTGTCGCGGCCGGGCGAGCGGCTGGCCGGCGTGCGCCCGCTCCCGGCGCGCCAGATCGTGGTGGCGGACGACGCACGGCCGCTGGCGATCGTGCTCGGCGAGGTGTCCCACGACGCCGGCGTGACGCCCGAGACCGAGCGCATGCTCGTGTGCGCGCTGCGGGTGAAGGGCGTCCCGCCGATCGCCGTGGAGGAGGCGCTCTGGACGGCCGCCGAGGTGATGGTGGGCGCGGACCGATCCGGGTAGGCTGTAGGCGTGCTTCAGGAGCAGCAGCCTCGGCTGATCGCTGCACCGACGCTTCCCGACGAGCGCGCCGCGCGGCGGACCCTGCTCGACCAGGTCGCCCGCCTCGAGGAGGACCTGGCGCAGCTCTTCTGCTCCACGTGGCCGCGCAAGGGCATCACGTTCTCCGTCGCGGGCCGTGGCGGGCCGCGGCTGCTCTCGCTCGGCGAGCTCGAGGACCTCCGCGACGAGCTGGCCACGCGCGTGCAGCACGCCCGCCGTTCGCTCTCCGACCGCACCTACTCGGAGGAGCAGCACCGCCGGCTGATCGAGGACATGATGCTCGATCCGGCGGCCCACAAGTGGCGCCTCGTGTCGAACGAGGACATAGGCGAGCCGGGCTGCAAGCACTGGCACGTGCGGCCGCGGTGGAGCTTCATCGGGATGCTGATGGGCTGGTGGCGGGTGGTCATCAGCTCCGGTTGCCCGTTATCCACCTGACATGGGACGCAGGAGCCGCAAGCGGGGGGAGACCACCCGCGCCGAGCGCGACGCCGCGCGGCGTGAGCCGGCCGTGGCGCGCCGGCGGCCCGGCAGCGCCGAGCGTCCACGCGCACCGTGGGGCAGCTTTCCGCTCTCCGAGCTCATCATCCTCGCCGGCATCGTCGTGATCTTCTGGGGGCTCTTCAGCGGCGGCGACACGGGCAACGAGCGCGTGGCGGCGGGGCTGGTGCTCGCCTCGCTGGGCGGCGGCGAGCTGGCGCTGCGGGAGCACCTCGGCGGCTACCGCTCGCATTCGTCGCTGCTCGCGGGCGTGGCGGCCTTCGTGGCCGTGACGGTCGTGGCGATCGGCCTCGGGCCGGTCGAGCTGTGGGTGCTCCTGGTCGTGGCGATCGCCGTGTTCGGCGGCACCTTCTACGCCATGCGAGAGCTGTTCAAGCGGCGCTCCGGGGGCCTCGGCTTCCGATGAACGAGGAGCGCCGCCTCCGCATCGCGGGCCTCCACCACGTGACCCTCATCTGCAGCGACGTGGAGCGGTCGGTCGACTTCTACCGCAACCTGCTCGGCATGCGGCTCGTCAAGCAGACGGTCAACGAGGACGACCGCGGCGCCCGCCACCTGTTCTTCGGGGACGAGGAGGGGAGGCCCGGCACGATCGTGACCTGCCTGGAGTACCCCGAGCTGGAGGAGGGGACGGTGGGGCGGGGCTCCACGCACCACTTCGCGCTGACGGTGGAGTCCGAGGAGGAGCTGGCCGGCTGGCACGGCTACCTGCGCTCGCGCGGCATCCCGTGCACCGACGTGATGGATCGCACCTACTTCAAGTCGCTCTACCTGCGTGACCCCGACGGACACATCCTCGAGCTGGCCACCGTTGGCCCCGGGCTGACCGCGGACGAGCCGCTCGAGGAGCTGGGCAGAAGGCCGGTCGGCACTTGAGCGGGGCGGCCGGGCCTCCTCCCGGCCGCCCTGCGCTCGATCCTCCGGTCAGGCGGCCGTGAGGGCGCGCTCGCGCGCCGCCAGCGCCGGCCGGGGCGCGCGCGCCGGTCCGGCGTGCGCGACCTCGGTCGGCTCCTCACCTGGCCGGGCGTTCTTGGCGGTCAGCACCGCCGCCAGCGCTAGTCGCTGGCGCTCCGTGAGCGTCCCGACCTGCTTGTTCTCGGGAATGCCCAGGGAGACGAGCAAGCGCCTGCAGCGGGTCCTCCCCCAGCGCTTCTGGCTCATGAGCAGGTCGCTGATCGACATGCTGTGAGCCTGCCAGGGGCAGCTCAGGACCACTTCAGCTGCAGACAACTCTCCGGCGGCGATCATGCGCTTCATCCGAGCCCGAGCGAGTCGCACGCGATTCGCGTACTCCAGCGCCCGCAGGTGCTGCTCTTGACTAGCGCCGACCACGGCAGAGTTGCCCATCAGACCTCCCCGCACACCTAGTGCGTTTACGAAACGGATGCAGTTCCCCGGGCCTCGGGACACGGCGATCCGGCGTGCGAACGGGGCCAGTGCCAGCGGTCGGGGACCCGACCCGCCGCCGGCGCCACTCCTCTCTCGCACCGAACCTGCCGTCTAAGGCCGGGGCTCATAAAAGCCGTCCGGCGGGCGAGCGTCAACCGGACATGTGGGCACTCATTCGCTAAGAGCGGCCTTTTCGTGCGCCGCGCTTGCGTCTATGTTCCAGGCGTCCATGCGCTCTACGAAGATCGTCGCGACCATCGGCCCGGCCTCCCTCGAGCGGGACGTCCTGAGGGCCATGATCGCCGCCGGCATGGACGTCGCGCGGCTCAACTTCGCGCACGGAACGTCCGAGCAGCACGCCGAGACGGCGGCCCGGATACGCGACGTCGCGGAGGGCATGGACCGGGAGGTGGCGATCCTCGGGGACCTGCCGGGACCGAAGCTCCGCATCGGGCCGGTCAAGGACGGCGTCACCGAGCTGGCGCGCGATGCGCGGGTGGTTCTCACCGCCGACGACATCGAGGGCACCGCCGAGCGGCTGCCGGTCGCGTGGCCCGGCTTCTCGGAGCTGGTCGAGGAGGGCGACGTCTGCTACCTCGCCGACGGCGCCGTGCGGCTGCGGGTGGAGGACTCGCGCGACGGCGAGGTGGTGACCAAGGTCGAGGTGGGCGGGAGCGTGGCGTCGCGGCAGGGGCTCAACCTCCCCAACGTGACTGTGTCGCTGCCCGCGGTGAGCGCGGAGGACATCGCGCTGCTCGACGCCGGCCTCGAGATGGGGCTCGACTACTTCGCGCTGTCGTTCGTGCGGCGGCGCGAGGACCTCGACCCCGTGCGGGAGCACCTGCGCGAGCGCAACGCCGAGGTGCCGCTGATCGCCAAGGTGGAGAAGCCCCAGGCGGCCGCAAACGGCGAGGAGATCATCGACGCGGCCGACGGGATCATGATCGCCCGCGGCGACCTCGGCATCGAGCTGCCGATCGAGGAGGTGCCGCTCGTGCAGAAGCGGCTGCTGGCGCTGGCGGGGAGGCGCGCCAAGCCCACGATCACGGCCACGCAGATGCTCGAGTCGATGGTGCACTCCACGCGGCCCACGCGCGCCGAGGTCGCCGACGTGGCGAACGCGATCTTCGACGGCACCGACGCGGTGATGCTCTCGCAGGAGACGGCGGTCGGCAAGCACCCGGCTCTGGCCGTGGAGATGATGGCCTCGATCGCGACGACCACCGAGCGCGAGCTGCCCTACGGGCGCTGGCTGGCCGAGCGGGGGCCGCAGGCGAACAACCAGTACCACGCGATCTCGTTCGGCGCGGTGGGCGCCGTGTACCAGCTCGGGCTTCGATGCGTGGTCTGCCCGACGAACACGGGGACCACGGCGCGGCTGATCTCGGCGTACCGGCCGCGGGCGCCGGTGCTGGCGCTGTCACCGCGCCATGAGGTGGTGCGGCGCTGCCGGCTCCTCTGGGGCGTGCACCCGCAGCTGAACGAGGAGCCGCTCGACACGCTGGACCTGATCGAGGCCTGTGCGGACGCCGCGATCCGCGCCGGGATGGCGCGTCAGGGGGACGTGATCGGGATCACGGCGGGGTTGCCGGCGGGGCGCGCCGGCGGGACCAACCTGTTCAAAGTCCACACCGTCGAGTAAGGCTTACGCGGTCGGGGCGCCCCGCCGCCGCTCTCGAAAAGCACGAGCCTTCTCGATGTTGCCGCAGTCCTGCATGTTGCACCAGCGTCCCGAGCGGTTCTTCGACTTGTCGTAGAAAGCCCAGAAGCATGGGTCGCGGTGGCAGGCCTTGAGGCGCGCCCAGCGGCCGTCCTCCACGGCGCCGGCCACGATCGCCATCAAGCGGGCCAGGGCGCCGTCCACGCCGCCTGAGGAGGGCTCCAGCGCCGGCTCGTCGCCGGGCTGGAAGCGCATCCGCATGCCGGCCCGGGCGACCGCCGCGTCGAGGCGCTGGACCCGCTCGACATCCAGCGGGAATCCGGCATTGCCCAGCAGCAGCGCACGCAGCCCTTCGCGCACGTCGATCGCCCGCTTCAGGTCCGCCCGCGTGACCCGCTCACGCGAATCCATGAGGCCGCGTTCCGCGAGCCATCCGCGTAGCGCCTCGGGGCTCGTCAGCTCGTCCTCGCCGTTCTCGAGGTCGACGCTGTTGACGAAGCGCTGCACCAGTCCGAGCGGCGCCGGAGCCGTCTTCTCGGGGATGGATTCTCCCGGGGGCATAACTAGCAAAACATGATAGTCGGTGTTACATTACCGTCTAACCGGGAACGATGGTTACAAGCCCAGTCAGGAGGAACGACGTGACAGAGCCGATCACCATCAGGCAGGCGACCACCGCGGACGAAGCACGAGTGCGGGAGCTCGCGGAGCTGGACGGACGCCCCGCGCCGCGAGGCGACACGCTGGTCGCGGACGTGGACGGAAAGCTCTGGGTCGCGGTGGGAATCGAGGACGGCGCGGCGGTGGCGGATCCGTTCCACCCCACGGGCGACGTGGTGTGGCTGCTTCAGATGCGCGCCGAGCAGGAGCGCGCCATGCGGGCGCCGGGCTCGCTCTTGGGGCGCCTCATGACCGTGCGCCAGCACGCCGGGGCGGTCGCCTGACGGAGTCGGGCGGCGATCGCCGGGCCGAGTCGAGCGGCTCGAGCCCCGGCCCCTCGGCGCGCGCGAACACGAGCGAGCTCTGCACCCGCCCCACCTCGGGCCGCTCGATAAGGCCCCAGACGAGATCGCGCAGATGATTCATGTCGCGGACGGCCACGTGGATGATGAAGTCGGTGGTGCCCGTGAGGGCCATCACCCGGACCGTTTCGGGGAGGCCGGCGCCGTCCTCGAGGAGCTGCTCGGTGGCCTGGCGGTGGGAGCCACGCTGCTGGACGGAGAGGATCGCCTCCATCGGGCGACCGATCGCGGCCGGGTCGACCTCGGCTCGGAAGCCGGTGATGACGCCCCTGACACGCAGCTCGCGGATGCGCTCGAGGCAGGTGGAGGGGGCCACGCCGACCTTCTCCGCGAGCGCCTTGTTGGTCTGCCGCGCATCCTTCTGCAACTCCCGCAGCAGGGCTCGGTCGACCAAATCCAGTTCGCCGAGATCGTTCATATGTCGCACATCCTTCGATGAGAGCCTTGATCATCCATACGGCGAGTAGCGTACTTCGGCTCGTGCCGGAATCGAAGACAGCGGAGCGAGCGAAGCGCGAGCGGCGGCCCGCGGAGGGCCGCGCCGGGGGTGGCTCGCTCGCGGAGCGCGCTGATCGACATCCCAACGGCTACCGCCGCGGGCTGCGGGCGGTCCTGCCGTTGCTGCCCGCGGTCGCGGCGTTCGGCATCTCGTTCGGGGTCCTCGCACAGGCCGCCGGTATGGGCGCGGAGGCGTCGATCGTCATGTCGCTGACGACGTTCGCCGGTTCGGCTCAGTTCGCGGTCGTCTCCGTGCTCGGCGCCGGGGGCACCGCGGCCGCTGCGATCGGCGCCGCCGTGCTGCTCAACGCCCGTTATGCGCCGATGGCGCTCGCCGCCTCGTCCGCCTTTCGCGGCGGCCGGCTGCGTCGCCTGCTCGAGGCGCAGCTCCTCGTGGACGAGAGCTGGGCGCTGTCCCGGCGCGAGGGCGGCTTCGACCGCCGCGTTCTGATCGGCGCCGGCGCCGCGCTGTACGTCGGCTGGAGCGGCGGCACGGCGGTCGGCGTGGTGGCGGGCGACTCGCTCGCCGACCCGGCCACGCTAGGCCTCGACGCCGCGTTCCCGGCGCTCTTCCTCGCCCTTGTCGCGCCCCTGCTCCGCAACCGCGACGCCCTCGCCGCCGCCCTCCTCGGGGCCGGCATAGCGATCTGCCTCACCCCGATCACCCCGGCCGGCATTCCCGTGATCGCGGCAACCGCCGCATGCCTGGTCGGGCTGCGCCGCCCGGCGGCCGCTCCCGCTCCCTCCTACGAGGAGCGGCCGCCGGCGGTGTCCCCGACGGACGCGACCGCCCGCGACACCCGCTCGGCAGCGTCCGACGAGCGGCCTGCTATAGCGCGCCGCTCCGGCTCGGACGCCCCCGCCGCCTCCGGCGAGCGCTCGCCCACCGCGACCGAGGAGGCTTCGCGATGAGCGCCGCCTGGGTCGCCGTGCTCGTCGTCGGCGCGGCCACCGTCGCCATCAAGGCGGCCGGGCCCGTCCTTGCCGGCGAGCGTGAGCTTCGGCTCGGGAACGCCCGCGCCGTAGAGCTGCTCGCGCCCGCCCTTCTCGCGGCGCTGGTCGCCACCCAGGCGTTCGCCACCGACGAGTCCCTCGTCCTCGACGAACGCGCCGCCGGGCTGCTGGCCGGCGGCGCGGCCATCCTCCTCAAGGCGCCGCTGCTGGTCGTCGTCGTGGTCGCCGCCGCCACCGCGGCGATGCTAAGGGTGGTCGCGTGAGCGCGCCGCCTAGGGTGATCGCGTGAGCGCACGCGGCTGGGTCCTCTTCGCTGCCGTCTCGGTGATCTGGGGCATGCCGTACCTGTTCATCAAGATCGGCGTGGAGGAGCTCACACCCGGCTTCGTGGCGTGGTCGCGCGTGGCGCTCGCCGCCCTCGTCCTGCTCCCGCTCGCCATCAAGACCGGCGCGCTGCGCGGGCTCCCGCTGCGCTGGCTCGTGGCCTTCGCGGCCGTGGAGATCGCCGTCCCCTTCCCGCTGATCGGCTTCGGCGAGCAGCGCATCTCCTCGTCGCTGGCAGCGATCCTCATCGCCGCCCTCCCGCTCGTGGTGTCCTTCCTCGCGCTCCGCTTCGACCGCGCCGAGCGACCCACGCCGGTCCGGCTGGTCGGCATGCTGGTCGGCCTGAGCGGCGTCGTTGCGCTGGTCGGCATCGACATCGGCGGCCGCGGCCCGGAGCTTCTCGGTGCCGCCGCCGTGCTGACCGCCACGCTCGGCTACGCGTGCGGACCGCTGATCGTGAAGCGGCACCTGGCGGGCGCCGACCCGCTCGGCCCGGTCACCGCCGCGATGGCGATCGCCTCGATCATGCTCCTCCCGTTCGGGATCGGCGACTTCCCGACCGAGACGCCCGCCACCGACACGCTGGTCGCGATCGTGGTGCTCGGCCTGGTCTGCTCGGCGGCCGCCTTCCTCCTGTTCTTCCGCCTGATCGCGGAGGTCGGCCCGAGCCGCGCCACGGTGATCACCTACGTGAACCCGATCGTGGCGCTCGCCCTCGGCGTCGCCGTGCTCGGGGAGAGCGTGACCGCCGGGGCGATCGCGGGTCTCCTGCTGATCCTGGCCGGCTCGTGGCTCGCCACGGACGGGCGCGTACCGCCGGGCCTCGCCGCGATCGTGACGCGCGCCCAGGAGCGCCGCGGCGCGAAGGCGGCGGCCCGCACCCGCCCGGCTGAGCTGCGCGGCTAGCCGAACGACGCGCGACCGCTCCGCCCCCGGGCTACCTCCAGTGCGGCAGCCGCGCTCTCAGCACGCCCCGCGCCGCTGCCCGCAGCGCCTCGCGCAGCCCTGCTCCGATCCCCTCGTCCGGCAGCTCCACCTCCAGCTCCACCGCCCCCCCGGCGCGGTCCCGCACCTGCACGTCGCCCAGCTCGCGGAGCAGCTCCATCATCGGCCTGTTCTCCTCCAGCACCGACCCGCTGAAGCGGCGGATCCCCTCCTCGCGGGCCCGCTCCGTCAGCCGGTGCAGCAGCGTGCTGCCCACGCCCTGGTTGTGCCAATCGTCGGCCACCGCGACCGCGACCTCGGCGACCGATGGGTCCTCCTCCGAGCGGACGAAGCGAGCCACCCCGATGCCCCGATCGGTGTCCCGCTCCACCGCCACCAGCGCCTCGTGGTCGTGGTGGTCCACCTCGGTCAGGTACGTCAGCTGCGCGTCCGTGAGCCGATCGATCGGCGAGAAGAAGCGGCGGTAGCGCGACTCCGGGCTCATCCGGCGGATGCCGTCCGCGAGCGCTTCGCGGTCGTCCGGCCGGATCGGGCGGATCTCGATCCGCTCCTCGAGCACGAAGACCGTCAGCCGAGCTCGTCGGCGCCGGCCTCCGGCACCGCGGCGGGCGGCCCGAGGTCGGGCGGCGCCATCTGCTCCACCTCGTCCTTCACCCGCTCGAAGACGGCCAGCGCGCGGTCGAGGTGTTCGCGCTCGTGCGTCGCCATCACCGACGTGCGCAGCAGCGCGCCTCCGCGCGGCACCGCCGGATAGATCGCCACGTTGACGTACACGCCGGCGTCGTACAGCGCCTTCCACAGCAGCACGGCGCGCCAGTCGTCGCGCACCAGCACCGGCACGATCTGCGTGATCACATCGGTGCCGTCCGGAAGGCGGCACGGCTCCTTCACCTCGTAGCCGAGCGCGGAGAGGCCGTCGTGGAGGTAGCGGGCCCGCTCGAGCACAGTGGCCATCAGCGCGGGCCCCTCGTCGGAGCGGATGATCCGAAGCGCGCCCAGCGCCGCACCCACGGCCGCCGGCACCGCCGCCGCCGTGAACATGAACGAGCGCGACTGGACGCGCAGGAAGTCGATCACCTCGGCCGGCCCCGCGATGAAGCCGCCGCACGAGGCGAGCGACTTGGAGAAGGTGCCCATGCGCAGGTCCACCTCCTCCTCGGAGTCGAACAGCTCGCAGGCGCCGGCGCCGCGCGCCCCCAGCACGCCCACGCCGTGGGCCTCGTCCACCATCAGCCGCGCGCCGTAGCGGCGGCAGAGGTCGGCCACCGCCGGGACCGGCGCGAGGTCGCCCTCCATCGAGAACACGCCGTCGACGACCACCAGCACGCCGCCGCCGTCGGACTCGGCGCGCTTGAGCATCGCCTCCAGCTTGTCGAGCCGGTTGTGCCTGAAGGGCCGCACGCGGGCCCGCGACAGCGACACGGCGTCGAGGATCGAGGCGTGATCGCCGGTGTCGCAGATGACCGTGTCACCGGGGTCGAGCAGCGTCCCGATCGCGCCGGTGTTCGCGAGATAGCCGGTGGTGTAGACCAGCGCGTCCTCGGTGCCCATCCAGTCGGCCAGCTCACGCTCGAGCTCGAGATGGAGGTCGAGCGTCCCGTTCAGGAATCGCGACCCGGTCAGGCCGGTGCCGTAGCGCTCGAGGGCCGCCCGCGCCGCCTCCTTGACCCGCGGGTCCCCGGTGAGGCCGAGGTAGTTGTTCGAGCCGAGCATGATGCGCTCGCGCCCCTCCATGTCGACCACCGGGCCGGTGGGTCCCTCGAGGACCCGGAAGTAGGGCATCAGGTCGTGCTCGCGGGCCGCCTTGAGCTGCTCGAGGCGCTCGTGCGTGCGGGCCTTCTCGAAGAGATCGATTGCGGTTGCCATATAGGGTGGCGCGCCGTGTCAGTCGAGGTCCGACCGGTCCAGTCGCTTGCGGACAGGCGCCAGTTCGTCGATCTGCCGTTCCGGCTGCATGCTACCGGGACACCCTGGATCCCTCCGCTCAAGCTGGAGCGGCATCTGTTCCTCAACCCCCGCACGGGC
>DASZJZ010000240.1:0-18433 GCA_035947555.1 Thermoleophilaceae bacterium | reverse complement strand
CGAGGGCCGGGACGGCCCGCCAGAGCGAGAGGTCGACGTCAGTGGCCACGACCTTGTCGACGAAGAGCAGCGCGTTGTTCAGCGTCAGCCCCACGAAGCAGACCGCGGCCCACAGGAGCAGGCCGGTGCGCGACTGCGCGTACGAGCGCAGCAGCAGCGTCGCGCAGGCCAGGCTGATCAGGGCCGACAGGATGTAGACGGTCGCGGCCAGCTCAGGACCTCTTCCTGATCCGGAAGGCGTCCGCGAACGAGGTGATGCGCTCGCTCGGCCTCGCGAAGATGAGTCCGATCACCGCCACGCGGTAGTTGGCGTAGCTCTCGGCGAGGTCGTCGACGATGCGGTCGAGGTCGTCGTTCGCCGGGGTGTAGCGGTACTTCCCCTCGCTCTCGCTGGCGAGCCCGCGCTGCCGCAAGTCCTCGAGCCAGCCGGCTGCGGCCTCGGGCTGGGTCACGAGCGCCCGCGCCATCTCCGAGGCGCTCCACTCCTTGTCGGCCGCCGCCCGCAGCATCAGCAGGACCTCCAGCTGGGCCACCGACACGATGTGGCTGGCGATGAACCCGCGAACGGCGGCAGGGACGCCGGTCTCTCCCACCGGCGGCAGTGTAGGAGCTAGGTTCGGCGGATGGACGAGCCCCAGATGAGCGAGCACGCCGCCCGGACTCGGGAGTCGTGGAACGAGGACGCGCCCAACTGGGTCGAGAGCGGCCGCCGGAAGTGGGCGTCGCCGGCGCCGCTGTGGGGCGGGTGGGACATCCCCGAGAAGGAGCTCCGCGTGCTGCCGGACGTGCGTGACATGAACGTGATCGAGCTCGGCTGCGGCACCGCCTACTGGAGCGCGTGGTTCGCCCGGCTGGGCGCCCGGGCCGTGGGCCTGGACCTCTCGGAGGCGCAGCTCGAGACGGCGCGCACGCTCCAGGGTGAGCACGGGATCGAGTTCCCGCTGGTGCACGGGAACGCCGAGGCTCCGCCGTTCCCCGACGGGGCCTTCGACCTCGCCTTCTCGGAGTACGGCGCCTCCACCTGGTGCGACCCGTACGCCTGGATCCCCGAGGCGCACCGGCTGCTTCGCCCTGGCGGGTGGCTGATCTTCCTTCGCGACTCGGCGCTCGCGTCGCTCTGCTACCCGCCGAGCGACGACCCGGTTGGCGAGACGCTCATGCGCCCGCAGCTCGGGCTCAACCGGGTCGACTGGCCCGAGGGGGAGATCGACTTCCACCTGCCGCACGGGCCGATGATCGCCCTCCTGCGCGGGACGGGCTTCGAGGTCGAGGCGCTGCACGAGCTGTACGCGCCGGAGGGTCCCGAGGACGAGGTGCGGTTCTACATGCGCCGAGGCTGGGCGCGGCGCTGGCCGGCCGAGGACCTCTGGGTGGCCCGCCGCCCCGGCTAGGACAGCACGCCCGGCAGCCAGTCCCGCACGGCCGCACCCACCGCCTGCAGGTCGCCCTTCAGGCTGTGGTTGCCCGGCACCGTGACCACCCGGCGGCCGGGCGCCGGCGGCGGCATGCCGAACGGGTCGCTGTCGCCCTGCACCACCAGCACCGGCACGTCCACGCCGTCCAGCTCGTCCAGCCGGGTCTTGTCGGGCCGGCCGGGAGGGTGCACCGGGAACGCCAGGCACAGGACCGCCACCGAGCCGGTCTCCGCTGCGGTCCGGCAGGCCACGCGTGCGCCCGCCGAGCGGCCTCCCGTCACCAGCGGCAGGTCGCCGAGCTCCCCGCCGCGTAGGTGCTCGACGACGGCAGTCCAGGCCGCGTCGAGCTGCCCGGCCGGCGCCGGCGAGCGCCGGCCCGCCACGAGATAGGGCTGCTCCACCTGCGCCACCGAGAAGCCGGCCTCGACGGCCGCCGCCGTCGCGGCGACCAGATCCTTGGCTCCGAAGCCGCCCGCGGCTCCGTGCCCCAGCACCAGCGCGCCGGACCGCTCGGGGGCCGGGTACAGGTGCGCCACCGCCGGCCCATGCGGCGTCTCGATCTCGATCTTCACCAGGCGACCGATGATTTCACGGCCCCTTCCCAGTCATACCGGCATGATGTCGATAACGTCGAAGCGCATCCCATGAGCGCTTCCTCCACACTCGCGATCGAGGCCACGGGCCTCGTCAAGTCCTTCGGCGAGACACGCGCGGTCGACGGCGTGGACCTGGCCGTCCGCAGCGGCTCCGTCTACGGCGTGCTCGGCCCGAACGGCGCCGGCAAGACGACCACGATCCGCATGCTCGCCACCCTCCTGCGGCCGGACGCGGGCGAGGCCCGCGTGCTCGGGCACGACATCATCAGCGAGGCCGACGCCGTGCGCGCCGCGGTGAGCCTGACCGGCCAGCTGGCCTCGGTCGACGAGGACCTCAGCGGCCGCGAGAACCTCATCCTGCTCGGCCGCCTCCTCGGCCTCGGCCGCCAGCGTGCGAAGGAGCGCGCGGACGAGCTGCTCGACGCCTTCGGCCTCACGGAGGCCGCCGGCCGGCTCGTGAAGCACTACTCCGGCGGCATGCGGCGGCGGCTCGACATCTCGGCGAGCATCGTGGTCACGCCGCAGCTGATGTTCCTCGACGAGCCCACCACCGGGCTCGACCCCCGCTCGCGCAACCAAGTCTGGGACATCATCCGCGCGATGCAGGCCGGCGGGACCACGATCCTGCTCTGCACCCAGTACCTCGATGAGGCGGACCAGCTCGCCGACGGCATCGCCGTGATCGACCACGGCAGGGTCATCGCCGAGGGCACGCCCGGACAGCTCAAGGCGTCGGTCGGCTCGGGCGCGCTGCATGTCAGGCTGCTCGACCCCGAGCAGCGGCCCGACGCCGAGCGGATCCTCTCCCGCGAGCTCGGCACCGTGCACCTCGAGCCCGATCCGGCCGCCCTGTCGGCGTCCTGCGCGGACTCCGACCGGGCCGCCGAGGGGATCGCGGAGCTGTCGCGGTCGGGCGTCAGGATCGCCGACTTCTCGCTCGGACAGCCGAGCCTCGACGAGGTCTTCCTGGCCCTGACCGGTCACCCGGCGGACGATCAGACCGCCGAAGACGGAATCCCGGAGGAGGAGCGCGCAGCATGAGCACGCCCGGCACAAGGCCACAGACCGCGCCCGACGCCGACGCCGCGGCGGTCCGCAAGGCGATCGCGTCCACCGAGCGGCCCGCGCCCGCGAGCCCCGCAGCCGCGGCGCTGGCCTTCGGCTGGCGCGGCATGCTGAAGATCAAGCACGTGCCCGAGCAGCTCATCGACGTGACGATCACACCGGTGCTCTTCACGCTGCTGTTCACCTACGTGTACGGCGGGGCCATCTCCGGCTCCACCAGCGAGTACCTGCAGTACATCCTGCCCGGGACGCTCGTCATGTCGGTGCTGTTCACGACGGTGTACTCCGGCGTCGCGCTCAACACGGACCTGACCAAGGGAGTGGTGGACCGGTTCAGGTCGCTGCCGATCTGGCCCGCCGCCCCGCTCGTGGGGGCCGTGGTCGGAGACAGCGTCCGCTACGTGCTTGCCGGGACGGTCGTGGTGATCGTCGGCGTGATCCTCGGCTACTCACCCGAGGGCGGCATTGACGGCGTGATCGCGGCGATGGCGCTGGTCGTGGTCGTGGCGTTCGGGCTGGCATGGGTGTTCACCACAGTGGGATTGCTGATGCGCTCGCCCAACGCGGTGATGAACACCGGGTTCATGGCGCTGTTCCCGCTGCTGTTCATCAGCAACGCGTTCGTGCCGCCCGAAACCTTGCCGAGCGCGGTCAAGGCCTTCGTGGACGTGAACCCGTTCTCGCACCTGGTCACGGCCGCGCGCGGGCTGATGGACGGGACCTCGGAGGCGGGAGACATCTTCCTCGTGCTGGGCGAGGCCGCGGTGCTGACCGCGGTGTTCGCACCGCTGACGCTGCGGCTGTACCGGACGCGCACGTAGACGAGCGCTCAGGCGCCTTAGCGGTTCCTGTCGCTCATCTTGCGCGTGTCGCGCGGCTCCACGAACGGCTCCCGATCCTCCGGCATCCCGGCCTCGAGGGCGCGTCCCCGCTCGAGCTCCGCGTTGAACTCGGCCCCGAGCAGGACCATGATGTTCGAGATCCAGAGCCAGACCAGGAAGACGATCGGGCCGGCCAGCGCGCCGTACGTCTTGTTGTACGAGCCGAAGTTCGCCACGTAGAAGGCGAACGCGAGCGAGGCGATGATCCAGCCGATCACCGCCAGCACGCCGCCGGGGCTGATCCAGCGGAACTTCGGGTGCTTCACGTTCGGCGCGGCCCAGTACAGCAGCGCGAACATGAAGCTCACGATCACGAGCAGCACCGGCCACTTGGCGATGTTCCACACGGTGACCGCCGTGCTGCCCAGGCCGATCACGTTGCCCACCTGCTCGGCGAGCCCGCCGGTCAACACGACCGCTACTGCGCTGATCGCCAGCAGCACGAGCAGCACGAACGTGAGCCCAACGCGCGTCGGGAGCGTCTTCCAGACGGGGCGGCCCTCCTCCATGTCGTAGATCGAGTTCGACGCGCGCATGAAGGCGGCCACGTAGCCGGACGCCGACCACAGTGCGCCGGCCAGGCCGACGATGAAGAAGATGCCCGCGGCGCCCTGCGAACCCTGCAGGTTCTCGATCGCGCTCGTGAAGATCTCCTGCGCCGGACCGGGCGCCACCGAGCCCAGGTTGTCGATCAGCGGCTGCGTGGCGGACTCGCCGACCAGCCCGAGGATCGACACCAGCACGAGCAGCGCCGGGAAGATCGCCAGGATGCCGTAGTAGGTGAGCGCCGCCGCCCAGTCGGTGAGGTTGTCCTCCTTGAACTCCGTCACCGTCCGCTTGAGGACGCCGAACCACGAGCGCTTGCGCAGCTTGGACGGCGTCTCCGGAGCGTCCTGCTCGCGGTCGAAGCGCCCGTTGCCGCGCGCGGTCTCTCGTTCGCGTGTTTCCCGAGCCATGCCTATGGACCCTCCTGCCTCAGTCGCCCGGCCAGACGCCGGTCAGCCGCTCGAAGCCCTTCGCGCCGCTTCGCTGGATAGCGGCCTTCACGACGCCGAACACCAGCCCCTGCGCCGCGGCCGCGGGAAGGACCTCGCGCCAGCCGTACTCGGACTCGAGCGCCTTGGGGGACTCCTCCTCGCCCGCGATCCGCTTCCAGATCTGCTTGAAGATCGCCCCGGCCACGACGGCGCCGAGCACGCTGAAGACGATCGATATCGGGGTGTAGAGAGCCTTCGCCATCAGTCCCTCGCGATCAGCCAGCCGAGCAGCAGGCCGGCGCCGAATGCCAAGCCGATGGCCGGGAAGGGCCGCTGCTCGGCGGTCTGGGCCACCCGCGACGCGGTGCGCTTGGCGTCGTCGGGCGTGGCACCGGATGCGCGCCCGCGGGCTTCCCTCGCCTTCGCCTTGAGTTCCTCCTGGCGGCTCCGCAGCGCGGCCTTCCGCTCCTCGAGCCGCTGCCTGTACTGCGCCTTGAAGTCGGCCTTCTGGGATAGCGCCTCGACCGTGTCGCCCATCTCGGCGCGGGTCTGCTCGACCTCGCGGCGGGCCTGCTCGACGTCCGTCGGGGGCTCGGCGGCTGCCTGCTCGACGTCCGTCGGGGGCTCGGAGGCTGCCTGCTCGAGGTCGCTCGCGGGCTCGGAGCTCACCTGCTCGGCGTCGGCCGTCGGCGCAGCCTCGGCACCCACCTGCTCGCCTTCTCCTTCGCGGCGCAGTTCCGTGTTGCTCATCGGCCGGCCCTCCTCTTCACGTGCTGGATGTCGTCCTGGACGCTCTCCATGGCGCGCTCCGGCTTCGGCGGCGTCGCCTGCTCCACCTGCTTCCTGCCCAGCAGCGCGAGGACTCCCGCCACCGCGAGGAGGACCACGCCCACGATCACCGCCGCGATCCACGGCTCGACCGCCGTGCCGATCAGCAGGATCGCCGCCGCGATCAGGGCGCCCACTCCGTAGAGCGCCACGAGGCCCGCGCCGCCGAACATGCCGGCGCCGATGCCGGCGTGCTTTCCCTTCTCCTGCAGCTCGGCCTGAGCCAGCCGCATCTCCTGGCGCACGAGGGTCGCCGTCTGTTGCGAGAGCTCCTGGACGAGATCGCCGACGGGCCTCTCCGAACGCTCCTCTGTCCTCACGTCGTTCACCGCGTGCTAACGGCCCTGCTCGAGGTAGCGCTGCCGCTCCTCGCGGCTGCGACCGTCGGCATCGGGGTCGACGTCGTCGGCGTCCGCATGACGCTCGCGCGCGAAGCGCTCCTGGCGCTCGGCGCGCGCCGCCGCCTCCTCAGCCTCAGCGCGGGCGCGCTGGGCTTTGGCCGACTCCATCTGCGCGCCCTCGCGCATCTTCTGCGCCTCGATGCGCTTGCCGGCCTGCCGCTTGTCGCGCCCCTTCTTCGCGCCGAACAGCAGCACCGCGAGGACCACCAACGCCGCGACGATCAAGATGATCAGCACCGTACTCATCGTCTTTGACACCTCCTAGCGTCGAAAATCGGGTACCCATGCGGATAATCCGCTAACTGGTTGAGGCTGGTTCCAACGCGTCAACTTCGCCGCCTCGCCGCTCGCGCCTCGGACGGCGTGACGCCCTGCGTCCGCTTGAAGGCCTTCGAGAACTGGCTCGCGTCGCGATAGCCGACCCGCTGCGCTACCTCCTTCACCGGAAGGTCCGTGGTGGCGAGCAGCTCGGCCGCGTGGCACATCCGGATCCGCCTCAGATACGACCGGAACCCGAGCCCATGCACCTCGGCGAACACGCGCTGCAGCTGCCGCGGGGACGTGGCCACCCGCCGGGCCACGTCCTCGACCTTGTTGGGGCGCGAGAACTCGGTGGCGAGGATCTCCGCGGCCTCATCGAAGATCGAGCCGTAGGCCTGCTTGGTGCTCTCGCGCCTGCTGTCCCGTGCTCCGGTTTCGATCACCTGTGCCGCACATTGTGGCGACACAACCAGGGAAAGCGGCACCTTCTTCCGGTAACAGAGACAGCTCCGTGCGTAGACACCGCGTAAATGTCCCAGTAAGGTCTCCCCGCGCATGGCTTTACGACGCCGGCGCTCCGACGCTCTCCGCAACCGCGCCGCGGTGCTCGCGGCCGCGCTGGAGGACCTGCAGAGAAACGGCGACGTGAGCATGCGCCGGGTGGCGGCGCGCGCGGGGGTCAGCCGGTCCACGCTGTACCGCCACTTCCCCACTCGGTCCTCACTCGAAGAGGCTCTCCGGCAGGACGCGCACGAGACCGCCCGGCGGACCGTCGAGGAGATCGTGAGCGATGAGCGTCCCCCGGTGGCGGTGATGAGGCGGCTGGTGGAGGCGCTCGTGGGGCTGGCGGCCGAGCGGCGGATCGACAGCCTCGAGACGCTGCCGCAGGACGGAAGCGTCGAGTCGATGGCCCACAGCGACGCCGAGGAATCGGTGCCGGCCGGTGCGGGCCCCGAGGCGGTCGCCGCCGTCATGGTGCCGGCGGTGGAACGTGTGCTGCGTGCTGCGGAGGTGACGCCGTGCCCGCCGCCGCCGATCCTGCAAAGGGCGGCGATGCACCTGCTGCGCGAGTGCCTGACCGCGGGCTCCGCGGACGATCCGGCCAGCGCCGCAGCGGAGCTGTTCCGCGCCATCACCGAGCCGCTCGACCAAGGGCTCGTGCTCCTCGAGCCGGACGGCCGGCTGATGGCCTTGAACCCGCGCGCGGGACGCCTCCTCGATCCCAGCGGAAGGCTCGAGGTCGGCGAGCAGCTCACCGCGCCGCGCGTGCCGGTGCTCTACGAGGACGGTTCGCCGGCGACCCCCGTCACGTATCCGCTCGAGCTGGCGATGCACAGGCGGGAGCCGCAGGACGCGGTGCGGGGCCACGTCGACGCGACCGGAGAGGTGGCGTGGATCTCGGTCGACGCCCGCCCACTCGGCGCCCCGGAGACCTACGGCATCCTCGGGATCCTCTCCGACGTCACGGCCGAGCGGGAGTGGGAGCTCACGCGGCTGCGCCCGCCCGGGCAGCTCGGCACCACCGCGCCCGCTCCGCTGGACCTCGCTCGCACCCTCGACGAGATCCCCCCGCACCTGTTCCCGGAGCAGTTCGTGTCGGAGGCGCGCCGCGTGAGCGGCGGGCCGGTGGCGTTATACGTACTCGACATCGACGGGACGCGCCTGCTGCGCCTAGCCGGCCCGGAGGAGTTCCCGGATCGGCTGCCGGCGCCCCTGGCGCTCGGGGCTGAGATGGCCGAGGACGGCATCCCCGAGCTCACCGCGACGCTGGGCGCCGAGCTGCCGGGCGTGACGGTCGCGCCCATGTGGCTGCGCGGCCGCGCCATCGGCCTGCTGCTTGCGCTCCGGGCGCCGGACCAGCAGCCGCTGGTAGAGCTGGGCCGTCTAGGTGCCGCGGCGATGGAGCTCGCGGGCGGGTACACCGACGTGATCGACGCCGCCAGGCGACGCAAGGAGACCCACGCCGCGGCCGAGCTCCAGCAGAGCCTTCTGCCGCCTCGGATCGCGCGGATGGGCGGCGGCGAGCTGGCGGGCGGCGTGCTCCCGAGCTACGAGGTGGGCGGCGACTGGTTCGACTACGTCGAGAACCGCGACGGCGCCTGGCTGGGCATCGCGGACGCGGCCGGCAAAGGGGCGACGGCGGGGGCGCTCGGCGGGATCGCGCTGGCGGCGCTGCGCGCCGCACGGCGCAGCGATCAGAGCCTGGAGGAAGCCGCGCAGACCATGCACGAGGTCGTCTTCGACGTCGGCCGGCCGGAGTTCTTCGTGACCGCGATCGTCGCCCGCTGGCACGCCGTGTACTCCGTCTTCAGCTGGGTCAACTGCGGGCATCCGCCACCGCTCGTCCTGCGGTCCGACGGCAGCATCGAGCAGCTGATGACCCAGGCCGCCCTGCCGCTGGGGCTGTTCGAGCGGGAGCGCAGGTTCACCCGCCACCAGCGCCGGCTCGCGGACGGCGAGCGGTTGATCCTGCATTCCGACGGGATCACCGCTCGCCGGACCGCGGACGGGCTGTTCGGACTCGACGGGATCGAGCGCGCCGCGCGCGCCACCACGAGCCGCTCGGCGACCGCGATCGCCCGGGCGATCCAAGAGGCCGTGATGGGCGCGGCCGAGGATCCGCTGCAGGACGACGCGGTGGTGATCGTGCTGGCGCCGACCCCGGATCGCGCTTAGCGGACGTCGCCCTCCTGCTCGACCCGCTCCTTGCGGACGGTCTCCGAGATCTCCTCCTCGTCGGTCTCGACGTCCTTCTCCAGCCGCACGCGCTCCTTCGGAACCGTGCGCTTCTCGACCACGGGCTCCTCCTCGTGGAGCGTGACCTCGTGCTCGCCCTCGGTGATCTCGGGTCCGCTCGTGGCGTCGTCGACGTTCGCGTCGGTGATCGGCTCGCGCTCGATCCGGGCAGTCTCCCGCCGGACCGGGACGCTCTCCTCGACCTGATCGGTCTCGACGAACTTGCGCAGGCGGGCGCGGCCGGTCTCCTGCTCGGCGGTGCCGACGCGCACCTCCTCCTCGGAGCGCGTCATGGCGTCGTCCCCCTGGCGCGAGAAGCGGCCGCCGCCGGCCGTGCCTGCGCTTGTGGGGGAGGTTCCCGAAGTGTCCGCGGTGCCGGCCGCCGCCGTGCCTGCGCTTCCCGCCGCACCGGTGGCGGCGTCGCCGGCGCCGCCCTCGGGCAGGCCCGAGCCCGAGCGGCGCTCCGAGTACTCCAGCCCGTAGTGGCGGTAGAGCGCCGCCTCCTCCTGCTGCGACAGCTGCCCCTCGGGGTCGATCCCTGGCGCGTCCTTCACCTGGTCCTTGCTGTAGTCGACCCGGACCTCGTCGCCCTCCGAGGTCGCCGCCGTGAGCGGGACGAAGTTCGACTTCATCCCGAGAAGGCCTGTGTTCACGAGCGCCCATTCGGGCCGCCCGGTCTCCTCGTCGAGATAGATCTCGTCGATCTTGCCGATCTTGTCGCCGTCGCTGGCGATCATCGTGCGGCCACGCCAGCGCGTGACCTCACTCGTGCCGAACGATGTGCTCTGGGTGTCGGTCATCGCCCCTCCCTTGGTCATCGGGACGCCCGCTTCGGGCGCGTTGGATACGGCTACCCGACGCCTTTCCGGGGCATGCGGCCGCGGCTGGGTGCGGCGCGCCAACCTGCGACTCAGCGGCTCTGGGGGTCCTGCCCGGGCTCGTCGCCGGGTTCGTCGCCCACGGGCTCGCGCTCCACGGCGAGCTTCTCGCGCCTGACCGGCACGGTCTTCGTGACGTGCTCGGTGACGACGTACTTCTTCAGCCGAACCCGCTCACGCGGACGCGCCTCCGGGCGCACGTCCACCTCCTCCTCGGAGCGAACCATCCCGCCGCCCTCGTCCTCCTCGGCACCCTCGGTCGAGTACCCCAGGTCGTAGTGCCGGTACAGCGTCTCTTCCTCTTCCGGGGACAGCTCCACGTCCGGATCGGCCTGGGGTGCGGCGAGCACGTGCTCCTTGTCGAATGGCACCCGCAGCTCGTCCTCGCCGGCGGGCTCGGCCTCGCTCAGCGGCACCAGCGAGCGCCGGCGGCCGAACAGGCCGCTGGTCACGGCGCCCCACGCCGGCACGTCCGTCTCGGCGTCGAGGAAGAACTCGTCGAGCTTCCCGATCCTCTCCCCGGAGCGGTCGAGGACCGCCCTGCCCTGCCACTCCAGCGCGGTGTCGATGTCCGGTGCTGCCATGCCGGCTTCCCCGGAGCTACCCGGCGGTCGCGCCGCGAAACGGTTGGCGCGCCGGTCGCCGGGGAAGGACAACCTCGAGATGAGCGCCACGCTGATCGTCGTCCTCGTCGTGCTTGCCCTCGCGCTCGCGGTGGTGCTTGTGGTGGCCTTCAACCAGCGGCAGGAGACGCAGGCGAAGCGACGGCGGGTGGAGGCCCGCGCCCGCCGCGCGGAGGCCGCGCGCACGCTCGGCACGGCGGGACGGCAACGCGCCGAGGCCGAACGGGAGCAGCAGCACGCCGAGGAGCTCGCGGAGGAGGCGAAACGCCGCTCTGACGCGGCGCAAAGGCGGCGCACCGAGGCCGGCGAGCAGGAAGCCGCGGCCCGGCGCCAGGCAGAGCGGGCGCGCGAGCTGGACCCCGAGGAGGGCGAGCCGCCGGCACGTGGTTAGCTGAGCTAGCCGTCCCGCAACGCAACGAGCCCGCCGGTCACCCCGAGGTAGGCGGTGCCGTCGGGGCCGATCGCCAGGCCGGCGTAGTTGTTGTTGAAGCCGAGGCCGCTGCCCGCGTAGACCTTGAAGACGGTCCGCCCGGTGCGAGCGCTGATCGCCGTCCAGAAATACGGCTGACCGCCGAGGGGATCCGGGTCGCGCGTGTAGGTGTAGATCAACCCGGTCCTGGTCGAGAGCTTCGGAACGACCGTGGGCGCGCGCTCCGTGGCGTTCGTCCAGACCTTGCGACAGCCCCGGCCGTTTCTCCTCACGTCGATCCGGGCGAAGCCCGGCGTGGTCAGCGCGCCGGTGTTCGGCCCGAACGGGTCCTGGTAGCCGTAGTTGTTCTCGACGTAGAGCGAGCGGTTGTTCGTGATGAGCGAGTTCTCCGTGGCGCTGGCGCCCTTCTCGAACACCGGCACCCGGCACACGATCCGGCGTTGCCCGCGCCTGAGCCTGACCGCCGTGCGGTACACAACGACGTTCATAGGGTCGGCGTTGTCCGTGATCGCGACGTAGCCGCCCTTCATGACCGTGGGAGTGGTGCCCGAGCCGGCGTCGGCCTGGCCCGGCTTGACGATGCCGGAGTTGGCGTACCGCACCTTCCACTGCACCTGCGGCCTGCCGTTGCGGGCGTGGAAGCGGTACATCCGCCGGCTCGAGACCACGTAGACCCCGCGCCGGTCGACCGTGAACGAGTTCTGGATGTCCTCGCCGAGCCGGATGGCGCGGATCCGGCGCGTCCTCGGGTTGAGGATCGCCACCTTGCCGTTGCTCTTCGACACGAACCAGATGCGGCCCCTGAAGTCGGGCAGCGCCGAGCTGATCCGCTCGTCCGGCTCGAGCACTCTGGTCAGGTCGTAGTCGCGGACCTTCCGGATGCCGCGTCCGTCGCGAGCCACCTTGAGCACGAACAGATGGCTCGTCTTCGTGGCGCTCCAGACGCGGTCGCGGCCGTCGAGGAAGAAGTAGCCGCCGCCGGCGAAGTTCTGGTACGGCTTGGTGCCGGGCGGGTCGGGGGCCTGCGGCATGTCGTACGTGGCGAGCAGCTCGAGCGTCCGCGGGTCGATCACGCGCACCTGAGGCGGGGCGATCAGCGACGGGCAGACGCTCACGATGTACCCGCGCGAGTGGAAGGTGAGCGATCCGCAGAGGGCCGGCCGCATGGCGTTCGAGAACGCCTGCGGGGAGCGGCCGAGCGGGCCCGCCCAGCGATAGGCGTCCGTCATCCAGGTGTCGTTGTGGATGTTGCTGCGCGGGTTGGGCGCCATGAACGGGTTCTGCGGTGCCCGTGTGTGACTGAGCCGCTCGGGAGTCGCGGGGGCGCCTTGATATCTCGGGAGGGTGGTGCCGAGGGGATCGGGGATCGGGTCGGCCGCGGCGGCCGGCGGGACCGCGAGCAGCAGCAGGGCGAGCGCGTACGAACTCCGGCGGGCAGTGGGCACGAGCGGACCCTAACCCGCCGCGCCGCCGCCGGTCGAGGGTAAGCCCGCCTCGCGCACGACGTTGAGGAGCGGTTCGCCGCGGGCGAACCGGACCAGCTGCTCGGCCCCGAAGCGCACAGCCCGCTCGTCCGCGGCCACGCTGTCGCCGGCGTTGTGTGGCGTGATGGCCAGGGTCGCGTCCCACAGCGGGTGTTCGTCGGGGAGCGGCTCGGGGTCGACCACGTCGAGCACCGCGCGCAGGCGGCCCGACTCGAGCTCGGCGAGCAGCGCCGCCGTGTCGACCACGCGGCCGCGTCCCGCGTTGAGGAACAGGGCGCCGTCGCGCATCCGGGCCAGCAACGCCGCGTCGAACATCCCCTGCGTCTCCGGGGTGAGCGGGGCGAGCACCACGACCGCGTCGGCCTGCCCGAGCAGCTCTGGCAGCTCCTCGACGGAGTGGACGCCGTCACGGGCATGGCGCGCAACGCCGATCACGGTGACCCTGAACGGCTCGAGCAGCCGCTTCACCGCGTGTCCGATCGACCCGTACCCGACGATCACGACCGTCGCCCCGTGGAGCTCGCGCGGCACGGCGTCCGACCAGCGCCGCGTACGCGCGGCGGTGAACTGGCCGTACGCGTCGCCGAGCAGCGCGCCCACCACCCATTCGGCGACGGGGATGTCGCGCGTGCCGCGCGCGTTGCAGAGCGTTGCCCAGGGAGGCACGAGCCTCTCGATCCAGTCGGTGCCGGCGGAGAGCGCCTGCACCACCCGCACAGCCTCGAGGCGCGGCAACATCTCGATCGTCTCCCTGTCCGTCCAGTCGGGCAGCACGAAGGCCGCCTCGTCGTGGCTGTCGGGCAGCTGCCGCACCTGCACCTCGGGCGGGGCGAGCTCGGAGGCGACTTCGAAGGCGCGGGCGGTGACGGCGGCGATCATGCGCGCGCACGGTAACGCGCGGGCGGGGCGATGAGTTCCCGGCGGCTACCCGGTCCCTACGGCATGGATTCGACGACGGAGAGCAGAGGTGAACGGGAATGAGCAAGGTCGCCGCCGGGATCACGATGTCGGTCGACGGGTACATCGCGGGGCCGGACGACGGCCCCGGGAAGGGGCTCGGTGAGGGCGGCGAGCGGCTGCACTACTGGGTGTTCGGGGGACCGTGGACGTACGACGACGAGCCGAAGGGGGAGCCGACAGGCGAGGACGCCGAGTGGCTCGCGGAGGCGTCGTCCCGCGCCGGGGCGATCGTTGGTGGAAGGGCCACCTACGAAGCGGCGCGGCACTGGGGCGACGAGAACCCCTTCGGCCTGCCGTTCTTCATCGTGACGCACCGGCCGGAGGAGGAACCGGACAGCGGCGAGTTCACGTTCGTTGACGGGGTCGAGGCAGCCGTCCAGCGAGCGAGGGAGGCGGCCGGCGACAAGGACGTCAACATCATGGGCGGAGCCGAGATCATCCGCCAGGCGCTCGACGCCGGACTGGTGGACGAGCTCACCATCATCATCGCCCCGGTCGTCATGTGCGGCGGCAAGCGGCTGTTCGAGGGGTTCTCGAGGTCGCTCGACCTGAAGCACCTGGGCGTACGGCAGTCGCAGTTCGCGACGTTCATCGACTACCACGTGAAGTCAGAGGTCGACTAAGCGGGCTGCCGATTCCCTCGAGGGAAGAGGGGCGCGCCGGGCGTCCCCCTTCCGAGCGGTCGCGTTCGGCTCAGGCGGCCGCGCTCTCCCCCGACGCGTCGCCATTCGTGTCGAAGGCCTCCGGCTCGAGGCCGACGGTGTTCATCAGCAGCCGGTCGCGCAGCCCCTGCGAAGCGGGCGCAGCATGGAGGCGGGCGGCGCTCTGGCGCTTGTCCAGACGCTTAGGCCACTACCTCGAACTGCTCTTCGGGCTCTCGCCCAGGCACCCCACGGGCGACGGGCCAGTCAGCGCCGCCGGCCGCCCCCCTCCTTGATCGCCTCCACGATCGTCACGAGGCCCTGGGCGTTGGGGGCGTCGACGCGCTGCCCCTCGCCTTCGTTCTCGGCTGTAAGCCACGCGTCGTCGCCGTGCACGGAGAACCGCAGGACCCATTCCTCGCCGAGCTCGGCCTGAAGCTCGTGCATCTCCGCCTCGAAGTCCGGCGGGTTGCCCGGGCCGTCGCCCTCCGGAGCGCCCCGATCCTCGGGATCGTGCGGGGGCTCTGGCGGCTCGCGCGCCACGATCTCCTTCGCGATGGAGCGGGCGACGAGGGGGATCGTGCTGCGGGTTAGGCCCGGCTTGATCTTCTCCTGCAGGTACTGAGCCAGCTGCTTCTCGTACTCGGCGAGCTCTCGCTCGTATCCGTTTTCGTGTGCCATGAGGCCCACTACCCCGCACGTAGCGCGGTAACAACAGGTTGTGTATGAGCGCGCAGGCATGCCGCACCGCCGCGACGCTTGGGAGTATCCGGGGCCGCCTACAATGATCCCTCTCCCGGGCGCGTAGCTCAGCGGGAGAGCGCTCGCCTCACACGCGAGAGGTCGCTGGTTCGAACCCAGCCGCGCCCATGATAAGAAGCTCCCGCGGAAACGGCCGAAAGACAACTCCGCTGCCGCTGAAGGCCGACGCGTTTCACCCCGGGCTGGCCGGGAAGTCGACGGCAGGAGCTTTCTTCGTAAAGGGGTCGCCAGATGTTCAAGCTGCTCGCCGCCGCCGCCGCATTCATCGTCTTCTTGCCGGCGTCGGCCTTCGGCGCGCCCGAGCTCTCCGTCACCGACGGCAAGTACCCCCTCAAGGACCGCCGCTACGTGGCGGCCGGCGACCGGGCCTACGTGATGGGCTTCGAGGACGGGCGCTTCTACGCCCAGGGGTGGCACATCACCGGCGAGATGGGGGGGATCTGGAGCCAGCCGCTCAAGTTCGTCGACGGCGTCTGGTTCGGCGTCGACGACCAGTGGGTCGGCCCGGCCACGCGCTTCACGAGCGGCTGGGGTTACACGCGGATGGACTTCCCCGAGATCAACGGTCTGCGGCTCTCGCGCACCGACTTCGCCCCCGACGGACGGCGGGCCGCACTGTTCGGGCTGCGGATCGAGAACCCAGGCGCCGAGCGGACCGTGAGCGTGAAGGTCGACGCCCACTCCGAGCTGCTCAACCACTACCCCTGGGCGTGGACGACGCCGAACGCCGGCGAGTTCAACCTGCAGGACACCGGCGCCTACGACGCCGGGCGGGGCGCGCTGGTCTTCCGCGAGGACGGCCAGCCCCACCCCAACGCGGAGGAGCACCACTGGGCGGCGCTGGTGGGCTCCGACGTGCAGCCGGTGGGCCACGCTCTCGGGCCGGGCCACCGCGGGCCGCAGGACCCACCCGTGCCGTGCGACGACCAGACGCAGCCGAACGAGTCGCTGCGCGTCAAGCACTGTGACGAGGGGCCGTTCGGCAAGGGCACCGGCGGACAGCTTCGCTACGAGCTGACCATCCCGGCCGGCGGCAGCCGCACCCTGTGGGTGGCCGTGGCGGGCTCCGACGAGGGAGTCGGCCCCGCCCAGGCCGAGCTCGACGCTGCGCTGAGCGACCCGGAGGCGGCGCTGCGCGAGAAGATCGCCGCGCGCGAGAGATGGGCGCAGTGGACACAGCTGTCGCTGCCCGGCGACCGGCGCCTCGCCGATGGGATCGACTGGGGCAAGCAGAACCTGCTCGACCTCACCCAGTACGCCGAGGACCTCGACATCCGCGACGTCGACGAGGGCAGGCAGTACCCGCCGCCGATGGGCAGGGTCCCGACTGCCCGCTGGCTCGGCGCCGGCTACCCCGACTACCCGTGGATCTTCGCCACGGACGGGGAGTACACGGCCTTCGCCAACGTCGCTGTCGGCCAGTTCGAGTCGATCAAGGACCACGCGCGGGCGCTGCGCGACATCTCGCTGATCCTGAACGGCGACTCCGGCAAGGTCACGCACGAGACGGTGGCCGACGGCGCCAACTACTTCGGCGCCAACGACGATCCGGGCAACACCGACGAGACCGCCAAGTTCCCCAGCATGGTGGCGCTGATCTGGCGCTGGACGGGCGACAACGCCTTCCGCGACGAGATGTACGACTACGTCAAGTCGAACGTGGAGTGGCTCTTCCGCGAAGAGGACGACGACGGCGACGGCTGGGCGGAGGGCCGCGGCAACGTCGAGCGCGGCGGCATGGGCGAGGAGAAGCTCGACAACACCGTCTACACGATCCGCGCGCTCTACGACCTGGCCGACATGGCGCGCTCCAAGGGCGACCAGCCCACCACGGCGTGGGCGCGGGCGAAGGCGCGCGACCTCGTGAGCCGCTTCGAGGGCTCCTGGTGGATGGAGGAGTTCAAGCAGTACGCGGACTCGCTCGACCCCGCGCCTCCGGACCCGTCCAACCCCAAGCTGCAGCAGAAGCACTGGATCGGCGTCACCCCGATGGAGGCGGAGCTGACGCCGCGGCGCCGCGTGTCGCCCGGGCTCGCGAGCTTCGAGCACGGCACGGACGCGCTGCGCGAGCGCGAGCAGCCGTGCTACAGCGGCGAGCGGCCCTACAACCGCGGCCTCTTTCACACCGGCTGCGGCGGCGGGGAGACCGGCCAGGGCGAGCAGGTCGTCTTCTCGCTCAACACCGCGATCCAAGCCGTCGGCGAGGGCAACTACGGCCGCCTCGGAGAGACAGAGCAGAAGCGCTACACGGACGCCAACCTCGAGACGATGTTCGCCGAGCCCTGGACCGACGAGACCCCCGACGAGCAGCCGGGCGCCATGCCGGAGATCTTCCCGTCGCCCGACTTCGACCGCACGGGCCCGCGCGACGCCAACGTCGACCGCTGCACGCGCTGCCGGGCGATGATGATGCAGGCCTGGGGCCACTACGGGACGATGTGGCCGGTCGTCCACCAGCAGCTGGGCGTGCGGCCGGACATGGGCCGGCGCAGGCTCGAGGTGGTGCCGCAGGTGCCGCCCTTCGACCCACCGGAAGGGCGGACCGGGCGCAACATCCGACTGGGCAGCGGCGCGCTCGCGCTGGTGAACGGGAGCCGAGCGGGCAACCGCTACCGCACCGAGGTCCACACCGGCAGCGCGAACGTGAGGCGGCTCTCGATCGGGCACACGCTGCCGCGCGGCCAGCGCCCCGTCGCGGTCTTCCTCGACGGCGTCCGGCGTCACGACGCCCGGGAGCGGCTCACCAACCGCGGCGTCGAGGTGACGGTCCGGACCGGCCCCGGTCGCCATGTGCTGGAGGTTTGCACCGGCGTCGATTGCGAAACTGCCGACCGGCCGTCCGGAGGGGGCGACCGGCCGACCCCTGCAGGTCTCGCCGCCGGCGCTTGTGCCAACACCCAGAACGGCACCGACGAGGACGAGGTCTTGACCGGGACGAACGCCGGTGACCGGATCAACGGGCTAGGCGGCACCGACGTCATCCGGGGCCTCCCCGGAGACGACTGCCTCAGCGGAGGCACCGACCTCGACAAGCTGACCGCCGACGCCGGAAACGACCGGCTGGCCGGCGGTGACGGTAACGACATCATGGCCGGCGGCGGCGACAACGACGTGTCGACCGGCGGGGCCGGCGCCGACAGGCTCAAGGGCAACGCCGGCAGCGACAGGATGGCCGGCAGTCGGGGCGCCGACAGACTGAACGGAGGCAGAGGCCGCGACCGGATGTCGGGCGGCGCCGGCAACGACAGGATGGCCGGCAGTCGGGGCGCCGACAGGCAGAACGGAGGCAGAGGTCGTGACCGGATCTCGGGCGGGGCCGGCAACGACAGGCTGTCGGGCGGTTCCGGCAACGACAGGATCGCCGGCAACAGCGGCAGGAACAGGCTCTCCGGCGGCCGCGGCAACGACCGCATCAACAGCGTCAACGGCAGGCGCGACATCGTCAGATGCGGGCGCGGTAACGACGTCATGGCGGGCGGCGACGACAACGACGTG
>DASZJZ010000239.1:0-3710 GCA_035947555.1 Thermoleophilaceae bacterium | reverse complement strand
CGGCGGCCGCCAGGCGCAGGCCCATGCCGGTGCCGCGGGAGCCGCCGGTGGGCTGGTTGGCGCCGTCGTTGCGCACCTCCAGCACGAAGGTGCCCTCGGCGCTTCCCACTCGCACGCGCACGATCGTCGGCTTCGCGTGCTTGTCGGCGTTGCGCAGGGCCTCCGCCAGCACCGACAGGGCGAGCGGCTCCACGTCCTCGGGCACCTCCACACCCGGCTGCCAATCCAGCTCCAGCGGCAGCTCCTTGTAGTGGCGGCCGAGCCGGGCAAGCTCCTCGCGCAGCGTGGCGCCGGTGTCGAGGCTGGGCGGCGCCAGGGGGCGGGCCAGCGCGTCGCGAAGGTCGGTGAGCGCCGCCCGCATCTCCTCCGCGCAGCGCCGCCGCACCTCCTCGCTGAGGGGTCCCTCGGAGCCCAGCACCAGCGACACGCCGAACAGCCGCTGCACCACGCGCTCGTGGATCTCGCGGGCGAGGTCGATGCGCGCCTGGAGCAGGCGGGCGCGGCCCTGCTGGCTCGTCGCGATCCGGACGCTTGCCGCCAGCGCCGCCGTCTTGCCGAGCGTCCACATGGCGTGGCGCTCGTCCTCGGTGAGCGTGAAGTTGCCGCCGCCGCGGTCCGCGAAGACGACCCCGAGCCAGCGCCCACCCGCTGACACCGGCGTGCAAGTGAGCGTGCTCACGCCGCCGATGCGGGCGTACCGCTCCGGGACCCAGCGCTCGAGCTCGCCGGTCACCTCGACCACGCGGTCCTCGGAGAGGGCCACCTGGGCGATCGGCGTCTCCTCGAGCGTGCCGTAGATGTCCTCCAGGATGCCCGGCTCGATCCCGTGGCTCCCGACGGGCACCACGAGCTGGCGAGCCTCGTCGTAGAGCAGCAGGCTGGCTCGCTGCATGTCGGTCACGCGGCAGAGCGCGGCGCACAGGCGGTCGTAGAAGCCTCGCCCGCCAAGGCCGGCGTCTTGGTCGAGCTCTGCGAGGAGCTCGACGATCACATCGAGCGCATCCGTGCGCGCCGGGAGCGCCATCGCACCCTGTTGTACCCGCTAGAGCGGCTGAAGGGACAGGCGGAGGGCCTGCTCGGAGGTGAGCGAGACCGTGCGAACGTACCCGCAGGAGCGGCAGCGGCAGATCGCCTCGGCGTCGAAGTCCTCGATCAGGAGCGACCAGTCGACCTCGCCCGAGAGGCAGGCGCGGCAGGCGAGGGCGGCCGCCACGAGGACGGGGTCGTCGTCACCTCGGAAGGTCGCAAGCTCCTCCACACGGTCAAGCCTCCCTCCCCGACGGATGCGGCTCAACATCGCGCCGCCACGAACCCCCCGCGTGGGGGGTCACGCGCTGGTCGCGCACAGCCGGCAGCAGCTTTTTCAACGGCTTGCCCCCGGGCAGTCGCATCTCGGGGTCGAGCTCGAGCAGCGGCTCGAGCACGAAGCGGCGCGTGCCTACCTCGGCGTGCGGGAGGGTGAGCCGCTCCGAGCGGTACTCGACGTCGCCGAGGAGCAGCACGTCCACGTCGATCGGGCGCGGCCCGTGGCGCGTGCCGCCCGGCTCGCGGCCCAGCTCGCGCTCCACCTCCTTGCAGACGTCGAGCAGGTCCTCCGGCTCGAGGTCCGTGCGAATGCGCAGGCAGGCGTTCAGGAAGTCGGGCTGGTCGGTCACCTCGCCCTGGGGGGCGGTCTCGTAGACGGACGAGGACGCGAGTGGCTCCACGCCCCTGTCGGCGAGGGCCTCGCGGGCCGCGCGCAGGCTGGCGAGCCGGTCGCCCTGGTTGGAGCCCAGGCCGAGGTAGCCCGTTCGCCGAAGGCTCAGGTCTCCTTCCACACCTCGACCGAGACCTCGTCGACCGGCAGCGGGATGGGCGGCTCCGGCTTCGCCGCCTTCACTCGCACCGACTCCGCGCCGAAGCGGTCGATCAGGCGGTCGGCCACGGCGGTGCACAGTCGCTCGAGCGTGCGGTAGGAGCGCTCCTGCGCGGCCAGCGCCACCTGCTCGCAGACCTCGCCGTAGTCGACGGTGTCCTCGACGCGGTCGGTCACCGTGGCGTCGCACTCGTCCAGCTCGAACGCCACGTCGAACACCAGCCGCTGCCCCAGCTCCTGCTCGGCCTCGGACGCGCCGTGGCGCGTGTACAGCGAGAGGCCGGTGACCTCGATCGTCACGGCCGGCGAGGCGGCCTGCCTGTCCTCGTCCAGGGCGTCCTCCTCCAACTCGTCCTCGTAGTCGTCGTCGGGCTCCCGCTCCCAGGTGGTCATGGCGCGACCGTAGCAGCGGCCACCCTCAGGGCATCCGCGACCGGGGCGACGTCGTGCACGCGGAACACGCTGGCGCCGCGCTCGAGGGCGAGCACGTTCGTGGCGATGGTGCCGGGCAGCCGCTCGTCCTCCGGCTTGCCGCCGGTCAGCTTCCCGAGGAAGCTCTTGCGCGAGGTGCCGACCACCACGGGGCGGCCGATCGCCACGATCTCGTCGAGGCGGCGGAGCAGCTCGAGGTTGTGCCCGACCGTCTTGCCGAAGCCGATGCCGGGGTCTAGCCAGACGCGCTCCTCCGGCACGCCCTCGGCCGTCGCGAACGCGAGCCGCTCCTCGAGGAAGGCCCTTACCTCGTCGACCACGTCCTCGTAGCGAGGGTCTTCCTGCATCGTGCGCGGCTCGCCGAGCATGTGCATGAGGCAGCAGTCCACGCCTGCGCTCGCCACGAGGCCGGCCAGGTCGGGGGCGAAGCGGAAGGCGGAGACGTCGTTGACGAGGGTGGCGCCGGCGTTCAGGGCCGCGCGGGCGACGTTGAGCTTCGTGGTGTCGATGGAGATGCGAGGGCTCTCGGCGGCAGCGAGTCCCTCGATCACGGGCAGCACGCGGGCGAGCTCCTCCTCCTCGGGCACGGGCTGGGCGCCCGGGCGGGTGGACTCGCCGCCCACGTCGAGGATGCCCGCGCCCTCCTCGGCGAGGCGCCGGCCGTGCGCGATCGCGGCGGCGGGATCGAGGAAGAGGCCGCCGTCCGAGAAGGAGTCGGGGGTCACGTTCACGACCCCCATGACGGTGTATGGAACCGGCTGCACCCGGCGGTTGTACCAGGGGCAGAGCCCGCGACAGGAGGACGAGATGGCCCTGCGACTTACCCTGCTCGCCGTGATCGCCGCCGTTCTGGCGGTGCCGGCGGGCGCGACCGCCGGAGGCTGGGCGACGGTGGGATTCGATCCACCCCCGGACGACCTGGGGCCGCGCGAGCCGTGGCAGGTCGAGATGACGATCCTGCAGCACGGTGTGACGCCGCTCGAAGGCGTGCACCCACGGGTGATCGTGACCCCGGCGGAGGGCGGGAAGCAAAGGTCCTTCCCGGTCCGCGCGACCGGCAAGCCAGGCGTGTACCGGGCGACCGTGGTGTTCGCGTCGGCCGGGACGTGGCGCTACGTGGTCGACGACGGATTCACCGCGAAGCACGACTACCCGCCGGTGGAGATCGGCGAGGGCGGGAAGAAGGCGGCCGGGGACCTGGTGGCCGTGGCGAACACAGCCGCCGCTACGCCGCCCGGACCGGGCGCGACGCCCTCGGAGGACGCCGGCCCGAACTACCTGCTGGCGCTCGCGGCCGCCGCGGCGGCCGGGCTGCTGGCGGGCGGTGCCGCGGCGTTCGTGCAGCGGCGGCGCGGAGGGCCGAGCCCGGCGGGCGGATGAGCGTCGCTCCGGTGCAGCGGGGGCCCGCGGCGCCGGCAGGCGG
>DASZJZ010000238.1:0-4537 GCA_035947555.1 Thermoleophilaceae bacterium | reverse complement strand
CGCGCGGCGGCCTCCGCCAGCCGGCGCAGCACCAGCCGCCGCAGCGCGGGCGGGTGCTCGCGCAGCGCGGCCAGCGACACGGCGGGCCCTCCGCCCAGCTGCTCGATGACGTCCGCCATCGCAGCCTCCAGCACCTCCGCCTCCTCGCGGAGCTGTCGGGCGGTCTCCGCGATCGTCCGCTCCGGGGCGGGTCCCACCGTTCGCAGCGCCTCCAGCAGGTCGTGGCGCACCCTGGAGCGGGCAAAGCGGCGGTCCGCGTTCGAGGGGTCCTCGCGCCACTCGAGCCCTCGAGCGCGAAGGTAGTCGCGCACCTCCGAGCGGGTCACGTCGAGCAGCGGCCGGACCAGTCTCCCCCGGCGCGGCGGCATGCCCAGCAGCGCGCGCGAGCCCGGCGACACCGCGAGCCGGTACAGCACCGTCTCCGCCTGGTCGGACGCGGTGTGCGCAGCGGCGTAGTCGCCTTCGGCGAGCGACTCCGCCAGCGCGTAGCGCGCGTCGCGCGCCCGCTCCTGCAGGTTGCCCGCCCCGGACAGCGAGACCCGCTCGACCTGCAATGGCACGTCCAGCCGCTCGCACAGCGCGCGCACGAACGCCTCGTCCTCGTCCGCGCCTGAGCGCAGCCCGTAGTTCACGTGCAGCGCCGACACTCGCGCGCCCAGCCGCACCGCGACGTCGAGCAGGCATACGGAGTCGCCGCCCCCGGAGACCAGCACCAGAAGCGGCTCCCCGGCGGACACGAGCCCGCTCTCGCGCGCCGCCGACAGCGGCCGCTCGCTCATGGCGCCCCGGCGGGCACCAACCCGCTCTCGCGTGCGACCGAAAGCGGCCGCTCGCTCATTCCTCCCGCGCGGTCGCCCGGCACAGATCGCGTGGCTCGTCGAAGCCCTTCAGCTTCACGCTGCCGATCGGCTCGAAGCGCAGGTGGGCTTCGCCCGACACCGCGTCCACCACCGAATCCGTCACGAGCACCTCGCCGCCGCGGGCGCGCGCCACCACTCGCGAGGCCAGGTTGACCTCACGGCCGAAGTAGTCGCCGTCGCGATAGAGGGTGCTGCCGTAGTTGACCCCGATGCGCGGCTCGGGGCGATCCTCGACGTCGGCCATGAAGTCCACGGCCCAGTCGACCAGGGCGCGCACGTCGGTGCCCACGATCATCACCTCGTCGCCGATCGTCTTCACCACCCGCGCGTCCTCGGGCAGCGAGTGGGTCACCCCCTCCACGAAGCGCTCCACCGACGACAGCGCCTGCTCCTCGCCCTCCTCCTCGGTGAAGCGCGTGTAGCCCGCCAGGTCCGCGAACGCAACCACCACGCGCACGCGGCCGGCGGCCGACTCGTCGTCCTCGAGCTCGGTCTCCATGTGGCCCACCACGTCCTGGGCCACGAAGTGCTGGAGGAACCGGGTGTGCACGTAGTCCATCAGCGGGGAGGCGATCGGCAGCAGGTCGCGCGCCAGTCCCTCCATCTCCTCGGCCATCTCGAGTCCCGGCACGCCCTCGCGCATGAGCGGCTCGTGCACGTAGAGGTGGAAGAGGCGCACCTCCGCGTCGGCGATCTGCGAGAGCGACTGCCCGTAGACCCGGCAGAGCTGGAGGAACGCCACCAACGGGAAGCCCGCCGCCAGCACCGAGGAGACGTAGCGGAGCGCCTCGAGGTCCTCGTCGCCGAGCGACTCGAGCGCGGACGGCGGCAGCCCGATGCTCGTCCAGAATCGCTCGATCAGGGCGGGCTCGAGCCCGGTCTCGGAGGCGGCGTCGTCGAGCGTCCAGCGCGCCCCCTCCTCGGCGAAGAGCGACTCGATGTAGCCGTACGCCAACCGCCCCTGCCGGCCGGCCTCGCGGATCTGGTCGAGCCGGTGCCCGCGCTCGCGCAGCCGGGCGACCAGCCGAGCATGCGCCACGGCCGGTTCGGTCCACTCGCGCGTGCCGTCGAGCTGCGGGATCACGCCCGCGTCCGCCCAGCGCCTCAGCGTGGCGGGCGACACGCCGACCCGCTCGGCGGCCTCCTTGAGGGTGAGGGTCCGGTTGCCCATCCCCGCGCATTGTGACCCTCAGATCGCAACGGCGGAGTGGAAGGGTCACTCCGCCGTCGCGGCGGGCGTAACGGCCCGCATCGTAGGCCGGTGGAGCCGAGGCCCCTACCGGTCTCTACAAGCTCTTGGCCTCATCATTGCGCGCGCGGCGTGAGCAATCAAGAGCAGGGGTAGTATCGCGCCCACGACAGTGGAGGGAGAGCCTTGAACTACTTCGTCACCGGCGCCACCGGATTCATCGGGAGGCACCTCGTCGCCGAGCTCGTCAGGCGTGGCGAGGGCACCATCTACGTGCTGGTCCGCGAGGGCTCGCGCGGCAAGATCGACTCGCTGATCCAGCGCACTGGCGCCGCGGAGGGCCAGATCGTCCCGGTGAGCGGCGACCTGTCCAAGCCGGGTCTCGGGATCGAGGGCTTCGGCGAGAAGATCGACCACTTCTTCCACCTCGCCGCGATCTACGACATGGCCGCCGACGAGGAGGCCATGGAGCGGGCGAACATCGAAGGGACGAAGCACGTGATCGAGTTCGCCAACTCGATCGAGATCGGACGCTTCCACCACACCAGCTCGATCGCCGTGGCGGGCCTCTACAAGGGCGTGTTCCAGGAGGACATGTTCGACGAGGGGCAGCGCCTGCCGCACGCCTACCACCGCACCAAGTACGAGTCCGAGCGGCTCGTGCGTGAGGAGATCCGGACGAAGACGATCGTCTACCGGCCGGGGATCGTGGTCGGTCACTCGGAGACCGGCGAGATGGACAAGATCGACGGTCCCTACTACTTCTTCAAGCTGCTCCAGAAGCTGCGTCACGGGCTGCCGGAGTGGGCGCCGCTGGCGGGCCCGCAGGGCGGCGAGACGAACATCGTGCCGGTCGACTTCGTGGCCAAGGCGATGGACCACATCGCCCACCTGCCGGACGAGGAGCTGCCCGGCGACACCTTCCACCTCGTCAGCCCGGAGCCGATGCGGGTCGGCGACACGCTCAACGAGTTCGCCAAGGCCGCCCACGCGCCGCAGCTCGCGATGCGGATCGACCCGCACATGACCAACGCGATCCCGAAGCAGGTGCGCAAGGGCGTCATGGCCCTGCCGACGGTCAAGCGCATCCGCAACCAGCTCTACCACGACCTCGGCATCCCGCCGGCGGCGATGGAGAACCGGGACTTCCGCTGCACCTTCGACGCCCGCGACGCCCAGCGCGCGCTGAGCGGCACCGGGATCGCGGTGCCGCCGCTCTCTACCTATGCCCCGCGGCTGTGGGACTACTGGGAGCGCAACCTCGACCCGGACCTGTTCCGCGAGCGCTCCCTCTCCCACTCGATCAAGGGCAAGCGGATCATGATCACGGGCGCCTCCAGCGGCATCGGACGCGAGACCGCGCTCAAGATCGGCGAGGCGGGCGGCGAGGTGCTTCTGGTCTCGCGTACGCGCGAGAAGCTCGAAGAGGTGGCGCGGCAGGTGGAGGAGGCGGGCGGCACGGCGCACGTGCACCCCGCGGACCTGTCCGACCTCGACGACATCGACCGTCTCGCCCAGGAGGTGCTCGACGAGCACGGCGGCGTCGACGTCCTCGTCAACAACGCCGGCCGCTCGATCCGCCGCTCGGTGGCGCGCTCGTACGACCGTTTCCACGACTTCGAGCGCACCATGCGGCTGAACTACTTCGGCGCGCTGAAGCTCATCCTGGCCTTGCTGCCGGGCATGCGGGAGCGCAAGGACGGCCACATCGTCAACGTGTCGTCGATCGGCGTGCAGACGAACACGCCGCGCTTCTCGGCCTACGTGGCCTCGAAGGCGGCACTCGACGCGTTCTCTCGCTGCGTCGCGCCGGAGTGCGTCGGGGACAACGTGAAGTTCACGACGGTCTACATGCCGCTCGTCCGCACGCCGATGATCGCGCCCACCGACATCTACAAGGCCTTCCCCACGCTCACGCCGGACGAGGCCGCGCAGATGCTGTGCGACGCGATGATCGACAAGCCCAAGCGGGTGGCCTCACGGCTCGGGACCTTTGGCGAGGTGCTCTACGCGGTGTCGCCGAAGACCGTGGACATCGTCCTCAACACGGCCTACAACCTGTTCCCCGACTCGAAGGCGTCAAAGGGGGACAAGGCCGACGGCAAGCCGGCCCCGGCCGCCGACAAGAAGGACGAGGAGATGTCGACCGAGGCGGTCGCGATGGCGTACCTGATGCGGGGCGTGCACTTCTAGCGCCTCTTGGGGAGCGCGACCACGCGGAGGCCGAGCACCCGCGTCGCGGACGGGTTGCCGACTGCGTCCACGGCGCTGAGCAGGAGGCGGTGATGGCCGGGCCGCAGGCCGCGGGCGCGGAGCCGGATGGCGTTCTCGCCGGCCGCGCCGGCGTGGTCGATCGCGCGCTGCGGGACCCAGCGGACGCAGCGGCGACCGGTGCGGGAGAGCACGCGGCAGGGACCGCCGGGAAGCAGGCGGCGGCCGAGCCGCGCGCGGTCGATCGCGAGGGTCACGCTGGCGGGCTCGGAGAGGG
>DASZJZ010000237.1:0-8648 GCA_035947555.1 Thermoleophilaceae bacterium | reverse complement strand
ACGACCCGTTCCGCGCGGGCGCGCGCGCGAACGCGCCCAACCCGGGCTCGGCCGCGTTCGCGGACTCGCCGGCCGTGGAGCTCGTCGAGCGCTTCATGAGCGTGACGATCGCCCCCGTCGAGCTGGGCACGCTGATCGCGGTCGGCTTCGCGGTCGTGATGTGGCGCCGCTACCGGCGCGAGGGGGTCACGCTCGCGCTCACGGCCTTCGGACTGGCCTGGTTCCTGCTCGTGGCGGCCATGACGGAGGCCGGCTTCGCCGGGAACCAGCGCTACCTGATCGTGACGACCGCCGTGGTGTGCGTGCTCGGCGGGATGGGCGCCGTGCGCGTGCTGCAGGGCGTGGAGGCGCTGGCGCGGCGCTTCCTCGGGGCGCAGCGGTCGCGGCCGGTGATCGCCGGAGCCTTCCTGCTCGGCGTGCTGATCGCCTCGCCGACGATCGTCGCCAAGGCCGACAACACGGCGCGCGTGCGCGGCGGTCTCGAGCACGAGGCCTACCTGTGGCACGACCTCAAGGGGCTGATCGACGAGGCCGGGGGCAAGGAGCCGCTGCTCGCCTGCGTCGGGATCTTCAGCGGGCCCTTCCAGACCCAGATGGTCGCCTACGAGCTCGGCATCCACGGTATCCAGGTGGGCTGGAAGGTCACCCCGCCGCCGGGGGCGACGTTCCGCACCCGTACGGTCCCCGACGGCCCGCTGGTCACGAAGCCGACCGACGACCGCTTCCGGCTCGTCGGCACCAACGGCAAGTGGCGGCTCCTGACGGTGCCGCCGGAGGGCGCGACCGAGTGTCCCCGGGCGAGCCGTTTCGCGCCGACCGCGCGCTCGGCCTCCAACGAGGCGTCCAAGGAAACGGACCTCGAGGTCATCGGCGATCCGGGGCAGCCGCAGGAGGAGACGCCGTGAGTGTGGATGGCGCCGCCCGCCGGAAACGCCGCATGAGCGGGAATCGCGGCCGCCTGCAGGACAACGCCAACACCCAGGGGAACCGCCCGTGACCGGCGGGAGCCCCCACTAGGATCGCTCCGTGGCCAGCGTCGCCTCCCGCCTGCGCCCGCTTCCCGGCGTCCGCTCGCTGCCGTCCAGCTTCGTGCTTCCGGCGGCGGTGCTCGTCGTGCTGCTCGCGGTCTCCTTCGTCCTGCGCACGGACTCGCTGGGCGAGTCGCTCTGGATGGACGAGGGCCTCTCGATCGGGATCGCCTCCCAGCCGCTGTTCGACATCCCGAGCGTGCTGCGCGTGGACGGCTCGCCGCCCCTCTACTACATGCTGCTGTCGGTCTGGATGGACGTGGTCGGGAACGGGCCCGGCGAGACCCAGGCGCTGTCCGTCCTGATCGCGCTCGTGTCCGTGCCCGGCGGGATGTGGGCCGGCTGGAGCCTGTTCGGCCGCCGCGCCGGCCTCATGTGCGCGGCGCTGTGCGCCGTCAACCCGTTCCTCACGCAGTACGCGCAGGAGACGCGCATGTACTCGCTCATGCTCGTCCTGTCGCTGCTCGCCACTGCCGCGTTCCTGCACGTCTTCGCCTTCGGCCGCCGCCGCTACCTGCCGCTCTTCTTCGTCCTGCTCGCGCTGATGCTGTACACGCACAACTGGGGGCTCTTCCTCGCCGCCGGGCTCGTCTGCGCACTGCTGCCGTGCTGGTACGTGTCGGAGAACCGCCACGCGTTTTGGAAGGACGCGCTGATCGGCTTCGGCGGCGCGGGCCTGCTGTACCTGCCCTGGCTGCCCACGCTCCTGCACCAGGTCCAGCACACCGGCGCGCCCTGGCTCAACCCGCCCAACTTCGGCGCGCCCATCCAGATCACGAGGTCCCTGCTCGGCGGCGGCACGCCCACCGTGGCGCTGGTGCTGGCCGGCGGCACCGGTCTCGCGGCCGTGATCGCCCGGCGGGTCGAGGACAAGGAGCGCACCGCCGTGATCGCCGGCGCCGTTACGGTGCTCGCCACGCTCGCGGTCGCCTGGCTCGTGTCGCAGGTCTCGCCGGCCTGGACGACCCGCTACCTCGGCGTGCTGCTCGGGCCGATGCTGCTGATCGCCGCGCTCGGCCTCGCCCGCGCCGGCACGCTCGGCCTGGTGGCGCTGGTCATCATCGTGGGCATCTGGGCGATCCCGCGCTCGTACGGTCTCGAGAACAAGTCGAACGCTTCCGACCTGCGCAGGGACGCCGTCCCCGAGCTGCGCGAGGGCGACCTCGTGCTCTCGATGCAGCCCGAGCAGGCGCCGCTGCTCGCCTACCACCTGGAGGACCTGGGCGGCGCGCCGGACCTCCAGTTCGGGAGCCCGCTCGGCCTGATGGAGAACGAGCGCGTGATGGACTGGACCGACGGTCACGAGCGCATGAAGGAAGCAACACCTGCCACAAACTTGACGCCCCTGCTTGATAACCTGCCGCCCGGCGGGCGGGTCCTCATCGTGCACCCGGTCACCGCGCGAGCGGACGACTGGGACGCCCCCTGGACCCAGCTCGTGCGGCGGCGCTCGGCGCAGTGGGGCGCCGCCCTGGCGGCCGACGAGCGGTTCGAGCCGCTCAGGCCAGTGCCGAGCACCTACCGTCGCGCGACCCGCATAGGGGTGCGCGGAGTCCTGTACGAGAAGACCGGATGACGAACGAGAGCTCCCAGAACCACAACTCGAACCCCGCCCAGATCGCGCGCCCCGAGATGCGCGAGAAGCCCACGGTGATCCTCGGCGCAGGACCCGCCGGCCTCACCGCCGGCTACCTCCTCTCGAAGCAGGGGCTGCCCGTGGTCGTGCTCGAGGCGGAGAACCAGGTCGGCGGCATCGCCAAGACCGCCGTGCGCGACGGATACCGCTTCGACCTTGGCGGCCACCGCTTCTTCACGAAGGTCAAGGAGGTCGACGATCTCTGGCACGAGATCATGCGCGAGGAGTTCCTGAAGCGCCCGCGCATGTCGCGGATCTACTGGAACAAGAAGTTCCTCGACTATCCGCTGCGCGGCCCGGACGTGATCAAGAAGCTGGGGCCGGTCGACCTCACCAAGGCGTTCCTGTCGTACGTCTGGGCGAAGATCCGGCCGAAGGGCAAGGAGGAGACGTTCGAGCAGTGGGTGGTCAACCGCTTCGGCCGCTGGCTCTTCAACCAGTTCTTCAAGTCCTACACGGAGAAGGTGTGGGGCGTGCCCACCTCCGAGATCCGCGCCGACTGGGCGGCTCAGCGCATCAAGGGACTGTCCTTCTTCAGCGCCGCCAAGGCCGCCTTCGTGGGCAACAAGGGCGACAAGATCAAGTCGCTCATCTCGGAGTTCAACTACCCCCGCTACGGGCCCGGGCAGATGTGGGAGACCATGACCGACGACATCCGCAAGCTCGGGGGTCAGGTGCTCCTCGAGCACAAGGTCACGAAGCTCGACTTCGAGGGCGACAGGTGCGTGCGGGTGCACGTCGGAGACAAGGTCTTCGAGCCGTCGGCGGTGATCTCCTCGCTGCCCCTGCGGAACGCCGTCGGCATGGCCACCCCGCACCCGCGGCCCGAGGTCGTGGCGGCCGCGAGGGGGATGCGCTACCGGGACTTCCTCACTGTGGCCGTCGTGCTGAACGGCGACGACATCTTCCCCGACAACTGGATCTACATCCACGATCCGAGCGTGAACGTCGGCCGCATCCAGAACTTCCGCTCCTGGAGTCCCTGGATGGTCCCCGACCCCACCAAGGCCTGCGTGGGGCTCGAGTTCTTCTGCTTCGCCGGCGACGACCTCTGGGAGACGCAGGACGACAAGCTCGTCGAGCTCGGCATGCGCGAGCTCGAGCAGCTCGGGCTGGCACGGCGTGAGCAGCTCGAGTTCGGCTTCGTGGAGCGGGTGCCGAAGGCGTACCCGATCTACGACGCCGAGTACGCCGACCGCGTCTCGACGATCCGGACCTGGCTCGACGGGCTCGACAACTTCATCCAGGTCGGGCGCAACGGTCTGCACCGCTACAACAACAGCGATCACTCGATGCTCACCGCGATGCGAGCGGTGGACAACCTCGTGAAGGGCACCGAACACGACATCTGGGCCGTGAACGCGGAGTCGGTGTACCACGAGGAGGAGAAACAGGACCAGCAGCAGCCGTACATCGAGGCTCCGGAGACGGAGTCGATGAAGGCGCCTCTGCACTCCTAGCCGCGTGAGCGGCGGCGCTCTCGCCTTCGCGCTGGGCGCCGCGTTCCTGCATGCGCTCTGGAACGTGCTGCTGGCGGGGTCGCGCGACAGCGTGGCGGCGACAGGTGCGCTGCTGGTGTTCGGGGTGTTGCTGCTGGCGCCGGCGGCGCTGCTCGTGGGCGGGGACGTTTCCGCGGAAGCGCTTCCCTTCGTCGCGGCGTCGGCCGTTCTGGAGCTGGCCTACTTCGTGCTGCTCGCCCGCGCCTACCGGGGAGGCGAGCTGGGCGTGGTCTACCCGGTGGCGCGGGGGTCGGCCCCGGTGCTGGTGCTGGGCGCCGCCCTAATCGGGCTGGGGAAGGGGGTGTCGTGGCCGGCGGCCGTTGGGGTGCTGCTCGTGGCCGCGGGCGTCTTGGTCGTGGGCGTCGGCCGGAGCGAGTCGCGCCGAAGCTGGACATTCGGGATGGCGATCGGCGTCGCGATCGCGGGCTACACGCTCGTGGACAGCGAGGGCTTGGAGCACGCCGACCCGCTCCCGTACCTGTTCCTCGTGACCGCTGCCGTCTGCGTCGCGTACAACGGCGCGCTTCTCGCCGGCGGCAGAGCCGGCGGGCTGCGCGCCGAGATGAGCCGTAGCACCCTCGTCACCGCCGCCGCGACCTTCGGCGCCTACGCCATGGTGCTCGCCGCGCTCCAGATGGCCCCTGCCGCGCCGGTCGCCGCGGTGAGGGAGTCCAGCATCGTCATCGCCGCCCTGCTCGCGTGGCTCTTCCTGGGCGAGCAGCGGCGCCTCGGGGGAGCGGCGCTCGTGGCCGCGGGTGTGGCGCTGATCGGCCTGGCGTAAGCACTCGGCTCGGCCGAGTGCGCAACGATCGCTCTATTCGTAGTACGGCAGCGGGCCGCCCGCCGCCTCCAGCACGGTCCGGTACAGCTCCTCGTTCACGTCGTGCTGCTCGTCCAGCACGTTGTGCAGTTCGCGCGGGTCCATGCGCAGGTCGTACATGTGCCGCTCGAGGCCGCGGTTGTCGCCGATCAGCACCCAGTCGTCGGTGCGGATGAAGAAGCGGTTGTACATGCCGCCGTAGTGGAACTCGCGGCGCTCGGGCGGGTCACCGTCCTCGAGCACGGGGGCGAGGTCGGTGCCCTCCATCCAGCCCGGCGGCTCGATGCCGGCCAGCGAGAGGAGCGTGGGCCCCACGTCGTGGGTGGACGCGAAGTAGGAGCTGGTGCCGCCGGCCGCCCGGCGGTCGGGGTGGGCGACGATGAACGGGACCTGCGCCAGCTCGGGGTGGAGCTGCGACGGCACCTTGCCCGTGTAGCCGCGCTCGCCGAGCAGGTAGCCGTGGTCGCTCAGCAGCAGGATCACGGTGTTCTCGTCCAGGCCCAGCTCGAAGAAGCGGTCGAGGAAGTGGCCGAGCCACACGTCGGTGAGCGTCACCTCGGCGGCGTAGATGGCGTGCAGGTGGCGGAGCTGCGCGTCGGTCCAGTTGCGGGCGAAGCCGTAGCGGGTCACGCCGATGTTGGGGCCGCGGTAGTCGGGGTGGCGGTACATGTCGACGTACTTGGGCGGCGGGCTCCAGGGCTCGTGCGGGTCGAAGCAGTCGACGGTCAGGCAGAAGGGCTGCCGCAGGCGGGCCTCGTCGAGCGTGTTGGCGGCCTCCTTGAAGACGCGCGCCGCGCACGTCTCGTCCTCGTTCACGCCGCCGCCCGAGTTGGCGAGGTACTTGCGCATGCCGGGGATGTAGCGCTCGTCGCGCAGCTGCTCCGGCAGCCAGTCGTAGACCGTGCTGAGCGGGATCGACTCCGGCGGCCGGATGAAGCCCGACTGGCCCTCGACCGACTTCCAGTGGCTGAAGCTCTTGCGGAACGGCTCGTAGGCCTTGGTGAACGCGAGGTGCGGGTTGTCCGAGATCTGCGCGACCCAATAGCCGTGTCGCTTCAGCTCGCTGGTGAAGGTGTGCTCCACGTCCTCGATCGGCAGCCAGCCCGGGCTCGTGCCCAGCTCCTCGTTGGGCACGAAGTTCCGGTACGGGAAGATCCGCTTGGTGGTGAAGATCGAGCGGCGGGCGGGGATCGTGACCATCGCCTCCGGGAAGGCCCGGTTGAACCGCAGCCCGCGGGCGGCGATGCGGTCCACGTTCGGCGTCCTGATCTGAGCCGAGCCGTAGGCGCCCACGTGGTCGGGGCGCAGGCTGTCGATGATCAGGAGGAGGATGTTCGCCGGTCCGCCGGCGCCGGTCTCGTCCATGGAGCAGCCGGCGTTCTGGAGCAGCGCCGCGCCCGCCGCCCCCGCGGCACCAGCCTCGAGGAACCGACGGCGATTCAGGCGCATGCGGGCGCGGAGCGTAGCTGACGCATCGGCGCGCGCCCGGAGGCTGCGGCGGAGGCCGGGCACGTGCGGCGCGCGGAGCTTCTGTCTGATCGCCGCGACCGCAGCGCCCCGGGGCGCCCCGGGGCGCCGTGCCCCCGCGCCGATCGGCGTCCGCCTGCGTCCCGGCGGACTCAAGCGCCGTCCGCAGTTGCCGATCACAGGTCGGGATGACCCGACCCGCCCTCTCCCTGCTCGCCCTTGTCGTTTCGCTCCTAGCGGCCGCCACCGCCGCCTCGGCGCAGACTCCCACGACCTACCCGCTCGGACCGCTCGTTCCGCCCGAGTTCGCGCAGCCGCCCGCCGAGGTCCCGCCCGGACCGGTCGGCCAGTACCCGCCCGACTGGGCGGAGTGCCTGAAGAAGAACCCGCCGCCGCCGCAGGTCTACCCGCGCGACCTCGACATCCGCGCCGCCGATCCGGCGGCGCCGAACCCGCTGGTCGGCACCAAGTTCTTCGTGGACCGCATGGAGCCGGCCTACACGCAGTGGGTGCGGTGGAAGCGCCAGGGCGAGGAGGGCAAGGCCCAAACGATCTGGCGGCTGGCGCGCGAACCGCGCTTCCGCTGGTTCGGCCGCTTCACGCGCCCACGCATGCAGAAGAAGGTGCGCGGCTTCCTCGACCGGGTGCAGTGCGACCAGCCGGGCGCCGTGCCGCTGATGGTCGTGATGCGCCACCAGGGACGCGACTGCGACGGCGGCTACCTGGCCGGCGGCGTCGCCGAGGACCGGCGCACGATGAAGTGGTACGACCAGTTCGCCGAGGCTGTCGGCGACGCGCGCGTGGTGATCGCCTTCGAGCCCGACTCGCTCGGCACGATCGACTGCCTCGCCAGGCACCGGCGCGACGACCGCCTGCGGATGCTGCGCCACGGCGTGGACGTGCTCTCGGCGCTGCCGAACGCCACGATCTACCTCGAGGCCGGCGCGTCGGACTGGGAGAACGCGAGCCGCACCGCCAAGCAGCTGCGCGCCATCGGGATCCGCAAGGTGCGCGGCTTCATGCTGAACGTGACGCACCACGCGTGGACGCGCGACAACGTGCGCCACGGGCTGCAGCTCTCACGCCTCACGGGCGGCAAGCACTTCATCGTGAACACGAGCTACAACGGCCGCGGCCCGATCCACTACAAGCAGTGGGTGAACCGCGCGAAGCACCTGTGGCGGCGGATCAACATCTGGTGCCACCCGGGGCTGCGCGGCCTCGGGCCGGCGCCGACCACGGCGACGTCGCACCCGAAGGTCGACGCCTACATGTACATCAACCGGCCCGGCTACTCGGCGGGCGCCTGCAACGGCGGTCCGCTGCCGATCGGGACGTGGTGGCCGGAGCGCGGGCTGATGTACGCGAAGTACGCGACGGACTGGGAGGCCCCGCCGCGCGGCACGCAGCATGGCCACTTCAAGCGGTACTCGCTGCGGGCCCTGGGCGCCTTCAACTGAAGGGCGGCGGCTCCTTGGCCTTCGGGATCCGGATCAGCGGCGGCCCGTACGCCTGCTCGCAGTCGTCCAGCCGGTAGATCCGGACCGTCGGGCCCGGCCGTTCGTACTCCGGCGGGTAGTAGTTGTACGAGAGGTCGAAGTTGAACGGCACCGACTCGGCCCCCTCGTCGTAGGGGCTGAACACGCGCAGGAGATCGGACTCGCGCTCGAGCCGCTCGTAGTAGGCCCGCGCCTGCGGGTCGCGCTCGGCCCTCTCGCGCACCACGTTGACCGTCATCACCAGGCAGTAGCCGTAGAGCCGGTAGTCGTCGATCGTGTCGGGGCTGAGCACGGAGTGGTAGGCCGACGCCCGCACGCCCCCGTCCGGCCTCACGAACAGACCGGGCTTGAACTGCTCGCAGACCCGCCGCCCGCCGGCTGCCACGTACGACCAGCCCGGCTCGGTCCAACCGTCGCGGCGCGGGCAGCGGGACAGCCAGGCGGGGCTATCGCCCTCGGGGTTCGAGCGGAAGAAGCGGCCGGGCACGGCCGGCTCGATCGACACGCGCAGGCCCGGCGCGAAGCGCTCGTCGAGGAACGCGCGCGCCTGGCTGAGGGTGTCCTCGCGTCCGAGCAGCACGGCCGTGCGGACGTCGGCGGCGAGCGGCTGGGCGAGCACCGCGAGCGTGAACGCGGCGGTCAGGACGCCGGCGATCGCCGGCGAGCGCGTGGCGAGGGCGAGCACGCCGCGCGCGGCGG
>DASZJZ010000236.1:0-3692 GCA_035947555.1 Thermoleophilaceae bacterium | reverse complement strand
GTCGAGCTGCTGCTGAAGCGGATCCGCGAGTCGCTGGCCGAGCGCGAGCTGTCGCTCAACCTGTCCGACTCGGCCTCGGACCTGCTGGTCGAGAAGGGCTGGGACCCGTCGATGGGCGCGCGGCCGCTGCGCCGGGCGATCCAGCGCTACATCGAGGATCCGCTGGCGGACGAGGTGCTCTCGCAGAGCATGCCGCCCGGCTCCACGGTGGAGGTGGACAAGGCGCCGGACGGCGACGAGCGCGAGGTGCTGATCTCGATCGTGCAACCGAAGGAGCGCAAGCGCGAGACGGTCGGCGTGGGCGCCAAGGGCGACGCGCGCGAGGAGGGCTCCTCGACGGACCCGTCGTCTGAGGGCGGCTCCGGCGGCGACGAGCTGCCGGACGAGCCCGAGGTGCTCCCCGAGATCCCGGACGCGCCCCCGGCGCCGCCCGAGTCCTCCAAGGACGAGTAGCCGCGACGAGGCGGCGCGGCGTCGGCCGGGCCGCCTTGCACGCGAGGGCGGCTCTCTGACATCGTCGCGGCATGGTGCTCGTGTATGCAGGGCGCCGCGTCCAGTCGATGGGCGCCGCCGACCTCGAGGCCGTCGCCACGCGGATCAAGCGCCTGCTCGTCGCGCTGCGACCCAGCGCTGTGGTGGGTGCGGCGGCCGACGGCGCGGACCTCCTCCTCGTCGAGGCGGCGCTCGGCATGCCGAACGGCCCCGAGGTGCATCTCGTCCTTCCGACCCCGGAGCAGGTGTTCCGCGAGCAGTCGGTGGAGCCGGGCTGGCGGGACCGCTTCGACCGTGTGCTCGAGGAGGTCCGGGAACGGGGCGCGGTGGAGTCGCTCGGCCTCGAGGACGGTGAGGAGGCCTACCGGCTGGCCAACGGCGAGTTCCTGAAGCGCGCCGCCGACCTCGCGCAGGGAGATGAGCGTCACGCGGTGGTCGTGATTGCAGCCGAGGGCGAGGGAGCGATGGTCCAGGAGCTGGCGGCGAGGGCCGCTCTGAGCGATACGCCGGTGCTCCGCATCGACCCCAGCGTGGACGTTGGCGCACGGCCACGGTGCTTCGTGGCGATGCCGTACGGCACCAAGCCCGATCCTCAACGGCACATCACGGTCGACTGCGATCTCGTCTACTCGAAGGTGCTCGTGCCCGCGCTCGAGAACGCCCAGCTGAACTACCGGCGCGCGGACGAGGAGATCGACACCGGCCTGATCCTCCAGCCGATGATCGAGTGGATCGCGGAGGCGGACCTCGTCGTCGGGGACCTCCAGACGGGCAACTTCAACGTCGGCTGGGAGCTCGGGCTGCGCCACCTCCTTCGCTCTGGGCAAACCCTGTTGATCCGCCCCGACGGGACGATCCCGCCGTTCGACCTGAACGCCCTGCGGCACGTCGGCTACAAGCAGGACGAGCAGGGGGTGAGCGACTCGGCGGCGATCGAGGCCTGGGCGGCGCTGGCGCCGTTCCTGGCGTCCGTGGACGAGTCGAAGAGCGACTCCCCGGTCGACGCCGTGATGGAGGTGCAGCAGTGGGGGAAGGTGCGGCGGCGAGAGGCCCGCGACGCGAACTGGGAGCGCCTGCGCGGGCAGCTCACGCTGGCCCGGGAGGTGGGCGACGCCGACCTGATGCTGGAGGTGCTGTCCAGCGCCCACGGCGTGGGCCCCGAGCACCTGCATCTGCTGCGCGCGGAGGCCGGAGTGGGCCTCGTACGCCTCGGGCGTTATGCGGAGGCGCGCAAGCTGCTGCGCGAGGTCGTCGCCGGCGACCTGGAGGTGACGCGACCGGAGGCCCACGTCTACTACGCGCTGTCCTTCTACCGGCCCAAGGACGCCGGCGTGGACGACTACGACGAGGCCGAGAAGGTACTGAGGCGCGTGCTCGTGAAGGCCCCACTCCAGCCCGAGCTGCACGCCTTGCTGGGTGCTGTAGCGAAGCGCCGCCTCCGGCTCCGAGACACGCCGGAGGAGCGCGAGGGGGATCTGCGGATGGCGCTGGAGTTCTACCGGCAGGGGTACGAGCGCGACCTGAACGCGTACTACGAGGGGATCAATGTGATCGCGGTAGCCGTCGCGCTGCACGTGCGCTACGGCGACGCGGATGCGGGGCGGAGCGCCCGGGAGCTGGTGCCCGCGGTCCGCGTGGCCGCGACACTGGCGACGCGGGCCCATCCGGACGACTTCTGGGCCGCGGCCACGCTGGCGGAGTGCGCGCTCCACGAGAGGCTCCTGGGGGTCGGGGAGCCGGACGTACACGCCGCCTACAAGGCCGCGGGCGCACTACGGCCACCGAGCGGCGACCTCGACAGCACGCTATCCCAGCTCGACTTCCTACGCCTCCTGGAGCTGCCAGAGGAGCCGCTGTCCGACGCCGAGGCCGGACTCCTGGCGGGGGCTGGCCGCACCACCCGGCCGGGAGCAACTCACGCCTAGCGCGCTTTGGGGAGGCGGCCCGCCTCTGCCGTGGCCTCGCGCAGGCGTTCCGCCAGCTCCGGCGTGAGGGCGTCCGGCTTCAGGCGCCAGCTCCAATTGCGGTCGTCCACAAGGCCGGGCACGTTCATGCGTGCCTCGCTGTCCAGGCCCAGCACGTCCTGCATCTGCACCATCGCCACCACGCCCGGCGAGGCGAACGTAACCCGGATCAGCGCCCACCACGGTTCGTCGTCCTCGATGCCGGCCCGCTCCAGGGCCGCCTTCGCCTCAACGCGCGATTCGTCCGGCAGGGATTCCCACCAGCCCCTGATCGTGTCGTGATCGTGGGTGCCGGTGTAGACGACGTCGTCTGTCTTGTGGTTGTGCAGGCGGTGCGGGTTGTCCGGCTCCTCGGGGTCGAATGCGAACTGCAGGACCGCCATGCCGGGCAGGCCGAGCTCGAGTCTCAGCCGCTCCACGGCGTCGGTGACAATGCCCAGGTTCTCCGCGATCAGCGGCAGCTCGCCGAGGCGGCGGCGCGCGGCCTCGAACGGCGCCCGGCCCGGACCGCGGCGCCAGAAGCCGGCGCGGGCGTCCTCGGCGCCGGCCGGCACGGCCCAGTACGCCACGAAGGCGCGGAAGTGGTCGATGCGGCAGACGTCGTACAGCTCGCTCGCCCGCCGCAGCCGCTCGATCCACCAGGCGTAGCGGCGCCGCTGCAGGGCCGGCCAGTCGTACAGCGGGTTGCCCCAGAGCTGGCCCAAGTCCGTGAACTTGTCGGGCGGCGCGCCGGCCACGAGCTCTGTCTGGAACAGCTCGGGGTGGGTCTGGTGGTCGGCGCCTCCGGGCGCCACGTAGATCGGCATGTCGCCGATCAGCCGGACCCCGCGCTCCGCCGCGTAGGAGCGCAGGGCGCCCCACTCGCGGTCGAAGCGGACTTGGTCGGCGGCGGCGCCGTCGCCGGCGAAGCGGTCCCAGTCGTCGATCCAGTAGCGCTCGCGCTCGCGGAAGGCGGCGAGCTCGGCGTCGCCCACCGGCGCGTCAGGCTCGGCGAGCAGCTCCGGGGAGGCGGCGAACGCCGACGGCGATTTGTACGGCGAGCCGCCCTCGCCGGGCGGTCCGAGCGGCAGCATCTGCCACCACGTCTGGCCGGCCGATGCGAGCCAGTCGACGAAGCGATAGGCCTCGTCGCCGAGACGGCCGCCCGGGAGCGAGGTGGGGTGGAGCTGGACGCCGGCCGAGCGCGGCAGCCGCGGCCCTCGCGCCGCGGCGCGCGCTCGGCGCGCGCCGGCGCGC
>DASZJZ010000235.1:0-2960 GCA_035947555.1 Thermoleophilaceae bacterium | reverse complement strand
CACGGTCGAGCTGGCCGGCCCGGAGGCCTTCCGTCTCGACGAGCTCGTCCGGCGCCTCCTGAGCGCGAAAGACGACCCACGCCAGGTGACCGCCGACGTTCACGCCGGCTACTTCGGCGTCGAGGTGGACGACCGGTCCCTCACCCCCGGCGACGACCCACGCATCGCGCCGACCCGCTTCGAGGACTGGCTCAGCCGGTCCGCCAACTAACTCCGACCCGAAAGGCGCTTCTCATGAAGCCCACCATCGGGTTCGCCCCGGAGCCGGATGAGCACTGCTTCCAGCTCGCGGGCATGTTCCCGGCCAGCATGCTCCGCCCGGAGACGGCGCGGCCGGTGCCGCAGGGCGACGGAACGACCGACCTCTACGTCGCTCCGGACAGCTTCCACGACATCTTCTGCCAGAACGTCCCTGCGCCGCAGGCCGCACTGATGGCCATAACGCAGCGCCCCCGAGGCCGTCGCCCACCAGATTCTGGACGCCGCCGCGTTGCACGCGGGCGGCGCGGGACGCCGTCAACGTCTGGCGAGGTCGGCGTAGAAGGTGCGCGGATGCGTCCGGACCAGTCGCGCCTTGCCCGCCATTGTGCGAATGTCGACCGTCGCGGGCGTCTGCATGTCGTGCGTCTTGCGCCCGTCGACCTCGACGACGAGCGGCGCACTGCGCGCGGACGTCTCGATCCGGATCGTGTCGCTGCCGTCGAGCACCATCGACCGCAACGGGCTGCCCTGCGCCGCCAGCGGCGTCAGCACGATGGCGTCGAGCGTCGGCGACACGGCCGGACCGCCGGCCTCGACGGTGTAGGCCGTCGACCCGGTGGGCGACGATATGACGAGTCCGTCCCCGGTGACGTCGAGGACCCGCTCGCCGCTGACCTCCACGTGCAGCCGGGCGGTTCCGAAGCCCGCGAGCCGCGAGATCACAAAGTCGTTGAAGGCGACGATGGGACGCGCTTCCGGCGTCTGCATGGTCGCGACGAGCGCCGTTCGCTCGTCGACCTGCGCCTCCCCCCGGCCGATGCGATCGAGCGCCGATCCGAGTGCGTTGCCGTCGATGTCGGCGAGGAACCCGACGTGGCCGAAGTTGACGCCGAGCACCGGCGAATGGTGCACCACCGCGAGCTGCAGGGCACGCAGGATGGTCCCGTCGCCCCCGAGCGCGATGACCAGTCCGTAGCCCTCGTCGAGCTCCTGCGTCCGGTCCGTCGTGCCGAGATCTGCAACCCGAAGCCCGCGCTCGTCCGCCCACGCCTGTATGGCAAGCAACTGCGGCTCGCACTCACCGGACGGGTTGGCGAGCACGCCGACGACGGACGAGGTTTCAAGCGTGAGCGGTCGCATGGCCCAGCATGGTCTCACCAGCCGGGTCGTGACCGGTCGAACCCGTCGGCGACGGCGCGCATGTGCGCCTCGAGGTCCGTCAGCAGCTCGCGCACGCCGGGCGAGAGCCGCGCCGCGGTGCGGGTGATGACGGCGAAGGTGTCGTAGAGCGCCGGGCTGAACGACGCGGTGCTGAGGCCCTCGGGGTAATACGGCGCGTGGGTGTACGCGCTCGGCAGGTACGTGTCGCCGATGCCGGCCGCGACGAGCCGCAGCGCAATGTCCTTTAGCTCCACCTCGACCTTCGGTTGCAGCTCGAGGCCGAGGGCCTGGGCGCGCTCGGCGAGCTGGCGGCGGATCGGATCCTTGTCGGCGGACTCGGCGTCGTAGAAGACGAGCGGCGTCGCGGCGAGCTGCTCGATCGTGGCGCGCTGCCGTGTGCGCTCGGGGAAGGCGCTCACGTAGAGCACCTCGTCGCGCACGATCGGGCGCACGTCGAGCTTCTCGTCGTCGATCGGCAGCAGCACCACGCCGGCCTCGAGCTCGCCGCGCCGGACGCGTTCGACGATCGCCGACGAGTTGCGGCCGACGAGCCGCACCGACACGTCGGGATGGCGGCGCAGGAACGCGGTCACGAGCTCATCCACCCGCCACGCGGAGGGCTCCCCGAATATGCCGACCGCGACGCTGCCGCTCCGAAGCGCCGTGAGCTCGCCGACGCTGTCGGCGGCGTCTTCGACCGCGCGCAGGCTGCGCGTCGCATGGTCGGCGAAGGCGCGGCCCGCATCGGTTGGCACCACTCCGCGTCCGGCACGAACGAACAAGTCGCTGCCGAGTGCCTGCTCGAGCTTGCGGATCTGCTCGGCGACGGCGGGTTGGGAGACGCGCAGGGCCTCGGCGGCGGCGGTGAAGGAGCCGAGCTCGAGGGCCGCGCAGAAGCAGCGGATCTGTTGCAGCGACAAAAGCTCAGCCTTTGAGCGGTCCAAGCAACCAAGGCTACCTTGAGGGTTCGCCGGCGCCGATCATGGGCCGCGATGACACGCGACGTCGTGATCGTCGGCGGGGGTATCGCCGGTCTTGCTGCGGCGTGGCGGCTGCGCCACCGTGACTTCGTGCTGCTCGAGGCCGGCGATCGTCTGGGCGGGCGGATGCGCTCTGACCCCTGCGGCGACTACTGGCTCAACTACGGCGCCCACCTGTTCCCGGGCCCGGGGTCGGTGGTCGACCGGCTGGCTCGCGACTGCGGCCTGGAGAGCGTGCCCGTCGGCGGCAGCATGATGGGGCTTGCGCTGGGGGAGACGCGCCTCGACAACGGACGCGTCGAGTCCTACCCGTTCCGGCTGCCGCTCTCGCTGCGCGACAGGATCGCGTTCGCCGGGGCCGGCCTCAAGCTCCGGCGCGCGGTCGCCCGATACCGCGGGCTCGGACGGCGCTACGACTTCGAGGACCACCGCACCTTCAGTGAGTTCCTCGGCCCGCTGCCGCCTGCGGTGCACGAGATCTTCTCCTGTGCGGCGCACCGCGCCACCGCTGAGCTGGACGAGCTGTCGGCGGGCTGCGGGATCGGGCTGTTCGCGCTCGTCTGGGGCGGCAAGCGCTCGCTGATCGCGCGCAATCTCCTCGGCGGGAGCGGCCGGCTC
>DASZJZ010000234.1:0-25274 GCA_035947555.1 Thermoleophilaceae bacterium | reverse complement strand
GGAGCCCGTGCCGGCGGAGCCCGCTCCGGCGCCGGTCGAGCCGGCGCCCGTCGAGCCCGCCGCACCGGCCGACCCCGCTGCCACTGCCCCGACCACTTCCGCGAGCGGAGGCGCTCCGGTTCAGTAGCTCGCCGAATCGCTGAGGCAGGCCCGCGCGCCGTCGCGGGCCTAGGCGAGAGGGGGAACCGCGTGGAGGCCCCGTCCAGCCGGGCGGGGCCTTCGCGTACCGTCAGGCGATGGCGCCGCTACCGGTACGTGAAGATCGGGTCACCGATCTCGATCCAGTTGAAGATCGACAGCGCGTTCGGGATCGGCACGCGCAAGCAGCCATGGCTTGCCGGATAGTTCGGCACCGACTTGTAGCCGTGGATCGCATACCCGCCGATGAAGTACGCCGAGTGGACCATCCCCAGGGAGTTCGTGCCCGGCGTCTTCAGGTAGAAGCGGTAGCTCCCGAACACCGTCGGCGTGGCCGGCGCGCCCGAGGAAGTGTGGTACGTCCGGTACGGCTTCCCCCCGCGCGCGAGCACGACCACCTGGCGCGACCAGTCGAACTCCACGTGTTTCCCGTTCTCCCCGGCGTTCGGGTAGCGCAGCTCGAAGGCGCCCTCGCCGCGCATCAGCATCGCGTAGACCTCTTTCAGGGCGTAGCTGTCGCGGCCCAGTCCGTTGGTCTTGCGGAAGGCGAGCACCGCTCGCGAGGTCCCGTCGTCGTAGTAGCCGGTGACCGGTGCGGCGTACCCCTCCCTGACCAGTGCCCGCTGGAGCAGAAGAACCTTCAGGCCACGCTCACCGAGCCCCGACTGCCAGTCCACCACCTGGATCATCCGCCGGCCGGTCCGGAAGGCCTGCTGCGCGGCACTCCGCCGGTGCTTCACCACCAAGCGCACCGGACCGGGCTTCCCGACCTTGAACTCGAACTCGAACCGGCCGCCGTTTCGCACCCTCCGCCGGATCTTCTTGGTCGCCTTCCCGCGACGGAGCGTGTAGAGCGTGAGAATCTCGCCGGGCACCGCCGGCGTGACGCGCCCGCGCATCACCACCTGCTGGGCGGGCGCGTAGTAGCGGACCTTCTTCGTCGCCAACCCACCCTTGAGCTTGTAGCCGGCGGCTCCCTCGGCTGGTGCCTTGGCAACCGCCGGAGCCGCCCCCATCGCGAGGACACCGGCCAGTGGCAGAGCGATGAGGCGAGCGTTCATGTGCGCATCACTATGCCATGGGGACCCGAGCCGATCTATACGGCGGGCGCCGGCGTGCGGCGAGAGAGGCGCGGCGTCAGGGCGCACGCCACCAGCATCAACGGCCCCAACACCGCCGAGACGGCGCCTCCGTCCGCCTGCGCCGCGTAGGCGATCGAGTTGTTGATCGAGTGCAGCGCTATGACCGGATACAGCGAGCGGGTCTTCTCATAGACGAGACAGAAGATCGCCCCGAGCACCGCGAGCGGAGGGACGATCAGCAGGCCGTCGGTGCCGCCCTCGAAGTGGATCAGGCCGAAGACCAGGCCGTCGATGATCGCCGCGAGGGCCACCGAGAAGCGCGTCCGCAGCGCGCCGTAGAAGAAACCCCGGAAGAAGAACTCCTCCGCGAACGGCGCCACGCAGATGATCATGAAGCCGGCCGCGATGAGGCCGATCGTGCTCTCGTCCGCGCCGAGGTCCTCGGCGACGGTCTGGTCCACGTCCGGCTGCACCGTCGCCGCGTACACGGCCGCGAAGACGTAGAAGCTGAAGATGCCGAGCGCCGCCCAGCCGACGGCCGGCCAGAAGGGCGTGCGGCGCAGCCCGAAGTGCCACGGCCGCGGCCGCCGCACGAACGACGCGAACAGCAGCGCCACCGCCACCAGTGACCCATCCAGCAGCAGCGTGCCGACGATGATCGCCGCGGGCGACTCGCCCGGGTCGTCCACCCCGAGCGCCGCCCACGCGATGCCGGCGGAGATGAGCCCCGTCACCGCCCCCGCCAGGAACCCGACCGGCCCGTACCACCACGGCCAGCGCGGCCGGGCCTCCTCGGGCAACTCCGGCGGATCGGGAGGGGCGGACACGGCGCGCTCCATGGGCCTCAGAGTAGGGCCGGGAGCTCGGTGAGAGCCCGGACGGTCTCGACCTCGGTCGGGCCGTTCGGAGCGCCCGGCGCCGACGCGAGGCGTGCGGACGCGGAGGCTTGCGGTGCCGCCGCATCGCCATCGCGCCGCACGAGAATCGCCCGGATGCCGGCCGCACGCGCGCCGCCCACGTCGTTCTCCATCGAATCGCCCACGTGCACCGCGCCGGCGCCGTCCACTCCAGCCAGCACGAGCGCCTGCTGGAACACCTTCGGGTCCGGCTTGGCGGCCCCCACCTCCGCCGACGTGACCACCCCGTCCACCAGCTCCAGCAGCCCCGTCGAGCCGAGCCAGTCCGGGAGCGAGCAGTCCCAGTTGCTCACCACAACCAGCCGGTGGCCGCGCGACCGCAGCTCGGCCAGCCCCTCGAGCGCGTCGGGGTAAGGGCTGAACTCGAGCGACCCCAGCATCGCCCGCCGCGTGGTGGCGTGGTCCAGGCCGGGCAGCTCGAGCGCCTCCATCATCGCCGCGGCGCAGCGGTCGCGCAGGTTGTCGAGCCGCTCCCGGTCGGACCCCTCCAGATGGTGCTCGAGGTAGTACGAGATCTCGGCGGCGAAGCCCGCCTCCGCCCGCTCCTCCGACACCTCGAAGCCCGACTCTGCGAGCAGGCCACGCAGCCGCGAGGCGGGCGGCTGCAGCTCGACCAGCGTGCCGAGCGCGTCGAGGAGGACGGCTCGCCTCACGAGATCCAGTGCCAGCTGGCGAACTGGGCGGTGAAGAGGCCCAGCCCGAGCGCCGATACCGCCACCACGCCGGCGGTGGCACGTCGCTCCTCGGACCACACAGCCAGCCACATGAAGATCGGGAACAGCACCGCGAGGAAGCGTGGCAGGGACATGAGCGGCTGCGGCTTCACCGGGAAGGTCAGCGGCAGCACCAGCGACACGGCCACCCACGCTCCGTACGCCTTCGGGAGCCGCCGCAGGCAGCCCACGCAGGCCACGAGGGCGAACACGAGCGAGCCGAACAGCATCAAGTTGATGGCGGCTATCCGGTAGGGGTCGCCGGCGGCCTGCTCGAAGTAGACGACCTCGCGCTGCCCGGAGAGGAGCTGGCGCGCGCCGTCGATCGCCGCGCCCAACCCGTCCCACGCCCCGAGCAACGGCACTGTCAGCTCGCGCGACCACGCGTCCTGGACGTCGAGGAAGCGCCAGGGGTCGCCCTCGGCGAGACCGAGAAAGGCGACGTAGCCCGCGACGCCGAGCGGAGCGAGGAGGAGCCAGGCCGCGTCGCGCGCGCGCCGGCCCCCGGGCCAGGCCGTCGCGCCCGCGGCGCCGTCCCGCCCGCTCCACCACAGCATCGCCAGCGGCACCAGCAGCAACACGCCCGCGCTGCGCGTGGCCGCCGCTCCCGCAGCGGCCACTCCCGCCCACGCCCACCGGTCCGTGCGAGCCGCGTAGAACGCGCCGACCGCCAGCAGCAGGAAGAGGCTCTCCGAGTACGGCGCCCCGAAGAACACCGCAGCCGGAAAGACCGCCAGCAGCAGCAGCGTGGGCTGCGCCAGGGGACGCCCGAGCTCCAGCGACACCAGCCGGTGCAAGAGCACGAGCGCCCCGAGGAATGCCAAGAGAGCCACCACATACCCCGCCATCAGCAACGCCCCCGGCGACGCCCCGAACGGCGCCGCCACCGCCCGCACCAGCAGCGGGTACAGCGGGAAGAACGCCGCCCGCGCGTCGCTCCCCGCATAGCCCGACTCGGCGATCCGCAGGTACCACACCGCGTCCCACCGCGCGAGCGGCGACAGCAGCGGCTCGGCGAGCGCACCCGTCAAGGCCGGCTCGTCGAACTTCGAGGCGTTCCGCTCGGCCAGCCCGCCGGTCGCAGGACCGAAGGAGAGCGCGGCGAAGATCGCAACCACGAGCACGGCCGTGCGCGTGGTCCAGAACACGCTCCACGCTGCGCGCAGCGCCATGGAGCCGCGGACGGCTGCGACTGCCCGCGCCGCGCTCGGGGTAGCTTCATAGGCCATGCCGCGAGTCGATTTCTACACAGCCGTCGAGACCGGCGATTGGGTGACCGCCGGCGCGACCCTCGCGGTCGCGTTCCTGGTCGCGGAGATCGTCGACCGGGCGCTCAAGCGGCGCGGGAAGCGGCTCAGCAGCGCCGTGGCCATGGGCGAGCTGTCCCCCGTCGCCACCACCCGCCTCCGGCTCGTCCGGCGGCTCGTCTTCGCGCTGATCATCCTGATCGGCCTGGCGGCCATGGCCCTGCACTTCCCCTCGGTCAAGCGGGTGGCCACCACGCTGCTCGCCTCGTCCGCCGTGCTCGGCATCGTGGTCGGCTTCGCCGCGCGCGCGACGCTCGCGAACGCGGTCGCGGGGATCATGCTCGCGATCACGCAGCCGATCCGGCTCGGCGATCTCGTGACCGTCGAGGAGGAGACCGGCGAGGTCGAGGACGTAAGGCTCACGTACACCTACATCCGCCTCGATGACGGTCGTCGCCTGATCGTCCCGAACGAGGTGCTCGCCCAGAGCTCGATCGAGAACCACACGATCCTCGACCCGCGCGTGCAGGTGCAGGTGTCGGTCTGGCTGCCGCCGGACGCCGACCTCGACCGCGCCATCGAGTTGATCGAAGACGAGGAGAAGGAGATCACGGCGACCGTGGCGGAGACCGACAAGGAGGGCGTCCGCCTCACCGCCACGACGTGGGAGGCGAGCCCGCGCGACCGCGGCAAGACTGCGGCCGAGCTGCGCCAGCGCTGGCTGCGTCTGCTCCGCGAGCACGGTCTATCCTCAGTCGAAGCCTCCCCATGAGTCATCGGCAGCGAAAGACGAGGAGGCGCAAGCGCCACGGCGGGGGCAGCAAGGTGCTGCTTGGCTTCGGCGTCGTCGCCACCATCTGTGCGATCGCCGTGCTCTCCGCGGTGGGGTACGTGCTCGCCATCGCCGCCACCGCCCCGGATCTCGACCAACTGAAGCCGGACGACAAGGGCGAGCTGTCGGTGGTGTTCGCCGCCGACGGGACGAGGCTCGGCTTCATCCAGTCCGACATCCTGCGCCGCGTCGTGCCGTGGGAGGACATGCCCGTGCACCTGCGCCGCGCGACCGTGGCGATCGAGGACGAGCGCTTCTACAAGCACGAGGGCGTGGACCTGAACGCGATCGTTCGCGCGGGCATCAAGAACCTCGAGTCGGGCGACACCGTGCAGGGTGGCTCGACCATCACCCAGCAGCTGGTCCGGGCCCTCTACATCGAGGACCCGAAGCGCAACTTCGAGCGCAAGATCCGCGAGGCCAAGCTGGCGTCGGAGCTCGAGGAGGAGCACTCGAAGACGTGGATCCTCCACAACTACCTGAACTCGGTCCCGTTCGGCACCGTCGAGGGGCGCACGTCGATCGGCGTGCAGGCGGCGTCGGTCACGTACTTCGACAAGCACGTCAAGGACCTGGAGCTGCACGAGTCCGCGCTGCTCGCGGGGCTGCCCCAGGCGCCCTCCCAGTACAACCCGTTCCGCAACCCGACCGCGGCGATCGAGCGGCGCAACGAGGTGCTCGAGCAGATGCTCGAGAACGGCTACATCACCCAGGCGCAGTACGAGGAGGCGGCGCGACGCAAGCTCCAGCTGAAGCGGGGGTTCCGCTACGTGAACCGGCGCGAGCCCTACTTCTTCGACTACGTGCAGGAAAAGCTGATCGAGCGCTACGGCGTCGGCGTTGCGCGGCGCGGCGGCCTGCGCATCCACACGACGATCAACCCGAAGTTGCAGGACCTCGCCCGCGACGCCATCAACGCCTACTGGGGCGATCCAGCGGGACCGTCCTCGGCGATCGTGGCCATCGACCCCAACACCGGCAAGATCCGGGCGATGGCCTCGAGCGGCACCTACGGCGAGCGCCGCTTCAACCTCGCCGCCCAGGGCCACCGGCAGCCGGGCTCGGCGTTCAAGACGATGGTGCTCACCGCGGCGATCCTCAAGGGGGTCGACCCCGACTCCACCTCCTACACGTCGAAGCCGTTGGCGCTCGACGTGGGCGAGGGCGCGCCGCCGTGGGAGGTAAAGACGTTCGGCGACTCCTACAGGGGCACCATGAGCCTGACGAGCGCGACGCTCGCTTCCGACAACACCGTCTACGCCCAGCTGATCCTCGACCTCGGCCCGGAGGCGGTCTGCGACGCGGCGCGGCGGCTCGGCATCACCACCAAGCTCGACTGCTACCCGGCAGAGGGCCTCGGCGGCCTCACCCGCGGCGTGACGACGCTCGAGATGGCCAACGCCTACGCCACGCTTGCGAGCGGCGGCGTGCGGCACCGAGCGACCGGGATCGAGCGGGTGGTGTTCCCCGACGGCACGAAGGAAAACTGGGCCAAGCCGAAGGGCACGCGGGTGATGACGGACGGCCAGGCGTACGAGATCACCAGGATCCTCGAGGCGAACATCCAGTCCGGCACCGGCACGCTCGCCGACTACGGCTGTCCGGCCGCCGGCAAGACGGGCACCACCGACGAGGCCAAGGACGCCTGGTTCGTGGGGTACACGCCGCAGCTCTCGACCGCCGTATGGGTGGGCTACCCCGACGCCGGTGTCGCGATGCCGGGCGCCCAGGGCGGCGAGTACGCGGCGCCGGTCTGGAACGCGTTCATGCAACCCGCGTCCAACGGCTACTGCGAGGACTTCCCGGAGCCGGAGAACCCCTTCGTGTCCGCGCCGTTCTACGGCGAGTACGCCACCGGTCGGATCGACGGCGGCACGGACGACTACTACGAGTCCGAGACCGAGACCTACGTCGAGCCGACCTACGACCCCGACTACTACGAGGCACCGCCTCAGCCGGCGCCGGAGGTCGTGCCCGAGCAGGAGACGCTCGCCCCGCCCGCGGAGGGCACGGGCGGCGCCGGGGGCGGCGGCGTGGCGCCGGACGGCACGGTTCCGTGACCGGCCCGCCGTGGGCGAACGGCGGCTGATCGAGGAGATCCAGCGGGCGATCGCCGACCGCGGCGGCCGGGTCGTGCGCTGGTCCGGCGACGACGCGGCGGTGGTGCGGGCGCGGCCGCTGGCGGTCACCTCGATCGACACGGTGGTGGACGGCGTGCACTTCACGCTCTCGACGCACACGCCCCCGGAGGTGGGCTGGAAGGCGCTCGCCACCGCGCTGTCCGACCTGGCGGCGATGGGCGCCGAGCCGGGTGAGGCGTACGTCTCGCTGGTGCTGCCTTCGGACTTCGAGGGCGTGCTCGAGCTGGTGGCGGGGATGGAGGAGCTCGCCGAGCGGCACGGCACGACGATCGCGGGCGGGGACGTGGTGGGCGGGCCCGTGCTCACGGTGGCCGTGGCGGTGACCGGATGGGCGGAACGCGAGGACGAGCTGGTCGGCCGGGACGGCGCGCGCCCGGGCGACCTGGTGGGCGTGACCGGAGAGCTGGGCGGATCGGAGGCGGGCAGGGTGTTGCTGGAGCGGGGTGAGCGCGAGCGGGCGGATCTGGTGCGGCGGCACCTGCGACCGGAGCCGCGGCTGGCCGAGGGCCGGGCGCTGGCGCGGGCTGGGGCGAGCGCGATGATCGACCTGAGCGACGGCTTGGCGACGGACGCCGTGCACGTGGCGACCGCGAGCGGGGTGAGGGTGCGGATCGAGCTGGCACACATTCCCTGTGCTTCGGGAGTGAGCGCAGAGCAGGCGGCGTCCGGCGGCGACGACTACGAGCTCCTCTTCACGATCCGGCCCGACGGGCGTCAGGGGGCCGAGGCGGCCGCCTCGGTCACCTGGATCGGCGAGGTCTCAGCCGGTTCCGGCCTCGCGCTCATTGGAGCCGACGGCCACCCCGTCGAAGGCCTCCGCGGTTACGAGCACGCCTGATCCCCTACTGCCGCAGCGCCGACTCCGTCCCGCCCAGCGACCCCGGCCCCGCATAGGCCCCCGGCCCGTACACGGACGGGCCCTCCGGCGGCGACTCCTCCGGCTCCGGCGGCGGCGCGGGCTGCCGGTAGACGAGCTCCGCCGCCGCGCACAGCGCCCCCGCCATCACGCAGCCGATGAACGTCACGGCCGGCGCGACGGTGTGACCGGTCACGAGCAGCAGCAGGTACCAGGCGCCCGCCACCGGGTCGATCGACAGCGCGAAGAGGTAGTAGACCCCGACCAGCACCGGCGGCAGCGCCCCGAGCGCGAGCATCAGGGCGCGCACCCGCCGCCGCAGCGGCCGCCCCAGCAGCAGCGCGAGCAGGCACAGGTGCGCCGCCGGCACCACCACGAGCCCGGCGTAGGGGTTGGCCACCCACAGGAGCAGCGACGTGACCCCCAGCACCAGCGCCACAGCCACCGCGGCGCCCGGTCCCTCGGGCGAGGACAGGCGCGGGTCGGGCCGGGCGGCGAGCCAGCGCGCCAGCAGGAAGGCGAGCACCATCGCCACCGCCACCCCGGCCAGCACGCCGAGCGCGGCCCCGTCCACGGGCAGCACATCCGGCGGCACCGGGGCGGGCGGCGGCGACGGCGTGGCCCCGGTCAGCGCGAGCAGCTCCGCCATCGCATAGCCCGCCAGGAACGGCGCGGTCCAGGCCCCCAGCCAGCGCAGCCAGAGCAGCACGTCGATGCGGCCGCGTCGCACCCGGGCGAAAGCGTCCACGGCCGCCACCAGCGCCGGCAGGAGCAGCGTGCCCGCCAGCAGCGACAGCACCCAGCCCGGCATCATCTGGCTCACGGCCGTCACGTAGCTCTCGGGCCCGTGCTCGGGCCGCGGGCCCGTGTCGAGCGCGGTGAACGTGCGGAGCGTGGCGCGCCCGAGCGCGCCGATCGTGTCCTCGTCGATCGACTCGACCGGGCCGTTCCCGTCCGGCGGGAGCTCGCCGCTGCCGGAGATGCGGATGGCGTCGTACCCCGCGTCGAGCAGCACCCCCTGCGCTCCGATCCCGACCGGGAAGGACAGCCGTGCCAGCTGCCCAAGCGGTCCCGACGTGCCCGGATCGAAGTCCAGCTCCTGCTCGAGCGACTCGGACACCGTGCGCTCCAGGCCGATCCCGGCGCGCCGCGAGTCGTTCGACCAGGCCTGCACGAAGGGCCCGCGCCGCGTCGGCGACGCCATGTCCGACATGACGAGCACTCCGTCCACCATCTCGGGCGCCGGCAGCTCGGACAGCAGCCGCGAGGCGCCCACCTCGCCGAGGGTCGAGCCGTCCACCGAGGCGAGCACGAGCGTCTTGCGCGACGGCCTCCCCTCGAACACCCGCGCCAGCTCCAATAGGGCGGCCGTGTCCGCGGCGCTGCCGGTGGCCTCCGGCACCACCGCGGCGTCGCGCGCGGCCACGATGACGATCTGGCGCCGCAGCACACCCGCGCGCCGGGCGATCACGTTCACGAGGTCCCGGCCGGCGTGGGTGAAGCGCTGGAGCTCGGGCTGCGGAAAGCCGCGCCCGTCCAGCAGCTCGGCCACCCGCCCCGCGGTGATCAGGTTGCCCGGCCGCCCCGGCCGCCGGTCCGGGGCGCGCTCGGCGATCCGCTCGGACTCGAGCGCCGCCAGGCGGCCGTCGAACAGCACGTCTGCGGCCAGGCCCTGCGGCAACGCGGGCGGGCGGCTCTGCAGTGAGAACATCGTCAGCACGAGCGCCAGCAAGGCCGGCACGAACGCGGCTCTGTACACGCGCGGCGCGATCATGGGAGAGGGCCAGTGAAGCAACCTACAATTCCGAAGGTGGCGGCCACTGCGCCTCGCATCCTGCTCGTGGACGACGAGCTCTCCGTTCAGAAGCTCCTGACCTATCCGCTGCGCAAGGAGGGCTACGAGGTCGTCCCCGCGCTCGACGGCCGCGAGGCGCTCGACCGCCTGCGGGAGGACAACTTCGACCTCGTCGTACTCGACGTGATGATGCCGAAGATCGACGGCTTCGACGTCTGCCGCCAGATCCGGGCGCGCAGCACGGTGCCGATCATCATGCTCACGGCGAAGACTGAGGAGATCGACAAGGTCCTCGGGCTGGAGCTCGGCGCCGACGACTACATCACCAAGCCCTTCTCGGTGCGGGAATTCCGGTCGCGGGTGAAGGCCGTCTTGAGACGGGCCGCGCTCGCCCAGCCCGACGAGCAGTTCGAGGAGCCGATCCGCCACGGCGACCTGGTGATCGACTTCGAGCGCCGTCAGGTCGAGGCGCGCGGCGAGCCGGTGCGACTCACCTACGTCGAGTTCGAGGTGCTGGCCGCGCTGGCGCGCAACCCCGGGCGTGTGTTCAGCCGCACGATGCTGCTCGAGCGGGTCTGGGGGGACTCCTCCTACCGCGATCCCCGCACCATCGACGTGCACATCCGCCACCTCCGCGAGAAGCTCGAGGTGGAGCCGAAGCACCCGGAGCTGATCCTGACGGTGCGCGGCGTGGGCTATCGCTTCCGCGACTCATGACGAAGGGCATCGCTCCGGTGCGGGCCGAGCCCGCCCCCTCGCGCACAGCGCGACCGAGACTCCGGTCGCTCCGCAACAAGCTCGCGCTCGTCTTCTTCGCCATCACGGGGGTGGCGTTCTCGGTCATCTACTTCTCGGTCGCCACGCAGCCGGAGTCGAACCTCGAGGAGCGGCGGCTGCAGGACCTGGAGCTGGTGACGAGCCTCTACGAGGCGACCCTCGAACCGCTCGTGGACCGGGAATTCCCCGCGGAGGAGCGCGAGCGCGAGCTGCGCCGCGTGGCAGAGCAGACGGACTCGGAGGTGACGCTGTACCAGTGGGAGGAGAAGCCGATCGGCCCGCAGGGCGACCGGCGCGGTGGCCGCTTCCGGCCGCTGTTCGACTCGCGCGAGCAGAGCGACTACCCGCGCAACAAGGCGCTGCTGCAGGAGGCGCTCCGCAGCGGCAAGACGCAGACCGCTTTCGACTTCTTCGACGGTAACGACATCGGCCTCGTCGCCCAGCCGCTCCCGGCCGGCGGCCGGCCCCGCGGCGTGGCGCTGTACTCGCGCGACTTCGAGGAGGTCGAGGCGGCCGTGTCCTTTATCCGCAACAGGGTGCTGCTTGCGACGCTCGCCGCCCTCGTGCTCGCCCTCCTCGGCGGCTGGTTGGTGGCGCGGCGGCTAGGCCGGCGCGTCCGGCGCCTCGAGCGGGCCGCCGAAGAGGTGTCGCGCGGCAGCTTCGTGGACCCCCTGCCTGTCGACTCCAAGGACGAGCTCGGCCAGCTCACGCGCACCTTCAACGAGATGCAGTCGCAGCTGCGCCAGGTGGACGTGGCGCGCAAGGAGTTCATTGCCACCGCCTCGCACGAGCTGCGCACGCCGATCTTCTCGCTGGCGGGCTTCGTCGAGCTGCTCCAGGACGAGGATCTCGACGAGGACACGCGGCGCGAGTTCCTCGAGACCATGAGTGAGCAGGTGGCGCGGCTCCAGAAGCTGTCCGTCGACCTGCTCGACCTGTCTCGGCTCGACGCCGGCTCGCTCGAGCTGCACGCGGAGGAGGTGGACCTATCCGAGCTGGCGCGGAGCATCGTCGGGGAGTTCACGCCGGCTATGGCCGAGCACGCCACCGACCTCGACGTGCGGCTGCCCGAGCAGGGCCCCGAGGCCGTCTGCGACCCGGAGCGGGTGGCTCAGATCATGCGTATCCTGCTCGACAACGCCCTCCGGCACACGCCGGCGGGCACGCACGTGACCGTGAGGGCAGATCGCAGCAACGGCGCCGCCGGGTTCACGGTGGCAGACGCCGGTCCCGGGCTTCCCGACGGGACGCGCGGCAAGGTGTTCGAGCGCTTCTACACCGGCGACGCCGCCCGCGGCGCCGGGCTCGGGCTCGCCATCGCGCACGAGCTCGCGGAGCGCATGGACGGCAGGCTGCGGGTGAGCTCGCAGCCGGGCGGCACCGTCTTCACGCTGGAGCTTCCCGCGGGCGGGAACGGCGCGTGAGCCGCATCTGGGCGGTGCTACTGGCCGCGCTCGGCCTGGCGCTGGTGGCCTGCGACACGGACGACGGCGAGGGCGAGGCCAGCGCGCCGCGCGAGGTGACGACCACGCGCGTGGAGGTGGTGGAGGGCCTCGGACGGGAGGGCGAGTTCGACCCCGACGAGATCTACGAGCGCCTGTCGCCCGGTGTGGTGACCGTGATCTCGCTCTTCGAGGGGGGCCCGATCCTGCTCGAGGAGGACCCGGAGGGCGGCCAGGGCTCGGGCTTCGTGCTCGACAGTCAGGGCTACATCGCCACGAACGCGCACGTGGTGACCGTCCTGGAGGGCGGGGGCTCTGGGCGGGCCGAGGAGGTGTTCGTGGAGTTCGCCGACGGCAACCGGGTGCCCGCGGAGATCGTGGGCGACGACCCCAACGCCGACGTGGCGCTCCTGAAGGTGGACCCCGCGGGGCTGCGACTAACTCCACTCCGGCTCGGACGCTCGGACAACCTCGAGGTGGGTGAGCCGGTCGCCGCGATCGGGAGCCCGTTCGGGGAGCAGCAGTCGCTGTCGATCGGCGTCATCTCCGCGCTGGACCGCAACATCGAGTCGCTCACACGCTTCCAGATCGGCAACGCGATCCAGACGGACGCCGCCATCAACCCGGGCAACTCGGGCGGCCCGCTGCTAGACGGGCGCGGCCGGGTGATCGGCGTGAACGCCCAGATCAAGTCGGAGTCGGGCGGCGGCGAGGGCGTGGGCTTCGCCATCCCCGTGGACGCGGTGGCCCGCTCGCTGCGCGAGCTTCGCGAGGACGGCCGGGTTGAGTACGGCTACCTCGGCGTCAGGACGCTGTCGCTCTGGCCGCAGCTCGCGCGGCGGCTCGACATCGACGCCCAAGACGGGGGCCTCATCCAGATCGTCGAGGAGGACAGCCCGGCGGAGGACGCCGGGCTGCGCGGCGGAGGCGAGGAGATCGAGTTCCAGGCCACGCCGGTGCGCCCCGGCGGCGACCTGGTCCTGGCCGTGAACGGCCGCCGCCTCACGCGCCGGCAGGACCTCGCCGACGTGATCAGCTCGATGAGCGCGGGCGAGCGGGTCAGGCTCCTCCTGCTGCGCGACGGGAAGCGTCGCACGATCGAGGTTGAGCTTGGCCAAAGACCCGCCGAATCTGGGTAGGGTGCAGGCGTGGTGGAGGCGCCAGAGACGACGACCGACAGCCGCGACGTCTCGCTGACGATCCCCGCGAGACCCGACTACCTGGTGCTCGCCCGGCTGGCCCTCGCCGCCGTCTGCCGCCTGACGCCCCTCTCGCCCGAGGAGATCGCCGACCTGAAGCTGGCGATCACCGAGGCCGCCAACGACTACGTCGACGACAGCCGGCCACTGGACGACGAGAGCCGCGTCAGCTTCTCTTTTCGGCTGCTGGACGACCGCCTGTCGATGGAGCTGAGCGGCCCAGGCTCGTCCGTGTCCGCGGTGGAGCAGGAGCTGAGCAGGGCGATCATCGAGGCGACCGTGGACGAGTGCAGCTTCGGCGGCGGCCGGACGCTCCTCGTCAAATACTTGGCTGGATAACCTCCGCGCCGTGCTCCAGCCGGTTTCCGTAGGCCACAAGAGCCTGGCCGACTACACCCACCTGGCGGGAAGGCCGCTCATCCAGGAGATCCGCGAGCGCGCGGAGGAGCTCCGGGGGCTGCGTGTGCTCCACCTCTCGGCGACCGCGTTCGGCGGCGGCGTGTCCGAGATCCTCTACACGCTCATCCCGCTGATGAACGACGTGGGGATCGACGCCCACTGGCAGATCATGCTCGGCCGCGAGGAGTTCTACAACGCCACCAAGCGGCTGCACAACGCGCTGCAGGGGAACCCGGAGTCGCTCACCGACGAGGAGTGGAAGATCTACGAGCGCTACAACGCGCTCAACGCCACGGAGATCGACGGCGACTGGGACGTGATCATCGTCCACGACCCCCAGCCGGCCGCGATCCGCAAGCACGTGCCTGAGAAGGCGAAGACGTGGATCTGGCGCTGTCACATCGACCTCTCCACCCCGAACCCGGAGGCGATCGCGCACATCGTGCCCCTGGTGCGCGACTACGACGCGACCGTCTGGCACCTCCAGCAGTACGTCCCGGCGGGCATGGACGGGGCCCGCGGCGGCGTGCACATATGCCCGCCGGCGATCGACCCGCTGTCGCCGAAGAACATGGCCCTGTCGCCCGAGGACGCGGCGTTCGTGTGCGATCAGTTCGGCATCGACGTGGACCGGCCGCTGATGTGTCAGGTGTCGCGCTTCGACCCGTGGAAGGATCCGGTCGGCGTGATCGACGCGTACCGCCAGGTGACCGAGGAGATGCCGGAGGTGCAGCTCGCGCTGGTCGGCTCGATGGCCACCGACGACCCCGAGGGCTGGGAGTTCTTCAACTCGACGATGGCCTACGCGGACGCCGACCCGGACATCCACATCCTCAACAACCTCAACAACGTCGGGGCGATCGAGGTGAACGCGTTCCAGTCGCAGGCCGACGTGGTGATCCAGAAGTCGACGCGTGAGGGCTTCGGCCTGACGGTGTCCGAGGCGCTTTGGAAGGGCCGGCCGTTCATCGGCGGCGACGTGGGCGGCATCCCGCTCCAGGTGCAGGACGGGGAGACCGGCTTCCTCGTCTCGTCGCCGCTCGAGTGCGCCGAGAGGTCGCTGCGGATCCTGCGCGAGCCCGACCTCGGCAAGCGGCTCGGCCGGGCCGGGAAGGAGCACGTGCGCAAGCACTTCCTCACGCCGCGCCTGCTGCGCGACTGGCTGAAGATCTTCCGGGAACACCGATGAGCTCGGACGCCGCGCTCGTCCTCGTGTCGAATCGTGGCCCCGCCACCTTCCAGGACGGGGAGCCCCGGCGTGGAGGCGGTGGCCTCGTCACCGCCCTGACCGGGCTCGTGCATCACCGCGAGGCGGTCTGGATCGCGTCGGCCCTGAGCGACGGGGACGTGGAGGAGAGCCGGGCCCACGACGGCGGCTCGTTCGAGATCGAGCTGGACGGGGCGCGCTACCGGATCCGGTTCGTCGAGTCCGACCCTGACGCGTACGACCGCTTCTACAACGTCGTGGCGAACCCGATGCTGTGGTTCATCCAGCACTACTTGTGGGACCTCTCGAACGCGCCGGACATCCGGAGCCACGAGATCGACGCCTACGAGCACGGCTACTGCCGCGTGAACTCCGACCTGGCCGACGCGGTGCTGGAGGAGGTGGAGGACGAGGAGGAGGCGGTGGTGATGCTGCACGACTACCACCTCTACGTGGCGCCGAAGCTGATCCGCGCGCGGCGCCCGGACCTGTTCCTGCACCACTTCGTGCACATCCCCTGGACGCAGCCGGATGCCTGGCGAGTGCTGCCGGCCGACATCCGCGAGGACCTCTACGAGGGCATCCTCTCCAACGACATCATCGCCTTCCACACTCGCTCCTACCGGCGCAACTTCCTGCTCTGCTGCCGCGAGCTGTTCGACCTCGAGGTCGACGAGGAGGCGGGCGTGGTGCGCTTCGACGGCCGCGACGTGTGGGTGCGGTCCTATCCGCTGCCGATCTCGGCGGAGAACTTCCATCGCAACGCCCAGCGGCCCGCCGTACATCAGTACGAGCGCGAGATCCTGCGCCGGCGGCGCGAGCACCTGATCCTGCGGGTGGACCGGGCCGACCTGTCGAAGAACGTGCTGCGCGGGTTCACGGCCTTCGACCTGTTCCTGGAGCAGAACCCGGACTTCAAGGAGCAGGTCACCTTCATCGCCCACCTCATCCCCTCGCGCCAGGACGTGCCGGAGTACCAGGAGTACTTGGAGCGGATCGAGGCGCTCGTGGCCGTGGTGAACCACCGGCACGGCACGACCGACTGGATGCCGATCGAGCTGCGGCTGCGGGAGAACCTCGAGGAGGCGATCGCGGCGTACAAGCACTACGACCTGCTGATGGTCAACGCGATGTTCGACGGGATGAACCTGATCGCCAAGGAGGGACCGTTGGTGAACGAGCGCAACGGCGTGTCCTTGTTGAGCGAGAACACGGGGGCCCACGAGGAGCTGGCCGACTTCGCCCTGTCCGTGAACCCCTTCGACGTGCAGGAGCAGGCGCTGGCGATCCACCGCGCGCTGTCGATGTCGGCGGAGGAGCGCTCTTGGAGGGCTCAGGGTCTCAAGCGGATAGTGACCGCCCGCGACCCGGGCGACTGGGTGGACGACCAGCTCGCCGATATCGAATCGAAGCGCCGGGGCGAAGCCCCGGTGCGCTCGTAGGCCGCTACGGGAGCGGATCCGGAGTGAACTCGCCGGTGCGCGGGGGCGGCGGGCGCGGCGGCGCCTGCTGAACGGGCTCCGGCGCCGGTGGGGCCTGCTGAGCCGGCTCGGGCGGCGCCTGCTGAACGGGCTCGGGCGGTGGCAGTGCCGGCGGCGGAGGTGACGCCGCCGCCGCCGCTCGCCGCGGGTGTGCCACTGCTCGCCGCACGCTCCGCTCCTGCTCCTCACGCCCTTCCGCCGTCCTTCGCTTCGTCCGCACGCGCCGCGACGCATTACTTTCCCGCCACCCCCTTCGCCCCGTACGCCGACTTCGCGCCGACTCGCCCGCTTCGGCCCTCGGCCTCTCGATCGCCCGCCGCTCCCGCTCCACCCGACGGACGTTCGGCCTCTCCCCAGGCACCTCGCTCCCACCGTCGCTCGTCACGACGAGCACGCCAAGCGTGACCACGAAGGCCAGCCAAGCGACGTTCCCCCACCGCACACGGCCCAGCCAGTCCATTTCGCGTCAAGCCGCCGGCAGCGTCCCTTCGCCCCGGCGCAGCTGATTCCCGCTGCTAACCTGCCCCGCTCGATGGCACGGCTGTACGACCTGATGCTGCTGATCGATCCGAACGCGCCCGAGGAGCGCCGCAACGCCGCGATCTCCGAGGCGGAATCGATGATCTCCGCGGGCGGCGAGCTCATCGACACGCACGACTGGGGCACGCGCCGGATGGCCTACGAGATCGACCACCGCCCCGAGGCGGACTACCGGCTCTACCAGTTCCGGGGCGACAACACCCTGCTCGAGCGGCTCAACCAGCGCCTGCGGATCCTCGACGCGGTGCTGCGCTTCCGGATCATCAAGCAGAAGGAGGGCATGCCGACCCCTCCGCCGCCGGAGCAGCAGTCCGCCCGCCGTCGCGAGGAGCGCGAGGCGCAGGACACCCGCGTGGCCGCAAGGGCCGCGGCGGACGCACCGCCCGTCTAGTCCGCCGCGCGCTCACCGCAGCGCGCCGCTCGCCCGCCAATCCAGCGCGCCTCCCCCTAGTCCGCCGCCCGCTCGCGAAGGCACGCGTCCGTCTGGACGCCCACCATGAACGCGATGCTCGACGCGTACACGTAGAGCAGCAGCACGAAGAACGTGGCCAGGTTGCCGAACACCGAGCCGTAGTTCGCAAAGTAGGTGACGTAGATCCCGAAGAGGATCGACATCCCGACCCACGCGGCCATGACCAGCCCGGTGCCGACGCTCACCCACGGCAGCGGCTGCCGCGTGGCCGAGCCGTAGTGCACGACCAGGCCTACCCCCGCGCCGAGCAGCGCCGCCGCCACGACCCAGCGACCCAAGAAGGAGAGCACCGCAAGTACGACATTGAGGTCGCCGGTAAGCAGAGGAACGAACCGAACCACCGCCACCGCAGCGATCAGCGCGATCCCCATGGCAAGCCCGAGCCACACCGAGCGCAGGAAGATCTCGAAGAAATCGCGGCGGCGATGGAACCCGTAGATCCGGTCGAGCGCGGTCATCGTCACCCGCGTGGCGGCCGACACCTCCCAGAGCGCGAGGGCGAACCCGGCCGTGACCCACCACAGCTGCCTCTGGGTCAGGACCTTCCGCGCCGTGTCGTCGAGGACGCGGTATACGGCATCGGACACGGACCCCCTGAGCTCGGGCGCAACGTCTTCACGCCAGACCTCCTCGAGCTGGAGGTAGCCAAGGAGCGCGAGCAGGAACAACAGGAACGGAACCAGTGCGAGCACGATCAGGAACGAGATCGCCGCGGCGAAGTTGATCAACCCGTTGCGCCGGAAGGCGTCGACGACCTGCGGCACGAACGCCCGTGCTTCGACCGCCAAGGTTGCTCCCGCCACTCGGATTCCCGTACCCGTCGGGGGGAAGGCCTATCCCGTGCCCACTGGGGTTATCCCGCCACATCTTCGGGAACCCCCCCTCAATGGAGCGTGACGAGACAGAGCGCGTGGTCGACGAGACGGGCGTCGGCGACCCACTCGCCGACCGCGAGGCCGAACAGCCCGCCAAGCCCGCGAGCGACATCGACCCCGAGGACGCGACCCCCGAGGAGGGCGTGGAGCGCCCGGAGACGGACGCCCCAGACCCCGACCACGTCGTCGAGGAGAAGCAGAAGGACGACTGACGTAACGGCTCTGCCAAAGAAGCCGCACTTTTCAGCAACTTCCAGTCAGGCCCAGCCCGGGGCGGCCGACCCCCTTCGTACACTCGACCGACTCGTCATCGAAGGGAGCTGGAGGGCCTCATGGCCGCGACGAACATAAACAGGGTCATCTTGACCGGGAACCTCACCCGGGATCCCGAGCTTCGCAACCTGCCGAGCGGGACTTCGGTCTGCAGCCTGCGGGTTGCGGTCAACACGCGCCGCAAGGACAACCAGACCGGCGAATGGGTTGACAAGCCCAACTACTTCGACGTCACCGTGTGGGGAGCTCAGGGCGAGAACTGCGCCCAGTACCTCTCGAAGGGGCGGCCGGTCGCGGTGGACGGACGGCTCGAGTGGCGCGAGTGGCAGGACCAGCAGGGCAACAAGCGCCAGTCGGTGGATATCATTGCCGATTCCGTCCAGTTCCTCGGCTCCCGCGAGGGCAGCGAGAACGGCGGCCGCTTCACGCCGCAGAGCGACGTCCCGGCAGACACCGGAGACTTCCAACCGGCACCGGCGGGCGCCCGGGGACCGGACGACGACATCCCGTTCTGACCCCGGAGTAGCGAGTACGCAGGAGCATCGAGTGGCGAAGCAGCGTGGACCAAGCACGACCCGGGACCGCCGGCGCGGTCGCGGCAAGGGTGCGCCCACCGGCGGGCGGCGCAAGCCGTGCCCGTTCTGTCGAGACAAGGTCGACGTCGTCGACTATCGCGACGTGGCATCGCTGCGCCGTGCGATCAGCGACAAGGGCAAGATCCGCTCCTCGCGCGTGACCGGCTCGTGCCGGCGCCACCAGTCCCAGCTCGCGAACGCGGTCAAGCGGGCGCGCGAACTGGGGCTCCTGCCGTACGTCGCGGACAGGTAGGGACGGCTGACCAGCCATGGCCCAGGCAATCCTCTTGAAGGACGTGGACACGCTCGGCGAGCGCGGTGACGTAATCGACGTCTCGCCGGGTTACCTCCGCAACTTCCTCGTACCGCGCAAGCTCGCCCAGCCGGCCACGGCGGGGGCGATCGCGGAGTCGCAGCGCCGCCGTGAGGCGGCCGAGCGCGCCGCCGAAGAGGCGGCCGCCAAGGCGCAGGAGACGGCCGCGCTGCTCCGCAAGACGGTGCTCACGATCTCCCACCAGGCGGGTGACGACGGCCGGCTGTTCGGCTCGGTCACCTCGCAGGAGATCGTCGACGCCATCCGCCAGGCGCGCAGCGTGCGGCTCGAGAAGCGCCGCGTCCACCTCGAGGAGCCGATCAGGACCACGGGTACGCACATGGTCACCGTCGAGGTCGCGGACGGCGTGACGGCGGAGATCAAGACCATCGTCACCCCCCAGGCATAGTCAGTGACGCTGCGCGGCATCGCCTGCCTGCGTCATCGGCCCTCGCTGTGCTCAGCACAGCTTCGGACCTGCTTCCTTGGCAGGCGGGCCGCTCGCGCCCTGACTACGCCTGGACATGGCGATGGCAGTCGCTGCCCCGCCTGAGTCAGCGGGCAGCGTCCCTCCCCACAACGAGGAGGCCGAGGCCTCCGTCCTCGGGGCGATCCTCCTCACCGAGCAGGCGCTCGACGGCGTCCTGCTCGAGGCCGGCCTGAAGCCGGACCACTTCTACCGCCCCCGCCACCAGCTCATCTTCAAGGCGATGATCCGCCTGAAGGAGAAGGCGGACCCCGAGGCCGTCGACGCCCTGACCGTGTGCGACGACCTGCGCAGCCACGGCGAGCTGGAGGCCGCCGGCGGCGAGGCCTACGTCCACTCTCTCCCCACCGTGGTGCCCGCCGTGGGCGCCGTCCTCGACTACGCCCGCATCGTCAGGGACGACGCCCTGATGCGCGGCATCCTCGACACCACCCGCCGCATCCAAGCCGAGGTGCTCGCCCACCGCGGCGAGCCGCGCGACCTCATCGAGCGCGCCGAGGCCGAGCTGTTCAAGATCGGCCACGAGGGCGGCCTCGCCGAGATGCGGTCGATCGAGGACGTCCTCCACGAGGAGATCGACAAGCTCGAGGAGCTCTCGCGCAAGGGCGTCGGCCTGACGGGCACGCCGTCCGGTTTCACCGACATCGACGAGCTCACCGGCGGCTTCCAGCCCGGCAACCTGATCGTGCTGGCGGCAAGGCCGTCGATGGGGAAGAGCACCCTGGCCACCAACATCGTCGAGAACGCCGCCATCGAGCACGGCCGCCCGGCCGCCCTCTTCTCGCTCGAGATGTCGGAGACCGAGCTCGCGCACCGCTTCATCGCGTCGCAGGCCAAGGTGTCGAGCGACGAGCTCCGCAAGGGGCGCGTGAAGGCCGACCGCTGGCCCAAGGTGCTGCGCGCCGTCGAGAAGCTGGCCCGGGCGCCGATCTTCATCGACGACTCCAGCGACATCGGCGTGCTCGAGATTCGCGCCAAGGCCCGCCGGCTGCACGCCAAGCACGGGCTCGGCCTGATCGTCGTCGACTACCTCCAGCTGCTTCGCCCGGACGGCCGGGCGGACAGCCGCGTGGAGGCGGTCGGCCAGATGAGCCGCGGGCTCAAGATCCTGGCGCGCGAACTCGAGATCCCCGTGATCGCGGTCTCCCAGCTGTCGCGCGCAGTGGAGTCGCGCAACCCGCCCAAGCCGATGCTCTCCGACCTACGTGAAAGCGGCCAGGTCGAGCAAGACGCGGACGTCGTGATGTTCGTGTACCGCGAGGAGTACTACGACAAGGAGTCCGAGCGGCTCGGCGAGGCGGACATCATGATCGCCAAGCACCGCAACGGGCCGATCGGCGAGCTCAGCTTGGCGTTTCTGTCGAAGTATCCGCGCTTCGCGAACCTCTACCGCGAGCGGCCGGGAGAGACGATCCCGGCCGGCGAAGGCGTGCTCTGAGTGCAGAGCGACGAGACGATCCCGGCGCCGGACGAGGTGCTCTGAGTGCTCCGCCAGGCGCAGCCCGACGATCAGGCCGCCTGCCCCTACGGCGAGTGCGACGGCTCCACCTGGATCCTCGACGAGGAAAGCAACGAGTCGCGGCCGTGCCGCTGCCGCGACCAGCGGGTCCGGCGGGCCGCCAGCGGCGGCATCGGCACCGGTATCGGGCGGCGCTTCCTGGAGGTGTCGTTCGACCGCGAGCCGATCGTCTCGCTCGACCGCGCCGTGCTCCGCCGCGTGCGCGCCTTCACCCGCTCGATAGAGGAGAAGCTCGAGGCCGGCCGCGGGCTCTGGTTCGACGGCCCGGTCGGCACGGGCAAGACCTCACTCGCCATCCTGGTCGCGAAGGCCGCCAAGGACGCCGGCCGCTCGTACGCCGTCTTCCCGGTCCCCCGCCTCCTGGCCGAGATCAAGCGCACCTTCGACCGCGACGCCAGCGACAGCTACATGGGCTTCTTCCGTCGCCTCTGCACCGTCGACCTCCTCGTCCTGGACGACCTCGGGGCCGAGAAGCAGACCGAGTGGGTGCTGGAGCAGCTCTACTCGATCGTCAACGAGCGCTGGCAGGACCGCCGCTCGATCGTCGTCACCACCAACCTGCCCGACCCGGACCCGGGGAGCGCGGGGTCGGCCCTGCGCACGAGCGCGCAGAGCCTGCGCGACGCCCTGGCCTCAGGGAACGTCTCAGGGCGCGATCTCGCCGAGCTGCGCGGCCTCGTCGAGCGGGTCGAGCGGGTCGCCGCTCAGGTGAGCGACCACGAGCTCGTCGCCGAGTACGACCCCATCGTGCGGCTGCGCCGGCAGATCGGCTCGCGCACCGTCTCCCGCCTGATCGAGATCTGCGACGACCCTCTCCCGATCATGGGAGAGGACCTACGGATGGCCGCTCAGTCCGCATAGCGGTGGTGGATGTCGAGGACGTTCCCGTCCGGGTCCTCGAAGATCGCCTGGTGGCAGACGCCGCTGTCGATCGTGTCGCCCCTGAAGGTCACGCCGCGCGACTCGAGCTCGGCCCTGGCCGCGGCCACGTCATCCACGCGGAACGCGATCGGCGAGCGGTGCGGGCTGAACTCCTGGCCGAACGCGTCCATCTGCACCACGGCGACCGTGAGGTTGCCGGTCTCGAACTCCTGCCCCGGCATGTCGCCCCAGCGCTTCGACTTCTCGAGCCCCAGCACGTTCTCGTAGAAGTCCACGGCCCGGTCGAAGTCCTGGGTCGGCAGGATCGTGAAGTCCACGCCCGTGACGAGGGATGTCGATGTGCTCATGTCTGGTCTCCCGGATCTCCTGAACGGCCCAGCCGTTCCCGTCGGGGTCGTTGAATACCACCACTTCCAAGCACTAGTCCATCTCAGCTACCCAAGTGCTCGCCGAGGCGGTCCAGCGTGGCATTCATGCCGCGCTCGGCGTTCTGGCGCATCTCGTCGGTGGTGTGGATGGTCGCCTGGATCGCCACCTCGGTCCGGCCGCCGCCGAGATCGGTGAAGGTCACGACGCTCACGGAGCCCTCGTGCCAGGCCTGCTCCGCGGGCTCGTCGAGGACGAGCCGCTCGCCCTCCACCACCTCACGGTACACGCCCACGACGGGCATCTCGGTGCCGTCGCCGGACACGGAGGTGAGCCGGAACGTCCCCCCTGGCCGGACCTCCATGGTGACCGTCTCGAGCGGGGTGCTCCAGCCAGGCGGGCCCCACCACTGCACCAGCTGCTCCGGCTCGGTCCAGGCGCTCCAGACGGCCTCGCGCGGCGCGTCGTAGGTTCGCGTGATCGTTATCTCCTGCGCTGTGGCCTCAGTCACGGCCGGCTCCCTTCTGCATCCTCTGCAGGTGCTCGCCCAGGCGGTCGAGGCTGCCCTCCCAGAAACGGCGGTAGCCGTCAAGCCAGTCGGAGGCCTCCCTGAGCGCGTCGCCCTCGAGCCGCGACGGGCGAAGCTGCGCAGTGCGCCCGCGCGTGATCAGGCCCGCCCGCTCGAGCACCTTGAGGTGCTTCGAGACCGCCTGGAGTGTGATCGGAAACGGGTCGGCCAGCTCGTTCACGGTGGCTTCTCCCTCCGCGAGACGCTCCAGGATGGCGCGCCGTGTGGGGTCGGCGAGGGCCGCGAAGGTGGTGCTGAGCTGGTCTACCGCCATTCTTGCTCATCTGATCGGTTGATTAACCGCACAGTTGAGGATATAGCCGGTCGCACCGCTGTCAAGGCCCGTACGATTCGCCTCGTGCCCGGTCTGGTGATCGTGGGCGCCCAGTGGGGCGACGAGGGGAAGGGGAAGGTCGTGGACCTGCTCGCCGAGCAGGCCGACCTCGTCATCCGCTTCCAGGGCGGCAACAACGCCGGCCACACGATCGTGCGCGACGGTGAGACGTTCAAGTTCCACCTCGTGCCTTCCGGGATCCTCTATCCCGGCAAGCTCTGCGCGATCGGCAACGGCGTGGTGGTCGACCCGAAGGTGCTGACCGAGGAGATCGGCGAGCTGTCGCGCCGGCGGATCGACCTCAACGGGCTGCGCCTGTCGGCCAACGCGCATCTGATCATGCCGTACCACAAGCTGCTCGACCACGCCGGCGAGTCGCGGCTCGGGAAGCTCCAGATCGGGACCACCCGGCGCGGGATCGGCCCCTGCTACGCGGACAAGGCGGCACGGCTCGGCATCCGTGTGCAGGACCTGCTCGACGAGAAGATCCTGCGCAAGAAGATCTACGCGGCGATGGAGCCCAAGCGGCTGATGCTGCGCCCCTACGCCAAGGACCCGGAGCTCGACCTCCACACCATGACCGAGGACTACCGCATCCTCGGCCACCGGCTCGAGCCCTACATCGCAGACACGTCGCCGATCGCCTGGCACGTGCTCGACTCGGGCGGCCTCGTGGTGTTCGAGGGCGCCCAGGGGGCGCTGCTCGACATCGACCACGGCACCTATCCGTTCGTGACCTCCTCGAACACGGTCGCCGGCGCGGCCTGCGCGGGCGCCGGGGTGGGTCCGCGCTCGATCGACGAGGTGTGGGGGATCGCGAAGGCGTACACCACGCGGGTCGGCGCCGGGCCGTTCCCGACGGAGCTCGACGAGCCCCTCGGCGAGCGGATCCGCGAGCTCGGGGGCGAGTTCGGCACCACCACGGGGCGTGCGCGGCGAACGGGCTGGCTCGACCTCGTCGCCCTGCGCTATGCCACGCGCATCAACGGGCTGACGGGGCTCGTGCTGACCAAGCTCGACGTGCTCACCGGCATCGACCCGCTCCAGGTGGGCGTGCGCTACCTCGGCCCCGAGGGCGCCACCTTCGACCAGTTCCCGTACCACCAGTCGATCGTGCACAAGGTGCAGGGCGACCTGGTGGAGCTGCCCGGCTGGGAGGAGAACATCTCGGGCGCCCGCTCGATCGACGAGCTCCCGGCCAACGCCCAGAGCTACCTCGACTTCGTATCCGACTACCTCGGGATCCCGATCGTCATGGTCGGCGTGGGGCCCGGCCGCGACCAGATGATCTGGACCGGCGCCGCCGAGCGACTCGCGCCCGTGTGAGCTAGGCCTTCACCACGTGGGTCTGCGCGGCCATGTCGTGCAGGGCCCGGTTCTGGTCGTCCCACAGCGGCCAGAAGTAGTTGAGGAACCAGGGGATGAACGGGATGATCGACGACGCGACGTTCACCGCGAGCTGCTTGAGCAGGACCTCGCGCAGCGCCCCCCACCCGAAGCCGAACGGTTCGCCGTTGTCGCGGACGACCCGGATGCCGACCATCTGCTTGCCGAGCGTCTGCCCGTTGCGCTCGCCCCGGCGCATCATCAGAAGCGGCGCGTACAGCAGGAACACCGCCCCGAGCAGCAGCGCGTAGAGAACCGAGGCGACGATCCAGCCCCCCACGGAGTCGGCGTCGCCGGCCTCGCCGATGAGCACGATCGCCAGGACGACCACGGGGATCAGCACGATGAGGAAGTCGATGAGGTAGGCCGCGAGCCGGCTGCCCCAGCTCGCGAGCGGCCGGCCGGCCCATCCGGATTCCGGCCCGGCGGCTGGCAGCAGCCCATCGCCAGGCCGGAAT
>DASZJZ010000233.1:0-7675 GCA_035947555.1 Thermoleophilaceae bacterium | reverse complement strand
CTCGAGTTCGAGGCCGCTGCCGCGTCCCCGTCCGGTCGAGCGGATCAACGCGAGGACGAGGGCTCCGGACTCCACCAGCTCCTCCGGTTCCCACGTGAACGTCTCCCACGCCTCGTGGACCTCGGCAACGAACCGCCGGATCCCTTCGTGGCCTTCGTACACGGCCGGGTTCAGTACTCGGTCGGACATGTCGAGGCGAAAGGACGGATCACATACCGCCACGAGCCCCTCGACATCGCCGCTGTTCAGCGCTTCGTGCGCGCGCCGGATCGTTTCAACCCTTCTCGACATCGGACTAGTCGCAGTATCTCGCGCCGGCGAGCGCGCTCCAGTCGCAAGTCGGCACGCTGCATAGCGTGCGGGAAGAACTTCGGGTCCACGGTCATACCGCCCGTCGCGGTGTTCGCGTCGACACCGGCCATCCAAGCGCCGACGCCGTCGGGGTAGCAGATGTCGTCCCACGACGCGTAAAGCGAGTTGGTGAAGTACACGCGCCGACCGTCCCGGCTCACCTCCACCATCTGGGGCGCGCCCGCCAGTCGCAACTCGGGGGCGGCCGGGTGCGGGGTTCGGTCGACGATCCCGCCGAGGCGCACTGACCCCGCCTCTCTCTCGCGTTGTGCGGATCGCTCACGTCGTACTGCTTGAGCTCCCCGATCCCCCAGCACGACACGTACAGCCAGCGGTCATCGACGGACCGGTCGATGGCGACGCTGTGCGCCGAGGCCGAGCGCGCGGCCGAGGACGCCGGCGTTTCGGTGCGCCTGCTTCCGGGATCGCGACGAGCTGCCCTTTGCCGACGCTCGGGTTCGACGGCGAGGACCTCTGTGACCTCGGCCGGGTGGCGCGCGAAGTTGAGCCCGTGTCGAGCTCCTCCTCGACGACGGTTCCGCGAAGGCCCGCAAGTCGTAGTAGCGCGCGCGGCCATCCCGTCGACCAGCAGCGCGACGGGCTGCGAGAACAGCTCGGCCGGGACGGCGCGCGGGCGGCGACGAAGCTGTCGGTGCCCGAGCCGCTGCCGAGGTCCAGCACCGCCTCGCCCGCGCCGGCGAACGACTTCTGGAGCGGTGCTCATGCCGCGGTCCTCCCCGGTGTGGATTCGGTTTCTTCTGACGCTCGCTGTGCGAGTCGCCATTCGGGCCAGCCTTCCTCGAGTCGCCTTGCGGAGCGGCCCGCGTTGCGCAGGCGGCGCACGGCCTCGTGGGCGTAGGCGCAGAAGGGGCCGCGGCAGTAGGCGACGACCTCCGCGTCGTTGGGCAGCTCGGAAAGTCGTTGCTCAAGCTCGTCGAGTGGGACCGAGCGGGCGCCGTCGATGTGCCCGGCGGCGTACTCCTCGGCAGGCCGCACGTCGATGAGGACGACCTCGCCCTCCGCGAGCCGCGCGACCAGCTCCGCGCGGTCGATGCCCTCGACCTCGTCCCCGAGGTAGTCGTGAGCGGCGCGCTCGACCTCGGCCAGTCGGGCGGCCGAGACGTCGCGCAGCGCCAGCCAGAGGCCCAGCGCCTCGTCGCCGGCGAGCGAGTAGCGCACGCTCGTGCCCTGCCGCTCGCGGTTGACCATGCCCGCGGCATACAGCGCCTGGAGATGCTGGGAGGTGTTGGCGCTCGACTGACCGCTCGCCCGTGCCAACTCGTCGACCGTGCGGGGCGCCTGCGCAAGCAGGTCGAGCAGTTCCAGCCGGCGCGGACTGGCGAACGCCTTGCCCATCAGCGCGGTCGCCTCGAAGAGCGCGTCCTTGGCCTGGCGACGGTCCACCGCCTTGCTATTCAATAGGTCAATTGATAGCTTGTCAAGGCGCCGGCGACGTAACGGCGACCCTGGAGGTCAAGGGCGTGTACTTCAGACAGCTCCTCAATGACGAGACGGCCTGCGCCTCCTACCTCTTCGGCTGCAAGACCAAAAGCAAGTTCGCCATCGTCGATCCCCACGTCGACCTGGTCGACGACTACGTGGAGCTGGCCGACACGCAGGGGATCCCGATCACGGCCGTGTTTGAGACGCACGTGCAGGCCGACCACGTCTCCGGGTTGCCCGCGGTGGTCGAGCGCACGGGCGCCACGGCGTACCTGCCCGCCGGTGCGGAGGTCGACTTCGAGCATGTGGCACTCGGCGACGGCGAAGTCGTCGAGCTCGGCAACACCGTCGTCGAGGCGGTGGCCACACCGGGCCATGCCGCCGCCCATCACGCCTATCTCGTCACGGACCTGACCCGCGGTGGCGAGCCCTGGATGGTGCTGACCGGCGACGCGCTTCTCGTCGGCGACGCCGGCCGGCCCGACCTACACGCCCACGGCGAGCAGACCGCCGAGGAGATGGCCGGCCAGCTCTACCGCTCCCTGATGGAGCGGCTGCTTGAGCTCCCGGATCACCTGCTGCTCTACCCGGCGCACTACTCGGGCTCGGTATGCGGCCGCGGGCTCTCAGCACAGCCGGCCTCGACGATCGGCTTCGAGCGCCGTCACAACAAGGCCCTACGGTTCGACTCGGAGCAGGCGTTCGTCGACGCCCTGGTCAAGGACGTCCCGCCGGCGCCGCCCCGGCAGGCCGAGATCGTGGCCGCCAACCGCAGCGGCCGCCCGCTCGTCGAACAGGGCTGACGTGGCGCAGGTCCGGCTCGGCCTGCGCGAGAACGTCGCGCAGTTCTCGCTGCTGGTCGCCGTCAATGCCTTCGTCGGGGCGATGGTCGGCCTCGAGCGCTCGACGCTGCCCCTGATCGGCGAGGACGACTTCGGCCTCGGCTCGAGCGCCGCGGTGCTGTCGTTCATCGTCGCCTTCGGGCTCGCCAAGTCGTTCACCAACCTCGCCGCCGGTGTCGGCGCCGAGCGCTTCGGCCGCCGGCGGCCGCTGATCCTCGGCTGGACGCTGGCGCTGCCCGTGCCGCTGTTGATCGCCCTAGCGCCGAGCTGGGGCTGGATTGTCGCCGCCAACGTCCTGCTCGGCGTGAACCAGGGGCTCGCCTGGTCGATGACCGTCGTGATGAAGATCGACCTCGTGGGGCCGAAGCGCCGCGGGCTCGCCCTCGGCCTCAACGAGGCCGCCGGCTACGGCGGAGTAGCTGTCGCGGCGGCGCTCAGTGGCTGGCTCGCGTCGGAGTTCGCCCCCCGGGACGTCCTCGTCGCGGGCGGGGCGGGAATCGCGCTCATCGCGCTGCTCATTACGGCGCTCTTCGTCCGCGACACCGCCGGCCACGTCGAGCTCGAGCAGCGCGGCGGCGCCCACGACCGAAATGAAGCCGCACCGACCTTGCGCGAGGTATTTCCCGACGCGTCGTATCGGCAGCCGGCACTCCGCTCTTGCTCCCAGGCCGGGCTCGTCAACAACCTCAACGATGCACTCGCCTGGGGGCTCGTGCCGCTGTTCCTCGCCGCCAACGGAGCGTCCGCCGCCGAGGTCGGCCTGGTCGCGGGGCTCTACCCGGGGGTCTGGGGGGTTGGCCAGATCGTTGCCGGGCAGCGGTCGGATCAGGTCGGCCGCAAGCCGCTGATCGTCGCCGGCATGCTGCTCCAGGCCGCTGCGCTGGGCCTGCTCGCCGCCTCGGACGGGGGCGTCGGGGTGGCGGCGTCGGCCGCGGTCGCGCTCGGGATCGGAACGGCGCTCGTCTACCCGACCCTGATCGCCGCCATCTCCGACGCCGTCTCCCCGGTCGCGCGCGCCCCAACCGTCGGCGTCTACCGTTTCTGGCGCGACATGGGCTACGTCGCAGGCGGGCTGCTCGCCGGGCTGGCAGCGGACGCGATCGGCTACGCCGGCGCAATCGTCATCGTCGCCGGCCTCACCGCCGCCTCCGGGATCTGGGTCGCCATCGACCTTCCCGGGCGGCGTGAGTTACACGGCAGCCCCCCGGCCTCGTCGGCCGCCCGCTAGCTCAGGGCGAATCCGCGACGCTAGTCCTGGTCACGTTTTGAGCACGTAGATGAACGGTGACGCCCAGATCACGTCGCACGCTGCCGTCGTGGTTGTGGGAGCCGTTTCGCGTCGCTTCTCACCTTCCGGCCGTTGAGCGGCTGCACGTCGCGGCTGTTTCCCTCTTCGAAGAGCTCCCGGAAGGCACGGATCTGGCGTCTCGAGACGCTGATCGAGTCGGCGAGCACAACGAACCGCACGGGCTCGGTAAAGGGCGGCGTAGTCAGCGAGCCCGTGTAGCGGAACGACTCCGGCCGCTCCGGCAGGAGCGCCCTGAGCCGCACGTCCGCCACGTCGCGGGTGTTGTTGGGCTGATCGGGAAGGTTCCGGAACATCCGCTGGATCGCGCCGTTCTTGCGGCCCCGTTCGATGAAGACGGCGACCACGAGGATGGCCTCGTCCGCGCGCGTGTGCACGAAATGCATCTCGAGCGGCGTGTCGCGCCCTTTGATCTCGTGCTCGGACGGTGTGTGCCAGTGGAATTGCTCCAGGTCCCACCGCACGCCGCCGATGGTGATGTGCGCCGCGCCGGCCGGAACGTCGGCCCGCACGGTGGCGAACTCGCCGGGTGAGCCCGTGTTGACGAGCGTCACGTCAACGCGCCGTGGATACCGGAACCGGATCCTAGGCAGGCGCTCGACGAAGGTGATCTCGCTGCGACGCAGATCGATCGGGCTCTGCCTGGGAAGCGGCGCCGCCGAGCGGGCGCCCGGCCTAGCCCAGCCGGACGCGGCGGCGCCGGCCGGGATCGTCGCCGTCACGGCGAGGCAGGCCGCGCCGAGGATGGCCGTGCGGCGGTCGACCTTCAGCCCTTCTTCCGCTGCCATCGGCTCGGTCAAGGCCTCTCTTTCACACATGCTCCCTCCCTTCCGCCGGCGTCCCGCCGGCGACGGTCGAGGTCACGATACGAGCTATCTCGCGCCGCCGGCGCCAAGGACCAGAGGCGCAGATGGTCGGCAGCAGTGCGACTTCCATGGGCGTCCCTGTCGGCGCTATGGGATGGAAGGAACGGGTTGAGCAGGCGACCCGCCGGTCGCCGGGTGTGTGGGCGATCGGTGCAAGTTGGCGCCAGCGGTGAACCCGCGCCATCCTATGGATCCGTGACGCCAAGGGGTTCTGCGATGTCTGGGGCCCGCGACCTGCATGAGCGGCCGGTGGAGCTGCTGCAGCGGCTACTGCGCTTCGACACGACGAATCCTCCCGGGTCCGAGCGCGCATGCCTGGAGTGGCTTGCCGGCCTCCTGCGGGACGCGGGACTGGAGACCACGTTCGTGGCGGCAGAGCCGGCGCGGCCGAATCTCGTCGCGCGCCTGCGTGGCAGCGGCGACGCACCGCCCCTGCTGCTCGAGGGCCATGTCGACGTCGTGTCCACGGCCGGCCAGCAGTGGGCGCATCCGCCGTTCGCCGGGGAGATCGTCGACGGGTCCGTGTGGGGCCGGGGCGCGCTTGACATGAAGGGGGGCGTGGCGATGTTCGTAGCCGCGGTCCTCCGGGCCGCGGCGACCGGGCTGCCGCTGGCGGGCGACGTGGTGCTCGCGCTCGTCAGTGACGAAGAGGCGGGCGGCGACGTGGGCGCCGCCCACCTGGTCCGCGAGCGCCCGGACCTGCTCGCCGGCGTGCGATACGCGCTCGGGGAGTTCGGCGGCTTCTCGCTGGACCTGGGCGGCCGGCGGTTCTATCCGATCCAGGTCGCCGAAAAGCAACCCTGCTGGCTGCGCGCGACCGTGCGCGGACCGTCCGGTCATGGAGCGCTGCCGATGCGCGGCGGGGCGATCGCGCGTCTCGCCGAGCTCTTGCGCGTGCTCGACCGTCGCCGGCTGCCGGTACACGTCACTTCGGTCGCCCGTTGGATGATCGAGCGGGTCGCTGCCGAATTGCCGGCTCCGTCGGGTGCCCTGCTGCGTCGCCTGCTCAACCCGCGGCTCACCGATCGCATCCTCGATGTGATGGGGGAGCGGGGGCGAGTATTCGACCCGCTTCTGCACCACACCGTCAACGCGACGATCGTACGCGGCGGGGACAAGATCAACGTGATCCCTGCGGAAGCCACCGTCGAGCTCGACGGCCGCCTCCTCCCCGGATTCGGCGCCGCGGACCTGGTGGCCGAGCTCCGCTCGCTGCTCGGTCCCGCCGTCGAGCTCGAGGTGCTGCGCCACGAGCAGGGACCGCCCGAGCCCGACCTCGGGCTCTACGACCTGCTGGCCGGGGTCCTGCGCGAAGCCGACCCCTCCGGCACACCGGTTCCCCTGCTGCTTGCGGCGTTTACCGACGCACGACACTTCTCCCGACTCGGGATCCAGACCTACGGCTTCATGCCCATGCAACTCCCGTCGGAGATGCGCTTCATGGATCTCATCCACGCCGCGGACGAACGCCTCCCGGTCGACGCCGTCCGCTTCGGGACCGACGCCGTATTCAACGTCCTCGAGCGCTACGGCCGGTAGGGCTCTCGCCCATACCTCTAGCACCCGCTCATATCCTCTCCGCCCGCGCGCTCGGGAGCTCCTCGCATGGCGCGGCATCCCGTTGCGGGTGTCCACTGCCAGGGTCGCTTGCGCCCTTGCGCCCTTGCGCCCTTGCGCTCTGCGCCCTTGCCCCGGCGCGCACGGTTTCTGTCGCGGCGCAAACGACGCTTAAACGGGGCTGCCCTCCAGCTGCACCACGTGGCAACCCGGCTTCGAGGGCTGCAGCCAGCGTCGGATAACCGTGCTTCGCTAGACCCTCGTGGTCGCGGCGCCAATGGACGACCCGAGAAGTCGACCCGCTCGTCGCCCTTAGCCCAGTCATGCGGCGGCCACCAGGCGCGCAGGGCGGTCCGCAGGGAGCCACGACCTACAGTGCAGCGGTGTGCGTGCCCGTCGTCTGACGGCGCGTATCGCGGCTCATTCTGTGGCGCGATGAACGAAGCCGCGTGGTTCGCCCGCGCCGAGGACGGCGAACGCGATCGTGCGGCGAGGACCGCGGTCCTGGACGGCTTGCTCGACTTGCTCCGCGCGAGACTTCCTTTGACAACCGTCCTCGGGTTACTCGTCTATCACCTGCTCGAAGCCCCCCCAGAACATTCGTCTGCTGTCGAAGGGCATCTCCATCTCCATTGCCTCGGGGTCGGCGCTCATCTTCTCGTTCGCGGCGTCGCGGGTCGCCTTGTCCGGATACGCTCGAGGCTGCGCGACACGTCGGTGCCCTTCCGACCTGCTCGGCGGCGGTCGCTGCGAGCCGAGTGGCGGCGGTGATACGGAAGTGCGCCGATGGTCGCCGACCGCTCCCGGCCGTCCGGGCCGAAATCTGGTCGACGGGGCTGAGGCAGTTGCCTCCGGGGCTCGGCACTGAGTGAGCAGCGCGATGGGCCCGGCGCGTCGGTCCGCGAGCGGTCGGTGATTCGCCGCGCCGGCACGGGCTGCGCGGTGATTCGTTGCGGCGCCGGTTGCAGCGCAGCGCGCCCTTCCGGGCTCTGGCAAGCGGATTCGAGCCGATTCGGCGGCGGTCTACGGAACCGAAGGCCGCAGGTTCGAGTTCTGCCGGGCGCCCTTAGCTACCAGCATTCGGCCGGGTTGAGCTTCGGTGCCCGCACCAAGGGCAAGCGCTCGGACCCGCGGTAATGAGGGCATGATCAGCGCCGCGGACTCTTGGCGCGAAATCACAGCGAGCGTCGCGCCGATCCAGTAGCGGCGGGGCGGTGGCCATCCTCGCAGCCGGGGCGGGCACGAGCGCCGTTCGCTTCATGATTGCGGGAGCGGCGCGCGTGTCCGTGTGGACGCTCGCTGGTCGTCCA
>DASZJZ010000232.1:0-2824 GCA_035947555.1 Thermoleophilaceae bacterium | reverse complement strand
GACCGGCTGGTGGGGCGTCTACCCGCACGGCCGCCGCTGGGGACGATCGCGCCGGCGCGCCTGGCTCGTGATCAGGACGGCCGATCACGAGGTGGTGCAGTTCGACGGGCCGGTGCTGGAGCTGATGACCGAGTCGCGCTCGCGCTTCGACAGGCGCCTCGCGGCGCTCGGTCCGGATGTGCTGGCCGGCGAGCTCGACGAGCGGGCGGTGCTCACCCGCCTGCGCCAGGACGACCAGACCCGCGGCGTCGGGGACGCCCTGCTCGACCAGCGCAACGTCGCCGGGGTGGGGAACGTGTGGAAGTCGGAGGGCTGCTTTCGGACGGGGCTCGACCCGTGGCGCCCGCTGGGGCGGGTAGGCGACGACGAAGCGCTCGCCGTGGTGCGCGAGATCAGGCGGCGCATGCAGGCGTCTGTGGAGCTCGGCGGCCACCCGCGCGATCTCCAGGTCTACCACCGCGCCGGACGGCCCTGCCCGCGCTGCGGCGGGCCGATCCGCGCGCGCGGCCAGGGCGACGACAATCGGACCACATACTGGTGTCCCGCGTGTCAGGCCTGATCCGGGTCGGCCACAAGGGCGCGGACCACGTCGCGCCGGGCAACACCGTCGAGAGCTTCGAGGCGGCGCTCGAGCACGGCGTGGACATGATCGAGTTCGACGTGCTGCGCACGCGCGACGGCAGGCTCGTGCTGGCCCACGACTACCGGGACGCCGACTCCCGCGAGTGCCTGACGCTCGAGGAGGGGCTCGATCACTTCGCAGGCGAGGCGTATGCCGGCGTGCAGCTCGACGTGGACATGAAGCTGCCGGGCTACGAGCGGGAGGTCGCCGAAGGGCTCGCCGCGCGCGGGCTGGCCGAGCGCTCGCTCGTCTCGACCATGTACACCCAGAGCCTGGACCGGCTGGGCGAGCTGGCGCCTGGGCTGCGGCGGGGGTGGTCGGTTCCGCGCGTGCAGCGCGACTACACCCGCTCTGCCTGGGCGGTGCCCGCCTACGCGATCGCGCGCCTCATGCGGGCGCGGCTGCCCGGCCAGGCCGCTGCGCGCATCCGGGCGGGCGGCTGCGAGGCGATCATGGCGCACCGGATCCTCATGAGCCGCCGGCTCGTGAGGGCGGTGCACCGGGCGGGCGGGGAGGTCTACGTCTGGACGGTCGACGACGCCCGCCGGATCCGGGCGCTCGAGGCGCTCGGCGTGGACGGGGTCATCTCGAATGACCCCAGGCTGTTCGGCTAGCCGCCGACCGTGCAGGTGCCGGTGGTGTACGTGGAGCTACGGGCGTTCGGGCCTGTCCAACGCAGCTCGGCCACGGCCCGCAACTGGTAGCTGTGGCCCGCCGGCAGGGAGAGGTTGTAGGTCCATCCCGCCTGGCCCCACGTGTACTCCGCCGAGCCCGCCGACTGCCACGGCGACGTGGGCGCCCCCGCTACCGGCACCCAGCCGCTGGGGCTGAGCCACTCGGCGGTGAAGCGCACGGACATCTGCCCGTTCGAACCGTCGCCGGCAAGCTGTGCGCGCACGCCTAGCTGGCTCGGGCTGCAGATGTTCACCCGCGCCCATGACGGGCTCAGGCTCTCGCCCGTCTGCGCGCTCGCCACGCCGGCGCCGGCCACGGCGGCGCACAGGGCGAGGGGTATCAGCGACTTTCGCAGCACAGGCTTAACTTCGGTTCCGCGACCATCTCGCTTGAGCGTTTCAGCCTAGAGAAAGGTTCGCTCCCCAGTGTGATGAACCCGGCCCACCTACGTAGTAGGGACGTGAACGAGGCGGTCGCCGAGCGGATGCCGGTGCGGGCGGGGACCGAGGCCGAGACCTTCGCCGTGCTCTACGAGCGGACGTTCCCGCGCGTGTACGCCTACGTGATGTCCCTTCTCCGTGACCGCTCGGCGGCCGAGGACGTGACCGCCCAGGCCTTCGAGCGCGCCTACCGCAAGCGCGGGAGCTATCGCGCCCGGCGCGGCAGCCCTGAGGCTTGGCTCTTCGGGATCGCCCGGAACGCCGCCCTCGACGAGCTGCGCCGCCGCGGGCGCCGCGCCGGGCTCGAGAGCGAACCGGCGGACCGCGACGCCCCCACCGCCGAGGAGCAGGCGGAGCTGACGCTACGGCGCGAGGTCGTGCGGGAGGCGCTCGCCACGCTCGACGGTCGCGAGCGCGATCTGATCTCCCTGAAGTTCGCCGGCGGTCTCTCGAACGCCGAGATCGGGCGTGTGCTGGGCGTGTCCGAGACCAACGCGGGCACCCGGCTGCACCGCGCCCTGACGAAGCTGCGAAAGGCCTGCGATGACGCCTCCTGATCCTGACAACACCGCCACGATCGAGCGAGACCTCGCCGCGGTCGACGACGCGCTGCGCACCGATGCCGCGGACCACGACGATCCGTTCGTGCGCGAGCTGCAGGAGCTGGGCCTCGTGCTGCGGGCGGAGGCGGCCGAGCCGGACGCCGAGTTCGCCGAGGCGCTCGGGGAGCGGATGAGGCAAGGATTTCCGCCTGCGCCGGGCTCTGTGCGGGCGCTTAGGCGGGAAGCGCGGTCGGAGCTCGCCGCGGCGCGCGCGTGGCCGGCTCGCGCCGTGCGGCGGCTGCCTTCGCCGAGGCGCATGCTGCCGGCGGCCGGGGCGCTGCTGACGGTCGCGGTGTTCGTAGTCGCCGTGTCGTCGGTGGACTTCAACCGCTCGGACGACGAGGGCGGTGAGGGAGGCGGTGGGGGCAGCGTCGCACAGACCGGTGGCGGCGGCGGGGTGGGCTCCAGCGGCGGCGGCGCAGGCTTCGGCGGCGGCGCCAGGCCGGCTCCTGCCGACGAGCAGGCGGCTCCCAGCAGCGAGGCGG
>DASZJZ010000231.1:0-1818 GCA_035947555.1 Thermoleophilaceae bacterium | reverse complement strand
TGACCACCGGGCGGCCGTCGTCGGCGCGGCCGGCTTTGGCGGGGCGGTCGGCGCCGCCATTCTGTGGCGGCACCCGTCGATCGAGCTCGCCGCGGTCACCGCGCGCTCGGATGCCGGGCGTCGGCACGACGAGATCTATCCCGCCTATCGCGTTCCGCTCGAGCTCGTGGCCTTCGAGCCGGACGCGATCGCGGAGCGGGCCGACTGCGCCCTCGTGGCCTATCCCCACAAGGCCGCCGCGCCCGCCGTCAAGGCCCTTCGCGAGCGCGGCCTGAAGGTTGTCGATCTCTCCGCCGACTTCCGTCTCGGCCGGAAGGCCTACGAGCACTGGTACCAGCCCCACGAGGCGCCTGAGCTGCTCTCGGATGCCGTCTACGGACTTCCCGAGGCCCACCGTGACGAGATTCGCGAAGCGGAGCTCGTCGCGGGGCCGGGCTGCAACTCCACCGCAGCCCTGCTCGCCCTGCTGCCGCTCAAGGGGCGCCTGGAGGAGGCCGTCGTGGACATCAAGACCGGCGTCTCCGGCGCCGGGCGCGAGGCCACCGAGGAGACCCACTTCGTCTCGGCCACCGACAACGTGAACCCCTACAAGACCGAGGGCCACCGTCACGTCGCCGAGCTTGAGCAGGAGCTGCCCGGTGTGCGGTTCTCGTTCGTCCCGCACCTGCTGCCGATCGACCAGGGCCTGATGGCGAGCTGCTACGCCAAGCCGACCGAGCCGCTCGACCGCGACGCCGTCCGCGAGCTGTACGCCGCCGCCTACGACGACGAGCCGTTCGTCGAGCTGATCGACGCGCCGCCCCACACCCGCGACGTACGTTTCTCGAACCGGGCGACCGTCTACGTCACCGTGGCCGGCGACCGCGTGCTCTCGTTCTGCGCGATCGACAACCTCTGGAAGGGTGCGGCCGGCCAAGCGGTGCAGGACCTGAACCTGATGCTCGGGCTGCCGGAGACGGAGGGGCTCGAGTGACGCGGCAGCAGAGCGTTGGGCGGGTCGGGCTGCCGGAGACGGAGGGGCTCGAGTGACGCGCCCGCCGGGCGAGGGTCGGGAGCCGCTCCCGGCGACCGAGGCGCACGCGTGACCTTCTTTCGCTCCCGCTGGGTCGAGGCGCCCGCGCATGCCCGCGAGCTCGATCCCACCGCGCTTCCCGCCGGCTTTCGCGCCGCCGGCGTGGCGGCCGGGATCAAACCCGACGGCCTCGACGTCGGCGTGCTCGTGTCCGACCAACCGGACACCGTCTCTGCCGCCCGCTTCACCACGAACGCGCGGCTCGGCGCGCCCGTGATCGTCTCGAAGCAGGCCGACCTCGGCCGGCTCCGGGCCGTGGCCGCCAACTCCGGCTGCTCCAACGTCGGCGACGGCCGCCGCGGCCTCGAGACCGCGGTGGCGATGCAGGAGACAGCCGCGGAGGAGATCCACGTGGAGCCGGCGCAGGTGGGCGTGGCCTCCACCGGCGTGATCGGCCACGAGCTGCCGCGCGAGCGCGTCCTCAAAGGAGTGCGCGACGCGTGTGCCGCGCTCCAAACCCACGCCGACGCCTTCTCCCAGTCCATCCTCACGAGTGACAGCGGCCCCAAGCGCGCCTGCCTCGAGGTCGAGCTCGAGAACGGCCGTGTGCGCCTGGCCGCCCAGGCGAAGGGCGCGGGGATGATCCAGCCGCGCTTCGCGACGATGTTCTGCTTCCTCCAGACCGACGCCGCACTGCAACAACACACGCTCGACCTCCTCACAGGCGTATGCGTGAAGCGTTCGTTCGATCGCATCTCGGTGGACGGCCAGCTCTCCACCAGCGACACCGTCTTCGCGCTGGCCAA
>DASZJZ010000230.1:0-1992 GCA_035947555.1 Thermoleophilaceae bacterium | reverse complement strand
ACCGAGGTGCCGATGACGATCGTCGCCCGCAGCGATTTCGAGCCGGAGACGCTCGAGGAGCTGGTGACCTACGTCGGTGAGAACATCGACACCGTCACCTACGCCCACGCGGGCACGGGCGCGGCGTCCCAGCTATGCGGTCTTCTCATTGAATCGGCGACCGGCCTCGACTTCACGGAGGTCCCGTACGAGGGGACCGGACCGGCGCTCGAAGACCTCATCGGCGGCCAGGTCGACTTCATGTGCGACCAGACGACGAACACGGCGACGCGCATCCAGGACGGTGAGGTGAAGGGCTACGCCGTCACAACGCCGGAACGGATCGACGCGCTCCCGGACCTCCCGACGACCGCGGAGGCCGGCCTGCCCGACGTCCAGGTGACGGTCTGGCACGGCCTGTACGTGCCGGCCGAGACACCGGACAACGTCGTCCAGCGCCTGACCGAGGTGCTCCAGGTGGCGCTCGCTGACCAGGCGGTCATCGACGAGATGGCCAGGCTCGGCACGGCGCCGGTCCCGGAGGACCGCGCCACGCCGGAGGCGCATACCGAGCAGCTGCAGCAGCAGATCGAGCTCTGGAGGCCGATCATCGAGGAAGCCGGCGTGACCGCCGGATAGCTCGCCCTCCTCACCGATGGGGCCGGGACGGCGTCGCCGCCCCGGCCCGCTTCATCAGGCTCCCCTCGAACGAGGACGCGCCGAGTTGCAGACGCGATCGATCCGGGACCTCCTCGCCGGGCTGCTCTTCGCTGCGTTCGGCCTCGCCTTTGCGCTCGGCGCGCTGGCGTACGAGGTCGGCACGCCGCTGAACATGGGGCCCGGCTACTTCCCGCTCTTCCTGGGCGGCCTGCTCGTCGCGTTCGGCCTCGCGATCATTGCCAAGGGGTTCATCGCCGGCGAGGGTGAGCCGGTCGGCCGCGTTCCCTGGAAGGCACTGGCGCTCATCACCGCCGCCTTCCTCTTCTTCGGGCTCACCGTCCGAGGCCTCGGCGTCGTGCCGTCGGTGTTCGCGGCGAGCCTCATGGCCGGGTTCGCCGGCCATCGTCCGGGGGTCATCGCTCCGCTCGTCATCGCGGCCGGCCTGACGGTGGCGAGCGTGCTGATCTTCATCGTCGCGCTGCAGCTCCGGCTGCCGCTGCTCGGCTCCTGGATCCCGCTCTAGCAGGCGGCGATGGACCTCTTCGAGAACCTCGCGCTCGGCGTCGCGACCGCCATCAGTCCCGAGAACCTGCTTTTCTGCTTCATCGGGGTGGTGCTCGGCACGTCGGTCGGGGTGCTGCCGGGGATCGGGCCGACCGCCACCATCGCCCTGCTCCTGCCGATCACCTTCGAGTTCGAGGCCGTCACCGCGCTGATCATGATGGCCGGCATCTACTACGGGGCGCAGTACGGCGGCTCGACGACGGCCATCCTCGTGAACCTGCCCGGCGAGTCGTCGGCGGCCGTGACTGCGATCGACGGGCACGAGATGGCCCGTAAGGGACGCGCCGGGCCCGCGCTGGCGACCGCCGCCATCGGCTCGTTCATCGCGGGCACGATCGGGACGCTCGTCGTCGTCCTCTTCGCGCCTCCGCTGGCGACCGTCGCCCTCTCATTCGGCTCTCCCGAGTTCTTCTCACTGGTCGTCCTCGGGCTGATCGCCTCCACCGCGCTCGCTCGCGGCTCGACGGTCAAGGCGCTGGCCATGATCATTCTCGGCGTCCTGCTGGGCACCGTGGGGCAGGACACCTACACCGGCACGCCGCGCTTCGTGTTCGGGGTGCGCGAGCTGTACGGCGGGATCGACTTCGTGCCCGTCGCGGTCGGCATGTTCGGGGTCGCCGAGATCCTGCGGAACCTAGAGGACATCAGGCCGCGCCAGGTGATGGACAAGGTCAAGGACCTGTGGCTGACGAGGGATGACATCCGCCGAATCGCCGGCCCGATCTTCCGCGGCACGGCCCTGGGCTCCGCACTCGGCATCTTGCCCGGCGCCGGGCACGTGCTCGCCTC
>DASZJZ010000229.1:0-1996 GCA_035947555.1 Thermoleophilaceae bacterium | reverse complement strand
AAGAGGTCGTTGACCCGCTCGTCCGACCAGGGCGCGACCCAGAGCGTGGCGGCCCAGCCTCCAGTCAACAGTACGAGGGCGGACACCCCACGGCGCACCCGGCTCACGCCGCCACCACCTCCGCTTCCCGCTCCCGCTTCGGCTCCGCCTCCGGTGCTCCCTCCCGGTACGCCCCGAACACCGCCACCAGCAGGAAGGGCACGAACCAGACGATGTACAGGTAGAACCAGTGAGTCACCGCCAGCTGGAGGGCGATCAGCACCGCGGCGCCCAGCGCCGCCACCTGGCGCTCGTCCGGCCGGCGCGGAACGAAGGCGACTGCCAGCGCCAGCCCCACCGCGGCGACCTTCACGACCGTCTGCAGCCACCCGAGCGACTCCACCTGCCCCCACAGGCTGAACGGCGACGGGCGGCCGGCCTGGTACCCGACCGTGCGGTCATAGAGCTCGCGCAGCCCCCCGTCGGGCACGAACGGCAGGACGGCGACCGCCAGCGTCAGGGCCAGCGCCACCCCGAAGACCACCGGAGAACGCCGTGCGAACAGCGGCGCGAGGGCAAGCGGAGCGAACTTGGCCGCCGCACCGAGGCCGACCGCAAGGCCGCCCACCGCGACCCATGGGCGCCGGCGGGACTCGTCTCCGGGCGCAACCGCGCCCGCCGGTTCCCTCCGCATGCGGCCGGCGCGCTCTCGCCATCGCCCGCCCGACGCCCCGCCCAGCTCCGCTCCAGAACGGCCGCGCCGCACGGGTGCCGCCCCAGCCCGCGCAAACGCCAGCAGCGCGCCGATGCACGCGAGTGCGACGAGCGTGTCATTCGCGTTCGTCTCCAGCACGAACGCCGTATACGGATACGCCGCCCACGCCCACGCCAGCCCGACCCCCAGGGCCTTCCCCTCGCGCCCCGGCCGCAGCGCCCGGCCCAGGAGCAGCAAGCCGCCGATCGCCAGCAGGTCGAAGGCGATCGCCGCTCCGTGCGCGGTCGGCAGGTCGTCCCACCTCCCGTTCCACCGCATCGCCTGCTCGAACGGCACGTAGAGCAGATAGTTGACGGGCCCGTAGGTGTCCCCCCGCTCCACGTCCTCGGAGAACCCCTCGCCGTACAGCTCGTCGCCGTCGACGATCCGGTCCGCCCCGATCACCCCGGCGTAGCCCACGTCGATCACGTTCGAGTCGACCACGTTCAGCGCCACCCGGAACGCCACGAGGCAGACCAGTGCCACCGCCAGCCAGGCGAGCGGCACGTGCGGCACGAGCGGCCCCACTCGCTCGCGCGGCCGGAGGCCCACCAGCAGCATCCGCACCAGCAGGTACAGCAGCACCGGATACACCAGCGGCGCCGACAGCCCGATCTCGCCCCGGTTGAAGAAGACGTGCGACAGGCCGAAGCCGACCAGCACGAGCAGGTCGAGGTGCAGCAGGCGCAGCGGCCGTCGAAAGTCGACGAACGGCAACACGAACAGCACACAGAGCGGGATCCACACCCACGGCGCATTCAGCTTGCGCCCGAAGGCACCGGCGTACCCGCGCGCCATCCGCCAGGCCACCTGGTCGCCATCCCACTGCTCGAGTACGGCCCCGCTGCGGTCGTCCACGAGCACCTGAACGACCTCGTCGCCGTCACGGAAGAAGCTCACCTGCCAGCGCCCCGTGCCGCGCGTGTAGGCGGTGGGCTCGAGCGGGCCGTCCTGGCGTGCGGAGCGCACCTTCTCGGCCCGCGCCGCGATGCTCTCCACCTCGCGAGCGGTCCGATCGAAGAACCGGGGCGGCTCGGTCTGCGACTTCGGCAGCTGCGGGTCCTGCGCCGAGGCCACGACGGGTGCCGCAAGCGCGGCGCCGAGCGCGAGCAGCACGAGCACCGCCGCTCGCAGGCCGCGCCGTCGGAGGCGTACCCGCGGCACGGCCCGAGTGTTCCCGCCTAGTCCCGCGCGAACTCCAGCGCGAAGCTCCACATCTTGTTCCCGACGAAGTTGAGCGGCGTGGCCAGCACGATCGAGATC
>DASZJZ010000228.1:0-7008 GCA_035947555.1 Thermoleophilaceae bacterium | reverse complement strand
TGGCCGCGGCACCGGCCGCGCCGGCAGCGGCGCCACCGCCGGTGGCCGTCACGTCCGCCCCACCGGTGACCTCTACGGGGAGCTCCTGATGTATGCGGCGCCCCACACCGGCCACCGCCCCGGGCCGCCGTCCCCTCCGGGGCTCGCCTTCGGCGCAGCGACGGCTCGCAGCCGCGACGCCCATCGGCAGCCCGCACTGCAGCGGCTCGCCTTCCGGGCGATGGGGACCCGCGTCGAGGCCCTTCTCGATGCGCCGCCGTCCGCTGCGGTGCGTGCTGCTTTCGCGTTCGTGCGCGCCGAGTTCGAGCGGCTCGAGCGGGTCTTCTCGCGCTTTCGGCCCGATTCGGAGCTGTCCCGTCTCAACGAAGCCGGCTCGATCGAGGCCGGCCCCGACCTCCGCGCCGTCGTCGAGCTGGCCCTCGCCGCTCGCGAGCGCACCGCCGGGCGCTTCGACCCCACGCTGCACGACGCGGTCGTCGCGGCCGGCTACGACCGCACCTTCGATGAGCTCGACGAGCACGCGGCCGGCCGCCCCGCTCCCGACCCGGTCATCGCCCGCGAGGTGACCCTCAGGGGGCGGCGGATCGAGCTCGGCCCGGGCGTGCGGCTCGACCTCGGCGGCATCGTCAAGGGCTACGCCGCCGACCGCTGCGCGCAGATGCTGGCGCCGCTCGGGCCGTGTCTCGTCAACGCGGGCGGCGACCTGGCGGTGGCCGGTTCGCGCTCCCATGGGTCGTGGCCGGTGGCGGTCGACGTCCCGAACCGCGAGGCCCTGACCCTCGCGGTGGCCTCCGGCGGGCTGGCCACCTCCGGCCGCGACAGGCGCCGCTGGCGGCAGCGCGGCGAGGAGCGCCACCACCTGATCGACCCGGCCACCTGCCGTCCCGCCGAGGGCGGGCCCCTGACCGTGACAGTCGCGGGCCCGAGCGCGACGGACGCCGAGGTGGCCGCAAAAGAGATCTTCCTGGCCGGCGACGACGCGGAGCACCAGGCCGACCGGCTGGGCACGCCGGCGGTGATCGTGCACCCGGACGGCCGGGTCCGCCTGACGGGAGGGCTGGCATGAGGGTCTCGGCCGTCCACACCGCGCATGGCGACCGCCAGGCTCGCCCGGCCAGGAGGCCGGCATGAAGTCGGACCCCACCTTCTGGCTGCTCGCCCGAGCCACCGGCATCGCGGCCTACGTCCTGCTCACGACCTCCGTGCTCGCCGGGCTGCTTGTCAAGTCGCGGCCGTTCGGCACCGCCATCAAGCCGGCGCTCGCCGTGGACATCCACCGCACCCTCGCGGTCCTGTCTCTTACGGCCCTCGCGGGTCACGGCCTTGCCCTCGTTCTCGACCACACCGTCGAAATCGGCCTTCTCGCGCTCCTCGTGCCGGGCACCGCGCCGTACCGGCCCTTCTGGACCGGCCTCGGCGTGCTGGCGGGGGAGCTGATGCTGCTCGTCTACGCGTCCTTCGGGCTGCGCAAGCGCATCGGCATGAAGAACTGGCGGCGGCTCCACTGGACCACGTACGGCGCCTTCGCCGCCGCCACCGCGCACGGCGTCATGGCGGGCACGGACTCGGCCGCCCCCTGGGCGCTCGCCCTCTACTTCGGCGCGATCGGCGCTGTGGTCGCGGCCACCGCCTGGCGCGCCCTCGTACCACCCCGACCCCCCAGCCGGCCGCGACCGGCGGACAACCAGCCAACCCGGCCGCTTCCCCGGCCGGCAACCAGCGAAGGAGCGACATGAGCACCCACCGCATCGTCATCGATCGAGGCCTCTGCAGCGGCTTCGGCACCTGCGCCGAGCTCGCGCCGGAGCTGTTCGACATCGGCCCCGACGGAGTCGCCGCCACCCGCCAGGGCACCACGGACGACCCGACCGTCCTCGACGCCGCCGCGAGCTGCCCGATGGGCGCCATCGCCGTGTACGACGAGGCCGGGGAGCGGGCGGCATGACCCCGCGGACGGTCGTAATCGTCGGCGCCGGCCTCGCCGGCTCGCGCTGCGCCGAGACCCTCAGGGCCGAGGGCTTCGACGGCCGCATCGTGCTCGTCGGCGACGAGGCACTGCCGCCGTACGAGCGGCCGGCGCTGTCCAAGGAGTACCTGGCGGGCGAGCGCGAGCGGATCGAGCTGCGTCCCCGCCAAGTCTGGAGAGAGCGCGACATCGAGCTCGTGCTCGGCCAGCGCGTCGACCGGCTCGACCTCGCGAACCGGACCTACGCCGGCGGTCCGCCGGCCGACGCCCTCGTCATCTCCACCGGCGCCAGGGCGCGCATGCTCCCGGGGCCCGTGCCCGAGGGGGTGCTGACCCTCCGCACCGCCGCCGACGCGGACCGCCTGCGAAGCGAGCTCACCGGAGCGCCGCTCACCCAGCAGCGGGCCGGGGCCGGCCGCCGCGATCCCGCCCGCTGCCTGGCCATCGTGGGCGCGGGGTTCGTGGGCGCCGAGGTGGCCTCTACGGCGCGGCAGCTCGGCGTGGACGTGACGCTCATCGACCTCACCCCCGCGCCGCTGTCGCGGGTGCTGGGGGAGGCGGCCGGCGAGGTGCTCGCCCGCCGCTACCGCTCCCACGGCGTGGAGCTCCGCATGGGCGTGGGCCTCAGCCGGATCCTCACGTCGAGCGAGGGGCGCGTCAAGGGGCTGGAGCTCGCCGACGGCTCCGTGGTGGGCTGCGACGTCGCCCTGATCGCCATCGGCGCCGAGCCGGCCTCCGAGCTGCTCGGCGGCGACCGCGCAGGCATCGAGACCGACGCCTGCGGCCGCACCGCTCTCGCCGGCGTGTTCGCCTGCGGCGACGTGGCATCCGCATGGCGGCCGTCGCTCGGCGCACACGTGCGCGTGGAGCACTGGACGTCGGCCGCGGGGCAGGCCGCCGCCGTGGCGCACGCCATCCTGGGCCGCACGCGTCCATACGACGACCTGCCGTACTTCTGGTCCGACCAGTTCGGGCTGCGCCTCCAGCACGTGGGACACCCGCATGGCTGGGAGACGACGGAGGTCGAGGGCGACGAGAGCTCCTTCTGCGTGCGTTTCCTCGACGCGCAGCACCGCTTGCTAGGCGCACTGGTGGCGAACCGGCCGCGCGACATCGGCGCACTTCGCCGCGAGGTGCTGGCAAGCGCCCAGGCGGTCGCCGCGTAGGGAGCTCGCGGCTCAGGCCACCAGCACCTCGCCGCCGCGGTGCGGCGTGACCACCAGCGCGCTGCGCCGCGCGCGCTCGGGCTGGGGTCGGACCGGCCTGATCTTCAGCTCCGCCGCCACGCGCAGCACCTCGCGCATCTCCATCTCCGCGAACGGCGCTCCCGCGCAGCGGCGCACCCCGCCGCCGAACGGGATCCACGACATCGGGTTGGGCGCCGGCCCCTCTAGCCAGCGCTCTGGGCGGAACGCGGACGCCTGGGGCCACAGGTCCTCGCGGCGCAGCGCGAGCCAGAGGCAGGCCGCCACGTGCACGCCGGCCGGCAGCCTGTGGCCGGCCACGGTGACCGGCTCGAGCAGCCGGCGCGGGGCGATCGTGAGCGCCGGCCGCACGCGGAGCACCTCCTTCACGACCGCGTCGAGGTAGGCCGGGTCGCCCTCGCGCAGCCGCGCCTGCACGCCCGGGTGGCGAGCGAGCCGCTCGAACGCCCACGACAGCGAGGCGGCCGACGTGTCATGTCCGGCCGCCAGCAGGGCGACGAGCTGGTCGCGCAGCTGCCGGTCGGTCGGCGGGTTGCCCTGCTCGTCGCGCTGCTCGAGGAGCACGGCGAGCATCGAGTCGCCGTCCGGCTGGGCGCGCCGGTGTGCCACCACGTCGAGCAGCAGCTCGTCGAAGCGCTCGACCGCGAGCCGGAAGCGGCCCCACGGGCTGCGCGGCCCGAGGTCGCGCTGAACCAGCGACATTGCGAGCATCCGCGGCAGCGAGCGGACGGTGTCGAGCGTGCCGTGCACCGCGTCCCGGAGCCGCGCCGCCTCGGCCTCCCCGCGCGCGCCGAACACGATCCGCAGGATCGTCTCGAGCGCCAGGCGCTTCATCCGCTCGAGCGTGACCACCCGGCCGCTCCAGGTGCCGAGCTCGGCCCGCGCGAGCTCGGCCGCGGCCGGCTGGAAGGCGCGCATGCGCTCGCCATGGAAGGGCGTCTGGATGAGCCGCCGCTCGCGCAGGTGCTCGTCGCCGTCGAGCACGAGGATCGAGTGCGGGCCGGCGAACGGGCGCAGGAACTCCCAGCTCTGCCCGGCGGGCGCCACCGCCGGGTCGAGCCGGAAGACCTCCCGGACCGCGTCAGGGCTCGAGAAGAGCACCAGCGGCTGGTCCATCCAGTACGTCCGGACCGTGACCGGCTCGCCGAAGCGCTCGTGCACCCGCCGCAGGAACGCGGCGGGTCGCACGGTCCAGCCTACGGTCTGCCAGGCGGCGGGGGCGCGCGGGCCGGGGGGCAGCTCCATGCCCCCCGAGCCTACGCGGCCGCGGGGTCCGGAGCGCCGTGGGCCGGGGCCGGCCGCACTCCCGAGCGCAGCAGGGCTCCGCAGACCAGCGCGCCGGCGGCGAAGATGCCGGCCGCCCACCAGAACGCGGTCACGTAGCCCTCCACGGCAGCCTTGCGGAGCGCCTCGGGCCCCGGCCCGTTGGCGGTGAGGAAGTCAGTCGTCGCTGACACCGCCACGGTGCTCAGCAGCGCCGTCCCGATCGAGCCGCCCACCTGCTGCGAGGTGTTGACCATGGCCGACGCCACGCCGCTGTCCCGCGCCGGCACGCCGAGGGTGGCGGTGGCGAAGGACGGCCCCAGGATCAGCCCGTACCCGATCCCGATCAGGATCAGCGAAGGCAGGACGTGCGAGGCGTAGCCCGAGTCGACGCCGATGCGGGTCAGGAGCACCATGCCGAGCGCGGCGCTGAGCATCCCCGCCGGCACGAGCGGGCGCGGGCCCGTGCGGTGCAGCACGCGCGTGGTCACGATCGCGATCGTTGGCGCGATCGAGAAGCTCAGCGGCAGGAAGGCAAGGCCGGTCTCGAACGGCGACATCCCCTTGGTCTGCTGCAGATAGAACGTCAGGAACAGGAAGATCCCGAAGATGCCGGCACCGGCGGTACCGATCGCCAGGAACGAAGCGCCGCGGTTGCGGTTCGCCACCACGCCGAGCGGCAGGAGCGGGTTCGGGGAGCGTCGCTGCAGGGCGACGAACCCGGCGAGCAGCATGACGCTGGCTGCCAGGAAGCCGACCGTGACGGGGTCGCCCCAGCCGTCGGACTCGGCGCGCGCGAGGCCGAAGACGAACGCGAACAGGCCGCTCGACGCGGTCAGCGTCCCGCGGAGGTCCAGGCGCGGCCTCCCGTGGATGGGGACGTGGCGCATCAGGCGCATGCCGGCGAGCGCGGCCGGGACAGCGAAGGCGATCGACACATACAGGCACCAGCGCCAGTCGAGCACCTCGGTGAGCGCGCCGCCGAGCAGCAGGCCGATGGCGCCGCCCATGCCGGCGATGGCTGCGTAGATGCCGAACGCCTTGCCGCGCTCGGCGGGGTCGGTGAAGGTCGTGGTGAGGATCGAGAGGGCGGCTGGGGCGAGCATCGCGCCGAAGGCGCCCTGCAGCGCACGGGCGCCTACGAGGAGCTCGAAGCTCTGGGCGGCGCCGCCAAGCGCGGACGCGGCGGCGAAGCCGAGCAGCCCCGCTATGAGCGTCCGCTTGCGGCCGAACAGGTCGGCGATGCGGCCGCCGAGCAGCAGCAGGCTGCCGAACGCCAGCGCGTACGCGGTGATCACCCACTGGCGGTCGTCGTCGGAGAATCCGAGGTCCTGCTGGGCGGAAGGCAGCGCGATGTTCACGATCGTCACGTCCAGCACCACCATCAGCTGGGCGATGCCGATCACCGCCAGGATCAGCCAGCGATTGGAATCAGAGGTTGGTGTCACGGTGGGTCTCCTCGGTCACATCGGTTCGTTGCGGTTCGTCAGTGCTATGACGGACCACGACCAAGGGATGTGACCGAATGAACGAAGGCGAGTTGCTGGCGGACCGGTTCGAGGCGAACCGGACCCACCTTCGCGCGGTGGCCTACCGGATGCTCGGCTCGGTGAGCGAGGCCGACGACGCCGTGCAGGAGGCCTGGCTGCGGCTCAGCCGCCGCTCCGACCCGGGCGAGCTCGAAAACCTGCGCGCCTGGCTCACCACCGTGGTCGCGCGGGTGTGCCTCGACATGCTGCGCTCGCGAACGCGTGAGGAGCCGTTCGGCCCGCACGTGCCCGAGCCGATCGTGAGCCGCGAGGATGAGATGGACCCGGAGCACGAGGCGCTGCTGGCCGACTCGGTGGGCCTCGCGCTGCTCGTTGTGCTGGACACGCTCGCCCCGCCCGAGCGGCTGGCGTTCGTCCTGCACGACATGTTCGCGGTGCCGTTCGACGAGATCGCCCCGATCGTGGGTCGCTCACCGGCCGCGGCGCGGCAGCTCGCGAGCCGGGCGCGGCGCCGTGTCCAGGGGGCAACCCCGGCACCGGACGCGGACCTCGCCCGCCAGCGCGAGGTGGTGGACGCCTTCCTGGCCGCGGCGCGCGGCGGACGCTTCGAGGATCTGCTGGCGCTGCTCGACCCGGACATCGTGTTCAGAGTCGACCGCGGCGCGGGCCGCCGAGCCTCGAGGGAAATCCGCGGGGCGGCGGCAGTGGCGGAGCAGGTATTCGCGTCCAGGAGCCTGGCCCGGTTCGCGCAGCCGGTCCTCGTGAACGGAGCCCCGGGGTTCCTGGTCACCCGCGGCGGCCGCCGGCTGGCGGTGGCCGGATTCACCGTGGTGAAGGGCAGAATCGCGGAGATCGACCTGCTGGCGGATCCGAGCCGCTTGGACGGGCTGGACCTCACGATGCTGGACGGTTGACCGGGGCCATCCTTCGCAGCTTGGTCACCCCCGGGCCGTCAGCCGCCTCACGAGCATCTCGCTGACGACTGCCACGGACTCGGCCGGGCCGAGCCCCTGGTCGCGAAGCGCCTCCCATGTGTTGAGGTCGATCACGGCGCGCGCCACGGCTTTGTCCTGTTGCGTGGCGT
>DASZJZ010000227.1:0-1639 GCA_035947555.1 Thermoleophilaceae bacterium | reverse complement strand
GGATGCGGCGGCCCGGCCGGGGCGCCGCGCCCTCCTGCTGCTCGGCCACCGGCCGCCGCAGGCTGCGCAGCTTCGGCACCAGCATGAGCGCCTCGATGGCGATCGGCAGTGACATCTTGCTGTCGCCCTCGATCCGGTCGCGGAAGCAGATCGGCACCTCGGTGACCTTGAAGCCGGCCAGCAGGGCGCGGTAGGTCAGCTCGATGTTGAACACGTAGCCCTGCGCGCGCAGGGTCGACGGCTCGACCGTCTCGAGCACCTCGCGACGCACGCAGCGGAAGCCGCTCGTGAGGTCGCGCACGCCCACCCCGAGCACCGCGCGCGCGTATATCGAGCCGAACCGGCTCAGCACCCGCCGCAGCGGCGGCCAGTCGACGATCGCGCCGCCCGCGACGTACCGCGACCCCAGCACGAGGTCGTGCTCGGCGGCCGCCTCGAGGATGGCCGGCAAGTGGGCCGGGTCGTGCGAGAAGTCGGCGTCCATCACGACCACGCGGTCGGCACCGCGCTCGAGCGCGCCCGCGAAACCCGCCAGGTAGGCCTTGCCGAGTCCCTCCTTGCCTGGCCGGTGCACCACCTCGACCCGCTCGTGACGCTCGGCGAGCCGGTCGGCCAGCCGGCCGGTGCCGTCGGGCGATGCGTCGTCCACCACGAGCAGGCCCCAGTCGCCCGGGGCGGACGCCTCGAGCCGGGCGGCGGTCGCCTCGACGATCCGCTCCAGGTTGCCGGCCTCGTTGTAGGTCGGCAGGAAGAGCCACAGGCTGGCCTTCATGCGCCGGGCACGATACGGGGCGGGGCCTGTGAGCGCCAGCGGCGCCCGGCGGGTCCGCTACCGTCTCGCGCCGGATGAGCACGCCCGCGCCCGAACGCCCCTTCCACATCCTCGTGCTCGCGGACCGGGACTGGAAGCACAACGACACGGGCGGCAACGGCGCCAACATCTGGGCGCAGGTGAGCCGCTGGGTGGGGGCGGGCTGCCGCGTGACCGTGGTGGCCGGCGAGTACCCCGGCGGCGAGCGCGTCGAGCACTTCGGCGACCGGCTGGTGGTGCACCGCATGGGCACGCGCACCACCGTCTTCCCGCGCGCCATGCTCGCTGTGCTGCGCGGGATCGGCCGCGACGCCGACGTGGTGCTCGAGGTGATCAACGGCATCACCTTCCTTACGCCGCTGTGGCTGCGCAAGCCGCGCGTCGCGATGATCCACCACGTCCACCGCGAGCTCTTCCTCGAGGAGTTCCCGAGGACGGGCAAGCTCCTCTACCTGCTCCTCGAGCGCCTGCCGCTGCGGCTGTTCTACCGGCGCACGCCCTTCTGCACGATCTCGAGCGCCGCCCGTGCCGACCTCGTCCGCGAGGGCATCCCGTACGAGAACATCACGGTCGAGTACCTGGGCGTGGACCCGGAGGGCTTCGCGCCCACGGAGCGGGCGCCGGAGCCGCGCGCGATCTTCGTGGGCCGGCTGAAGGCGTACAAGCGGATCGAGCGGCTGTTCGACGTCCTCGACGCCGTGCCCGCCCTGCAGCTCGACATCGTCGGCGAGGGCGACCACCGGCCCGATCTCGAGGCCGAGATCGCCCGCCGTGGCTTCACGGACCGGGTGGTGATGCACGGCTACGTGGACAACCCGCGCAAGGCCG
>DASZJZ010000226.1:0-4438 GCA_035947555.1 Thermoleophilaceae bacterium | reverse complement strand
GGCTCAGGTCGCCGACCGCCACGCGCGGCGCATACGGATGCGCCTCCCTGAACTCGCGCGAGATCCGGAGGACGAGCCGGACCAGGTCGTCGGTGCCCCAGCGGCGCCAGGCGCGGTTGGGTGAGCGGCGCTTGACCGGGTCCCAGGTGAAGAAGTGCTCGCCCTCGGCGGGCAGCCGGACGCCGCGAATGAGCCGCCCGCCCGCCGGCGAGCCCACCGCCAGCGAGTTCCTCCAATCGATCCGAGCCTCGGGAGGCACGGGCGGAACCGGCTGGCTGAGCTGGGCGCGCACCTCGCGCCAGCCGCAAGCCGAGAGGGCGAGCGACGAGACGATCGCGAGGGCGACCGCGACGATGCGGGTTCTGCGGGACATTGGAAGCAGGGTTGCCGAGCTTCATGAGAGCCGGCGCTCAGAAGGGTACGAAGTGCTGCCGGGCGGAGGTCCGGGATATCCTCGCCTGCGTGGCCATCTGCTCCCATCTCGACCAGATCACCATCGACCCGCCGGACTCGGTGGAGGGCTGCGAGGACTGCCTGCGCACGGGCGACCGCTGGGTCCACCTGCGGGTCTGTCTCTCGTGCGGGCACGTGGGTTGCTGCGACTCCTCGAAGAACAAGCACGCCAGCCGGCATGCGAACGAGGTAGGGCACCCGATCGTCCGCTCCGCCGAGGAGGGCGAGTGGTGGTGCTGGTGCTACGTCGACAACGTGATGTTCGAGCTGGAGGACGACGCGTCTCATACCTGAGACCGATGTGCGCGCGGCCCCGATCCGCGAGGATCGGGGCGTGCGCCGTCCAGTGAGAAGCCGGCTGCGGCGCCTCGGCGGCGCCCTGATCCCGTGGGCGGTCGCGATCTTCCTCCCGCTCGTCGCGGGGAGGAGCTGCCGGCGAAGCCCGGCGCGTTCGACGCCGCCCGGTCGGCCGCCATGCTCGTCGCCGTCGTTCAGGGCGCGGCGCTGCACTGGCTCCGCAAGCGCCCGGAGCTGGTGATGGCGGTGGTGCTGGCGAGCGGTGTCGGCTACCAGCTGATCGTGCCCGAGGTCGTGATGCGATCGCGGGCCTGTTCGCGATCGGCTCGCTGGCGGCGGCCCGGCTCGATCGGGGCGCTTCCGGAGCAGCGCGCGTAGCCTGCCCGGCATGCTCCAGGCCTGCCTGAACGGCCAGCGGGCCCGCGCCGACCACCCCGCCGTGCCGCTCACCCCGGACGAGCTGGCCGCCGACGCCCGGCGCGCTGTGGCGGCCGGCGCCGCCGAGCTGCACGTCCATCCGCGCGTGCCGGGCGGCGCCCGCGACACCGTGGAGCCCGGGCCGGCGGCGGCGACCGTGCGGGCGATCCGCACGGCCTGCCCAGGCGTGCCGCTCGGCCTCACGACCGGCCTCTGGACGACCGACGGAGACGCCGACCGGCGCCACGCCTCCGTTGCCGCCTGGGAGGAGCTGCCGGACTACGTGTCGGTCAACCTGTTCGAGCCCGGGTCCGCCGAGCTCTGCGCGCTGCTCGAGCGGCGCGGGGTCGGGATCGAGGCGGGCGTGTGGACGCTCGACGACGCCCGGCTGCTGCTCGAGCGCGGCCTGTCGCCGCTGCGCGTGCTCGTGGAGACGAGCGACGGCGGCGCCGAGGACCCCGTGGCGGCCGCGGCCGAGATCGACGAGCTGCTCGTGAGGGGAGGCCTCGACGCACCGCAGCTCCACCACGGCGCGGGGGCCGAGGCTTGGCCGGTGCTGGACGCCGCGCTGGCCCGCGGGCACGACGTGCGCATCGGACTCGAGGACACCACACTCATGCCGGACGGCTCGACCGCGCGTGATAACGCGGAGCTGGTCGCGGAGGCCGCCCGGCGGGTGGGGTCGTAGCGCACCCCGCGGAACCCCACGGCCGGCGTGGCGGTATAGAGAGGTGAGATGGTCCGCAGCTCGATTGTCGCGGTGGTTTCCGTCGCCGCCGGCCTGGCAGTCCTGGGTGCGAGCGTCCGCTCGCTGGAGACGGACGCCTCGGACATCGCCCGGTCTCAACCGCCGCTCGTCGGCTTCGTCGTGGAGCGGGGGGCGCTGGCACGGGTCGACCCTCACACGCTCCGCCCACTGCCGGGCAGACGACTCGAGGTTGGTCTCGGGGGCTGCGTGCCGCGCTCGGGCGGGCAGGCGTGCTTCGCCATTCCACCCTGGACGCGTTCGCCCGACGGCTCGCGGCTCGCAGTAGCCCGAAATGGTCGCCGCGCGGTGCGGTCGCTCCGGCTGGTGGACATGCGGCGGCTTCGGGTGGCCTCCGATCTGCGTTTGGCGGGAGGACCCGTTGGCCTCCTTGCCTGGCTCGCCCCGAGGCGCATGCTCGCGGTGCAGGAGGTGTGCTGCGGAGGCCGGCAGCGTCTCGTCGCCGTTGACCCAGCCAGCGGCAGGGTTCTGGCGAGTCGGCCGCTGCGTGGGGCCGTGGTCCGCGTCGCCAGAACCGCGCGAGCGCTCCTCCTGCTAGTCGCGCCCGCCGAGGCGCTCGGGCCCGCCCGGCTCCTGGTGGCCGGCCGCCGCGGCACCGTGAAGGCCGTGCGACTCGAGCGCGTGCGGGCAGGCTCGAGGCTCGTCAACCGGGCCGGCCACCGCATCAGGCAGCGGCTCCCGGGCCTCGCCGTGGACGAGGCCGGTCGCAGAGCATTCGTGGTCGAGCCCGGGCTGGTGGCCGAGGTCGACCTGGATCGGCTGAGCGTGTCCCACCATGACCTCGCGGATCAGCCTCCCGCCCAGGCGGTGCATTCGAAGGGAGCGGACGGCCGCACCCGCATCGCCCACTGGCTCGGCGGCGGCGTGCTGGCCGTGTCGGGGGCCGACGAAGGACGCGGCCGGGTCCGTCCCGCGGGTCTCAGCCTCGTGGACACCCGAAGCTGGACCGCCCGCACCATCGACCGCGACGCCACTGATGTCGTGGCCGCCGGCGACGTCCTGCTCGCCGTCGGGGCAGGGCGCCCGTCGACCGGCAGGAGCGCGATCGGGCTGGCGGCGTACGCCCTCGACGGAGTCGAGCGGTTCCGGCTGCTCGCGGGAAGGGAGGCATGGGTGCAGGAGGTCTACGGCGGACGCGCGTACGTGGGCGTCACGCGAGCGGACGGACGGCAGGAGGCGCTGCGCGTGGTGGAGCTCGCAAGCGGGCGCGTGGTGGGCAGACACCACGGGCCGCTGCCATGGCTGGTGCTCGACACGCCGGCGAGCTGGTGGGAGAGCCCGTGATTGGGGGCGGCGGCGAGGCCGCGCTGCACGGCCCGTCTGCCGTGCGCGGCAGCTGCCACCGCCCTCGAGCAGGGGAGGACCCGCGCGAACCGCTCAGGTCGCGGCCGGTACCACACACAGCTCCGGCCGGTCCGCCCGCTTCAGGCTTCGTCGCAGCGACGCGAACGCGAGCCCGCCGACGACGAGCGGAAGCCAGAAGAGGATCACCCGGTAGGCGAGCACCGCCGCGGCAGCGGTCGCGGCCGGCGCGCCGTACACGATCAGCGTGCCGATCAAGCCGCCGTCGATTCCGCCCACCCCGCCGGGGAGCGGCAGCAGGCCACCGAGCTGCCCGATGAGGTAGCCCATCAAGATGATCGACAGCTCCGGGGACGCGCCGAACGCCTGGAAGGTGGCCCACAGGACGGCGTTGTCCCAGACCCAGTAGCCGATCGCGCCGACCAGCAGGGTCGGGTTGCGGCTGCGGACGAGCTCGATCGCCTCGGCGGCGCCGATAACCAGGGCCCGCCGAGCTCCCGCCACGGCTCGCCGCACCCGTCCCGCGTCGTCCGGCGCGGGGGTGCCGGGGCCGAGCCGCGGCACGGCGATCACGATTCCGATGACCACCGCGGCGGCTGCGGCCGGCACGGCGGTCAGCCACAGCGACAGATCGGGGCCGACCAGCCCGACAGCCAGGAGCGTGCCGAGCACGGCGACGGCGACGAAGTTGACCGAGCTCTTGATCAGGAAGAACGCCACAGACCGCCGCGCGATCTTCTCGCCCGGCATGCCGCCCTCGTGAAGGATCCAGGCACCTAGGGCGAGGCCGGCAGCCCCGCTGGCCGGCACGATCGAGCCGACGCCCAGCGACGACCATGAGATCTCCCAGCTCGTGCGCCACGGCATGTGCGTGCAGAACACAGGCCGGAACATGAGGACGTACGACACGCCCGACAGCGCCTCGAGCAGCACGGCGAGCGCGAGCCAGGCCGGATCCGCGTCACCAAGCCGCTCCCGCACATCGCCAAGGCCGGGTGCGAGCAGAAAGACGAGGATGAGGATGGTCAGAGCGCCGAACACCGGCACCGACCGCCGAAGCAGCCGCCGCGGCTGGAACTCGCTCGGCATGTCGATGGCCTCCGGCGGCTCGATCTGCCGCGCGCGGAGGCGACGCGGCTCCACGCTGCTCATCGGCTGGGCGGGCGACCGGGCATCGGGCTTCGATTCTGGCAGCACCAACCC
>DASZJZ010000225.1:0-11503 GCA_035947555.1 Thermoleophilaceae bacterium | reverse complement strand
CGACACCGACCTCACCGAGGAGTTCCTGCGCGCGGTGGCGAACACGGCGAAGCTCACCGTCCACGCGCGCGTAGACGCCGGCACCAACGCGCATCACATGGTCGAGGGGACTCCCTGCACCCGCGGGTCCTCGGCGACCGCCTCTCTAAGCGCCCGGGCGAACGCCTTGAAGGTGGCCTCGACCATGTGGTGCGCGTTGGTGCCGGCCTCTACGCGCGCGTGGAGGGTGAGCTTCGCCGTGTTCGCCACCGCGCGCAGGAACTCCTCGGTGAGGTCGGTGTCGAAGTCGGCCACCCGCTCGGCCGGGAAGGAACCCTCGAAGGCGGTGAAGGGCCGCCCGGAGACGTCGATCGCGCACGACGCGCGCGCCTCGTCCATCGGCACCACCGCGTGGCCGAACCGACGGATCCGGGCCCGGTCGCCGAGCGCCTCGTCGAGCGCCTGGCCGAGCGCGAGGCCGGTGTCCTCGACCGTGTGGTGCGGCCCGGTCTGCAGGTCACCCTGGACCTGGACGTCGAGGTCCAGGCCGCCGTGGCGTGCCACCGCGTCGAGGAGGTGGTCGAAGAAGCCGACGGCCGTGTTCCTGTCGCCCTCGCCGGCACCGTCCAGCGCCAGGGAGAGCGAGACGTCGGTCTCGCCGGTCACTCGGTGGATGTGGGCGGTGCGGCTCACGCGCGGCGCTCCATCGACTCGGCGTGCAGGGGGAAGCCCTCGGCCCGGGCAAGGGCGGCGCCGGCGGGCGCGAGGCGGGCGGGCGCCTCGCCGGGCAAGGATACGCGAGCCATGCGGCGCCGGAAGGTGGCCGGCGACAGCGCCGACCCGAAGCGAGCGGCCCCCCCGGTGGGCAGCACGTGGTTCGACCCGGCCACGTAGTCGCCGAACGCGGTGCCGGCCCCTCGGCCGACGAAGACGCACCCGGCGCGGGTCACGCGGTCCGCCAGGGCCTCGGCCTCCTCGCCGACCAGTTCGAGATGCTCGGGGGCGAGGTCCTCGACCACTCGCAGACCGGCGAGCGCGCTCTCGACCTCGATGGGCTGAAGCTCGGCGCCATGCGCCGAGGCGGTCCGCCCGGCGGCGTCCGGCGCCGGCCGCTCGGCGCCCCCGCGCCGGGCGAAGGCCCGCTCGACCGCGTCGAGCAGCGCCCGCTCCGGCGAGACCACCCACAGCGGGCTGTCCGGGCCGTGCTCGGCCTGCGCCAGCAGATCGAGCGCCACGAGCTCGGGGTCAGCACCTGCGGTCGCGAGCACGGCCAGCTCGCTGGGCCCCGCGAGCGCGTCGATGCCCACCTGCCCGTACACCTGGCGCTTCGCCTCGGTCACCCAAGGGTTGCCGGGGCCGACGATCACGTCGACGGCTGGGACCGACTCGGTGCCGTACGCCAGCGCGGCGATGGCCTGCGCCCCGCCCATCCGGTAGACCTCGGAGACGCCGCACAGGACGCACGCGGCGAGGATCACCGGGTGGGCGCGCCCGCCGGGACCCGGCGGTGCGCAGACCGCGACCTGCTCCACCCCCGCCACCCGGGCGGTCACGGCGGCCATGACGACGGTCGACGGGTAGGGGGCCCGGCCTCCGGGGACATAGACGCCGGCGCGCCGCACCGGCACCTCGGCGACCTCTACCCGCTGCCCTTCGGGCAGGTCCACCGCCACCGCCTCACGAAGCTGCGCCCGCCCCACGGCCTTGACGTTGGCGATCGCCGTGCGAAGGCCATCCAGGACGCCCCGCTCGAGGACGCCGAGCGAGCCCTCGAGCTCGCGAGGATCGACCCGCAGGTCCTCCGGCCCGAGCTCGGCGTGGTCGAAGCGCTCGGTGAAGCGGATGACGGCGGCGTCGCCGCCGGTCCGCACCTCGTCGAGGATGTTTCGGACGGCGCGCTCGAGGTCGGGCGGTCGTTCGGCGCGGCGGCCGCTCACGAGCGCACCTCTCCGGCGATGTCGCGCACCGCTCGCCCGAGCTCGGCGTGCCGTTCGGCGCGGCGGCCGCTCACGTGCGGATCCTCTTCACGATCCGGTCGATCTCCGCCGCCTTCAGCTTGTGCGACACCGGGTTCGCGATCAGGCGGGCCGTGCAGACGCCGATCTCCTCCACCACCCGCAGCCCGTTCTCCTCGAGCGTGCGCCCGGTGGCGGTGAGGTCCACGATCCCGTCGACGAGCCCGGTGAGCGGGGCCAGCTCCACCGAGCCCTTCACCTCCACGATCTCGGCCTGCCGGCCCGTGTCGGCGAAGTGGCGGGCGGCCACGCGCGGGTATTTGGTCGCGATGCGCACGCGGCCGAGGCGCCGCAGCGCGGAGCCGATCGGGTCGCCGTCGCCGGCGGCCACCACCATGCGGCAGCGCCCGTAGCCGAGGTCCACCAGCTCGTACACGTCGCGGTGCGACTGCTCGAGCAGCACGTCCTTGCCTGTCACACCCACGTCGGCCGAGCCGTGCTCCACGTAGGTCGGCACGTCCGACGGCCGCATCGTGACGATGCCGGCCTCGGCGAAGAGCAGCTTGCGGTCGTTGGAGCGCACCTCGGCGGTGTCGACCCCCAGCCTGTCGAGCAGGTCGAGCGTGCCTGCGAAGAGAGCGCCGCGCGGGACGGCGATGGTGAGGCCGGTCACCGCAGCGCCTCCTCCGCCGCCTGCGCCAGGTGCACCCGCTGCAGGTCTAGCGCCACGCCGCAGGCCGGCAACGGCCGGCCGAACCGGCCGAGCAGGTCGTCGTAGCGCCCCCCGCCCCCGAGGGCGAACCCAACCGCGGGGTCGTACACCTCGAACACGGCCCCCGTGTAGTAGCCCAGCTCGCGCACGAGGCCAAGGTCGAAGATCACCCGGTCCGCCACGCCCCGCTCGGCCAGCCGCTCGTGCAAGGCGCGCAAGCCCGGCGCCCGCTCCAGCACCTCGGGGCCCCCGCGCAACGCGGGAAGCTCCACGAGCAGCTCGCGGGCGGTCGGGTCCAGCCCGCTCACCTCCGCGATCCGCCGCTCCAGCCCGACCAGGTCGCGCCGCGACAGGCACTCGAGCATCGGCACGTGCACCGCCTCGGGCACCCCGGACGACTCGAGCAGCGTCCGGTACAGCGAGGCGTCGCCGATCCCCACCCGGTGCCGCCGCAGGCCGGCGGCGTCGAGTGCCGCGATCGTCAGCGCCACGACCTCGGCATCGCCCTCGGACCCGTGGGCCCCGATCAGCTCGAGCCCACCCTGAAGGAACTCGCGCGGCTCCCCCACACCGCGCTCGACAGCGCGCCAGGCGTGCGCGAAGTAACAGAACCGGAACGGCGGGGCCTCGTCCGCGTAACGGCTCCCCACCACCCGCGCGATCGGGATCGTCATGTCCGACCGCAGCGCGAGCACGTCGCCCTGCTCGTCGAACGTCCGGTAGCGCGCGCCGGCCGCGCTCTCCTCCCCCCGGCGCAGCACCTCCTCGTACTCGAGCGCCGGCGTGTGGACCTCGCCGTAGCCGGCCTCCTCGAAGGTCGCGCGCATGCGCGACGAGATCTCGCGCAGCTCGCGCATCTCCTCCGGCAGCACGTCGCGGGTCCCGGGCGGGATGGTCGTCGTGCGCGAGGGGGCGGGCTGGCCCGCACCGGAGCGATTCTCGTAGTGCGCGAGGGGGCGGGCTCGGCCCGCACCGGAGCGATCCGTTCTACTCACCGGCGCCTCCCGGCGCTAGGCGGGCACCCGCTCCGCCGCCACGCGCTCGATGCGCGCGCCCAGCGAGCGCAGCCGGTCGTCGATCCGCTCGTAGCCGCGGTCGATCTCGCGGATGTTCGCGATCTCAGAGGTGCCATCGGCGCACAGCGCGGCGATGAGCAGGGCCATGCCCGCGCGGATGTCCGGGCTCGAGAGGCGCTCGCCGTGAAGACGGCTCGGGCCGCTGACGACCGCGCGGTGCGGGTCGCAGACGATCACCCGAGCGCCCATGGACACGAGCTTGTCGACGAAGAACAGGCGGTTCTCGAACATCTTCTCGTGGATCAGCACGAGCCCTTCCGCCTGGGTGGCCAGAGCGAGGGCGATGCTGGTGAGGTCGGCCGGGAAGGCGGGCCAGGGGCCGTCCTCGATCTTGGAGATGGCGTCGCCGACGTCGGACTTGATGCGTAGCTCCTGGCCGGCCGGCACGATCACGTCGTTGCCCTCGTACTCGATCCGGCAGCCGAGCCGCTCGAACGCGAGCCGGGTCATGCGCAGGTCGTCGGGCACGCAGTCGCGGATCCGCACCTCGCCGCCGCTGCAGGCGGCCAGCGCGATGAAGGAGCCGATCTCGATGTGGTCGGGGCCGATCGCGTAGTCGGCGCCGTGCAGCTCCTCCTGCCCGTGGATGATCATCAGGTTCGAGCCGATGCCCTCGATGCGGGCGCCCATCTGCATCAACAGCCGGGCCAGGTCCTGGACGTGGGGCTCGGAGGCGGCGTTGTGGATGACCGTCGAGCCGGGCGTGAGCGCAGCGGCCATCAGGGCGTTCTCGGTCGCCATCACCGAGGGCTCGTCCATGAAGAAGTCGCACGCGTGGAGCCCGTCGGGGGCGCGCAGCTCGTAGGAGCGCCCGGTGCGGACGTCGGCTCCGAGCGCGCGGAAGGCGTCGAGGTGGGGATCGAGCCGCCGGCGGCCGATCACGTCGCCGCCCGGCGGCGGCATGTCGGCGGCGCCGAACCGGGCGAGCAGCGGGCCGGCGAGCAGGAAGGAGGCGCGGATGCGCTCGGCCCAGCCGGGGTCCACGGAGGTGTGGCCGATCTGGTCGCACTGGACGGCGATCTCGTTTTCGTCGCGCCACTCGGCCTTGGCGCCGAGCCGCACGAGCAGCTCGACCATGGCCTGGACGTCGCGGATCCGCGGAGTGTTCCGGAGCACGACCTCCTCGCTCGTCAACAGCGTGGCGGCGAGCGCGGGCAGCGCGGCGTTCTTGTTGCCGGCGGGCACCACCGTCCCCGAGAGGGGAGTCCCGCCCTCGATGATGAACTTCTCCATGGTCGCGGCCGCAAGCGTAACGGAGGTCATTCCCTTGCAGGTTCGGGTCGACCTGTGGATAACCTCCCGCGCATGTCGCCCACGCGCGAAGAGGCCTGGGAGCTGGTAGAGGAATGGGTGCAGAGCGACTCGCTGCGGAAGCACCTGCTGGGCGTGGAGACGGGCATGCAGGCCTACGCCCGCAAGTGGGGCGAGGACGAGGAGCTGTACGCCGTCACCGGCCTGCTCCACGACCTCGACTACGAGCGCTACCCCGACCTCGAGACCGGCCACCCACGCAAGGCGCTCGCCCTGTTCGAGGAGCGTGGCTACCCGCGCGAGCTGATCGACGCGGTGGCGGGCCACGCCACCTTCCTGGGCGTGCCCCGCGAGAGCCGGATGGCGAAGACCCTCTATGCGGTGGATGAGCTCTCGGGTTTCATCGCCGCCTGCGCGCTGGTCCGGCCGACCGGCATCGAGGGGATGACGCCCAAGTCGGTGAAGAAGAAGCTGAAGCAGCCGAGCTTCGCGGCGGGCGTGAACCGCGACGAGGTGCGCGAGGGCGCCGAGGAGCTGGGCGTGGACTTCGACGAGCACGTGGCGTTCCTCATCGCGGCGATGGAGGAACGCAGGGACGAGCTCGGGCTTCGCGGACCGGATTAGCGACAGGCGTCCGCCGCGGTGTCCGTCGTCGTTCCGTCCTCGGCGACGAAGCGCGATCTCCAACCGCCGGGCGCCAGGGTCAGCTCGAGCACGCCGAAGAGGTTCGTGCGCAGCGTCGTCGTGAGGGGCGTGCCGGTGTGCCTGTGCAGCGCGTTGCCGCCGGTGCCCACGACGAACTGGGTCACGCCGCGCTCGTCGGGCCGCCCGCTCGGCGAGCGGGGACCGAAGCGCTCGTAGTTGTGCACATGCCCGTTCAGCACGAGCTCCGCACGGTGCTCGTAGAGGGCGCGGAACAGCGGCCCCGTCTCGCGGTGCGGCTGATGGGCCCCGCCGAAGCCGGAGCTGAAGCGCGGATGGTGCCAGTACGCGAGCACGCAGGAGCCGCGCCGGAGGCCTTCCAGCTGCCGGCGCAGCCAGCGCTCCTGGGCGCTTCCCTCGGCGCATGACACAGGCCAGCAGTCGTCGGGCCGAGAGGCGCCTCGGCCCCGCCGGGTGTACCGGACGGCGCCGGAGTTGAGGGCCAGCATGGTCCAGTCGCCGAGCCGCCAGCGGTAGTAGCCCTCCGAGCGAGCGCCGGCGACCGGGCCGAAGTACTCGAAGTAGCCCGGAGCCGCGTCCCGCTCCGATGTGCCCTGGTACTCGTGGTTGCCGGGTGCGGGGTACGTGATGTCCTTGAAGCGCCCCCAGGTCGGGTCGTATTCCGCCTGGAACTCCTCAAGCGTCCCCTCGTGGTCCTGGGCGTCGCCGAGCACGGCGACGGCGTCCGGGTTCAAGCGCTCGACAAGGTCGGCCGTGCGGGCGTGGCGGCAGTGGGTCGGGGCCTCGTCCATCGCGGGGCTGCACGCGATGTCCCCGGCGGCAACCAGCGTGGGCGGCTCGACGCTCGGGCGGATCCGGAAGCGTCGCCTGACGGACCGGCCTCGCACGAACACCTTGATTCGGAGCAGCCCCGCCGAGCGGGCGGGCACCCTGAACGCCACCCGGAAGCCACCGCGCCGTCCCGTTCGCGACCGGCGCACGGTGCGGGCGCCGAGCGCGATCCGCAGCGGAGCGCGTTTCGCGAAGCCGTGCCCGGCCACCACCATTCGCTGGCCCGGCTCTGCACCGGACCGGGACAGCGCCACGCGGGGCTTTGCCAGCGCGGGCGTCGCGGCGAGCGCGGCCACCGAGACCGCGGCGGCGAGCTGCGCCGTTGACACGCTCTTCACGAGCCGAGAATCGCAGGAAACACCTGCTCAGGCGCCGGTTCAGCGCCAGCGTCCGCCCGACTTGGCCCAGTCGGCCATGTGGTCGACCGAGCAGAAGGCGTCCGGAATGCGGTGCTCGCCGCGGTGGCGCACCAGCAGGACGCGCACGTCGCCCAGGTCGGTTCCGCACTGGGCGCAGGCGTCGATCGAGTCGGTCAGGCCGCTCGGCTCGAGGATCTCGCCCGGGTCCCAGTGCGGGCCCTGGATCGCCCACGGCACCACGTGCTCGAGCCGGCAGAAGGCCGCCTTTCGGGCGCCGGGGATCTCCTCGGCGCGCCAGCCGTCCTCCCGCTCGATCTCCCGGCCGCACCAGTTACATTGCTCGCCCATGGTTGAAGATGATCGCTCCGCCGCGGGCCAGCCCGCGCCCTCGCGCACGACGCGAATTATCGTGCTCGAGGGGGACGAGACGGGCCAGGAGCTGCTCGAGCAGGCGCTCCGGGTGCTGGATCCCGCGGTCACGAAGGTCGAGGCCGACTTCGAGCACTACGACCTCTCGCTGGAGAACCGCCGCCGCACGAACAACGAGGTCGTGACCGCCGCGGCGCGGGCCATGGCGGAGGCCCGCTTCGGCCTCAAGGCGGCCACGATCACGCCCGAGGGGGCCGACGACGTGGGCAGCCCCAACCGCATCCTTCGCGAGGCGATCGACGGCAAGGTGATCATCCGCACCGGCCGGCGCATCCCCGGCGTGACCCCGGTTGCGGGCGTGCACTACCCGATCGCGGTGGTGCGGATGGCGGTGGGCGACGCCTACGGCGCCAAGCAGTGGCGCGAGCAGGAGGACGGCGACGAGGTGGCCTACCGCACCGAGCGCATCTCGCGCGAGGTCTGCCACGCCGTCTCCGAGTACAGCTTCCGGACGGCGCAGCGCATCCACGGGCGCGTGTACGGCGGCCCCAAGTGGACGGTCAGCCCCATCTACGAGGGCCTGCTCAAGGAGGAGATGGACGCGGCGTCCGAGCGCTATCCCGAGGTCCCCTACTCCCCCGTCCTGATCGACGCCACCTACGCCGGCCTGATCTCGGGCGCCGCCGACGCCCCGCTCGTGATCCCCGCCCTCAACCGCGACGGCGACTGCCTCTCGGACCTCGTGATGCCGCTGTTCGGCTCGATCGCGGGCGCCGAGTCGGTGCTGCTGGCCTTCGACGAGGAGTTCGAGCCGCGCGCCGTGATGGCCGAGGCGCCGCACGGCACCGCGCCGGCGCTCAAGGGCAAGGACATCGCGAACCCGATGGCGATGATCCTCGCCGCCGCCGCTCTGCTCCACTACGCCGGCGAGCTCGGCCACGAGAACGCCGGCACGGCCTCGCGGGCGATCTACGAGTCGGTGCTCGAGGCCACCGCGACCGGGGTGCGGACCCCCGACCTGGGGGGACACGCCAGCACGTCCGAGTTCACCACCGAGGTGATCGGGCGGGTGCGAACGAAGATCGACATCTGGGCGTCGCTCTAGCTAAGGACCGCGCATACTGCGGCCGACCGGCAGGCCCGCCTCGCTACGGGCCGGATCCCTGAGGTGCTTTCGCCGCCTCGCCACGTAGTACCGCCGCTGGATGTACAGCGTGAGCACGCCCGCCGCCACGATGCCGGCCAGGTTGATCCCGAGTTGCAGCGCCGCGCCGCCCGCGTCGTTCCACTCGCCGTAGGCGGCCGCCACGCCGATGTTCGACGCGGCCGGGATGGTCGTCACGGAGATCAGCACGCCTACGAGCGCCCCCGACTTGGCGGAGGTGAGCGACAGCACCCCGGCCGAGCCCGCCACGAAGGCGACGAAGAAGCTGAGGAAGTCGGGGTTCGAGATGAAGTCGGTGAACGGGTGCCGGGTCTCCTCGAAATCGGCGGGGAACACGTCGATCCCGATGAAGACGAGCGTGGTCAGGAGCGCCATCACGATCCCGGTCGGGAAGCCGACGGCAAGCGCCAACAGCGAGCGGCGCACCAGGTCCGGCTGCAGGTTGACCAGCGCCACGCTCACCGCCGCCAGCGGCCCGAATTCCGGTCCCACGACCATCGCGCCCACGATCAGGATCGGCTGGTCGAGCACGATCCCCACGGCCGCGATCTGCATGGCGGCGATCATGAACAGGACGAAGCTGAAGGAGAGCTCGGTCTGCTCCGAGGTGCGCGCCTCGACCTCCTCCCACACCACGGCGTCGGACGGCAGCCCCGGCGCCGCCTTCTCGGCCGCCTCGGCCGCATCCGAGATCGCCGTGTCGATGTGCTCGATGGCGATCGAGCCGAGCCTGGGGATGTCGAGCTCCTTGAGGTCGCTGAGGATCACGCTGGCGTCTTCCTTGGCGACGTCGCAGAGGATCACGTCCCCTCTCGGCTTCTTCGAGGCGGCGTGCAGATGCGCCACGTTGATCACGGCGGGCGAGGCGCACAGCAGGTCGAGCACCTTGTGCGCGGCGTCCTCGGGAGCGACGATCCGCAGGTGGATCATGCCGCGGCGGCGAAGCGGCGGAGCTGGTCCCGAACCTGCTCGGGCATCTCGCGCTTCTGGAAGGTGTCGGGATCCACGAAGACGTGACGCAGCTCCCCTTCGGCGAGCAGGACGCCGTCGCCAACGCGCTCCACGGCCAGATCGAGCGTCATCGAGGTCGTCCCGAGCCTGCTGATCAGCGCCTGGACCTCGACCTCCTCGTCGAAGCGGGCCGAGACCCGGTAGCGGATGCCGGCCTCCGCCACGACGAGGTCGATGCCCAGGTCCCGGATCCGTGCGTACGAGCCGACCGTCTCGCGCCACAGCTCGGTGAGGAGATGGTCGAAGTACGCGAGGTAGTTGGGATAGAAGACGACGCCCTGGGCGTCGCACTCGGACCAGCGGACCCGCAGGCGGTGCCGGAACGGCTCGGCCATTGGGGCAGCCTACCGGCGCCCTGCAACGGAACTTGCAGCAAATTGCGGCTTCCATCCGAGCGCGCGCGTACCTTCCCGAACGCATGTTCCCTCAGCTCAGAGAGCGGTTCGGGTCAGCGCTCGACCTAGTCGTCGAGTTTTCGACGCTCGGCGAATACCGCCTCGGCGCCGACGGCGCCGTATGGCCCGCGAGTGCCCTCGCCCCCGCTCCTGAGCGCGCTCCGCAGCTGGGAGGCGCCGGCGACCATCCCCTCGCCGCGCAGGCTGCGGTCCGCCGCATCGTCGCGGGCGGAGCGGCCGGCCACGTGCCGGTCGCGACCCCCGCGGCCAGGCGGCTGCGTTGCCGGAGAGAGCGGCTCAGCGCCGCTCGAGCTCCCGCCTCAGCCACTCGATCGGCTCCGGGTCCTTGCCCTCGGTCGACCCGTCGAGCTCCACGAACCGCATGAAGAGGTCGCGGTCCGGGATGCGGTCGAGCATCCGCTGCAGCCCCCGCTCGTCGGGACGGCCGGTCCGCCGCAGCTTGCGCCACAGCGAATAGGGACGGTCGTGCTGCTCGATCGTCGCAAGCAGCCGCTCGTCCCCCGTGTACCGCTCGGCGAAGCGCCGCGCGCGCGTCGCGTGGTGGTTCTCGCCGACCTTGGGAAGCCAGTCGCGTACGCGGTACTTCATGGAGTCGTGCACGAGCGCCAGGAAGCGGAGCTCGGCGCGCCGGTCCCCCGTCTCGCCCCAGCGGTCGATGGTCTCGAGCAGGTCGGCCACGTGCGCCCCCACCGAGCCCTCGGGGTGGCCGCTGCGCGGCTTGCCCCAGGCGAGCCCCTCGCGCAGCTCCGGATCCGCCATCAGCCTGCGCTCGAGCTCGCCTTCCGGCGCGAATCCGGGGACGAGCTCGTCGATCCGGCTACTCGACCCGCTCCGCAACCCAGCGGTCGCCCTCGCGGGCGAGAATCACGCGCGCCTCGCCGTCCGACCCGACCGCCATGAAGTGGGCTCGGTCCTCGTTCACGCCCGGGCGGTCGTCCACGAGCACGAGGTGGAGGTCGTCGTAGGTCCATCCGGGGCGCGACTCCGCGACGGCGGCCCTCGCCGCCTCCTCCATGGTGTCGCGATGCCAGCCCTTGTCGAGCGCCCGTGCCTGCTCGAGCGCCGAGTCGGCCGCCTCAACGTGCCGTGTGAAGGTCGGCTCCTGCTCGCGGTAGCGCCTGACCACGACGATGGCCCCACCGATGGCGAAGACGAGCACGACGGCACCGAGGACGATGAGGATGATCCCAAGCGTCGATATGGCGAGCACGAACACGGGCCGCAAGTCTAGGGGTCGCGAAAGCGGAAGGGCCGCCCCGCTCGGGACGGCCCTTCGAGTTCAATCGGCGGCGACCTACTCTCCCAGGCCCTTGCGAGCCAAGTACCATCGGCGCTGAGGGGCTTAACTGCTCTGTTCGGAATGGGAAGAGGTGTCTCCCCCTCGCTATCACCACCGAAAACTGGTGAGACAGGGCGGCCGCAAATGCCGCCCCGCCCCCGGCGGACCTTGAAAACCGCACAGCCGGCCGCACGTCAGAAGATCAAAACATCCGTCAAGCCCTCGAACCATTAGTACCGGTCTGCTGAGCACATCGCTGTGCTTACACATCCGGCCTATCACCTGGTGGTCTTCCAGGGGTCTTACTCCCTCAAGGGGATGGGAGAGCTCATCTCGAGGTCGGCTTCCCGCTTAGATGCCTTCAGCGGTTATCCGATCCGCACGTAGCTAACCAGCAGTGCCCTTGGCAGGACAACTGGTACACCAGAGGTGCGTTC
>DASZJZ010000224.1:0-9502 GCA_035947555.1 Thermoleophilaceae bacterium | reverse complement strand
CGCGTCCGCGAGCCTCACCGCGCGCCGCCCTGTCGCGGTCATGGTGGCGGGGTCTGCGCTTGCCGCCGCCGGCACCGCGATCGTCGCCGGCGCCGGCGGGGTGCCGGCCGGGCTCGCCGGGCTCGCGCTCGCGGCCGCCGGGACGGCCGCGCTATTCCCGACACTCATGAGCGTGCTGACGGCGACGGTGCCCGACGAGCAGCGCGGCACCGCCACGTCGGTCGTAACCACCGTGGCGTACCTCGGGTTCATCGCCGGCCCCGTGTACGTCGGGACATGGGCCGGCGCCGTCGGGCTGCCCGGCGCGATGCTCGCGGTCGCCGCGCTCGCCGCCGGCCTCGCCCTCCTCTCCGGCGCCGCCCTGCGGAGGATCGGTCCTCGTTAGCCCGGCTTCCGCGCGGCCCCGATCACGTGGGGCGTGACGTGTACCGCCAGCGGCGCCGGCTGGAAGCAGAACCGCTCGCAGCGTTCGATGCCGAAGCCTGCTCGCTCGATCGCGGCGACGGTGTCGCGGTTGGGATGACAGCCGCCTCCGACCAGCGGCCAGAACCGGGCGACCCGGTTCTGGATCCACGCCCGGCCCTTTCCGGACGCCAGCACGTGCTCGTAGAAGCGGAGCTCGCCGCCCGGCCGCAGGACGCGCCGTAGCTCGGCGAGCGCCCGGCTCTGGTCCGGCACGGAGCAGAGCACGAGGCTGGCCACGGCGGCGTCGACGCTCGCGTCGGCGAGCGGGAGCTCGTCCGCGGCGCCGGGAAGAACGGTGACCTTCACCTGCGCCCGGGAGGCGGCGCGCTCCGCCTGGGCGCGCAGGGTCGGCTCGGGCTCGACAGCGACGACCTCGCTCACGTGGGTCGGGTAGTAGGGGAAGTTGAGACCGTGGCCGGCGCCGATCTCGACGACTCTGCCGCGGAGCCCGGCGAGCAGTGTGCGACGGTGGTCGCCGGCGCCGCGCTCTTCGGCGCGTGCCGCGGCGCCGAGGTACATGCGCGCGAAGCGCGGGCGTGGGATGTCGGGGGAGGTGGTGCTCATCGGGCGGCTCCTTCCGCGGTCGTGCCGGCGCGCGCTGCGATCCCGTCGACCAGCAGGGCGACGGCTTGCGAGAACAGCTCGGGCGGGACCGCCCGTGCGCCGTGCAGCATGTGGTGGCCCCAGAGCCCGACGCCGAGCGCGTCGATCACCACGGCGAGCTGCTGGGGCGTCATGTCGAGGGCGTCCGCGAACGGCGCTGCCCGCTCGACGACGATCTCCTCGAGCGCGCTTCGCATCTCGTCGGTGCGGCGCGCGAAGCGGCGCCGGAAGGCGGGCTCGCGCGCGGCGTGGGCCAGGAACTCGAGGTAGAGGGCGCGCCACTCGGGGTCGCCGGTCATGGCGTCGAGGGCGTGTTGGGCCGCGAGCTGGGCCTGGCGGCTGGTCGCGGCGATGTCGGCGTCGTCGTCGCGGAAGACTGCGCGGAGGTCCTGGGCGCGTTCGGCGCAGCGGCGGTCGAGCAGCTCGAGGAAGAGCTCCTCCTTGCCGGCGAAGTTGTAGTAGACGGCGCCGCGGCTGAAGCCGGCCTCCTCCGCCACCGCCTCCAGGCTGGTGGCGTAGAAGCGCGAGGGGCGGATCGCGCGCGAGTAGCGGCGGCTGGCGGCGTTTCGTCGACTAGGCGCCGGCCCGGGCTCCGGCTCGTTCCCTGACGATCTCGCGGGCCTTGCGGTTTGCGAGCGTCATCACGAACGAGCGGACGGGGACGTCCTCGTAGGTGGCGAGGATCTCGTCGGCGATCGCCCGGATCTCGTCGTCCGTGAGCTCGCCGCCGAACTCGTCGACCAGCCCCGGCACGAGCCGGGAGATCCGCATCATGTGCTGGCGGCGGTCCCGGCGGATCTGGTCGAGGCGGTTGTCCAGCAGGTCCTTGACCCGGAGCTCGATCTCGTCGCGTATCAGGCGCACCTCTTCGATCGGCCTGTCGGCCGGGTCCGAGACGTCCCAGTCCTCCACCACCGATGGGACGTACGGACAGCGCGCGCCGCAGGCGAGGGTGATCGCCCGGTCGGCGTGCAGCTGCATCTCGAGCGTGAGCTTCTTGGGCCGCTGGCCGCTCAGATCCATGCCGATCTCGCGCATCGCCTCGACCACAACGGGGTGCACGCGATCGGCCGGCTCCGCGCCGGCCGACTCGGCCCGCACGTCGTCCGGGGCGTGCCTGTCGAAAAGCGCTTGGGCCATCTGGGATCGCCCGGCGTTCTGGGTGCACACGAACAGCACGTACTTCATCTCCCCTCCTCTCGTCGTGGCGCGCGCCGATCCTATCCATTGACATTCGTCGACTCAATCGATATATGTAGATAGATGGCTGTCGATCTGGAGCTGGCGCCGAAGCAGAAGCGCCCGGCCGGCGAGCCGTGCTGCGAGCCGGTCGTCTACCCCGATGTCGAGCGGGAGCGCGCGATTCGCATGGCCGAGGTGGCCAAGGCGCTCGGCGACCCGGTCCGGCTGCAGCTCGTCGACGTGCTGCGCAAGCACGCCGGCAAGGTCTGCGTCTGCGAGCTGGTGCCGCTGTTCGACATCTCGCAGCCCACCCTCTCCCACCACCTCAAGAAGCTGCGCGAGGCGGGCCTCGTCGACTCGGAGCGCCGTGGCCTGTGGGCCTACTACTACGTCAACCCCGACGCGCTCGCGGAGCTCGCGGGCTGGCTCGGGGACTGAGGAGGAACACGATGACCGACATCCGCGAGCAGGTGCGCGAGCGTTACGCCGCAGCCGCCACCGCGGTCGCCAACCAAACCTCATCCGGCTGTTGCGGCGGCCCTGCGACCGAGGCGGGCTGCGGGTGTGGCCCCGCAGACGCATTCACGGACCCGGACATGCAGCTGACCGATCGGGAGGGCACCGAGGTGTTCGGCCACTCGCTCTACGACGCCGAGGGTGACGCCGCCCCCAAGGCGGCCGTGGAGGCCTCGCTCGGCTGCGGGGTTCCCACCGCGGTCGCCGACCTGCACGAGGGCGAGACCGTCCTCGATCTCGGGTCCGGCGCCGGCGCCGACGTGCTGATCTCCGCCCGCCGCGTGGGCGCCACCGGCAAGGCGATCGGCCTCGACATGACCGACGAGATGCTCGCGCTGGCCCGCGCCAACGCCGCCGAGGCGGACGTCGACAACGTCGAGTTCGTCAAGGGTTACATCGAGGACATCCCGCTCCCCGACAACACGGTCGACGTCGTCATCTCGAACTGCGTCATCAACCTGGCCGCCGACAAGCGCAAGGTGATAGCGGAGGCGGCACGCGTGCTCCGCCCCGGCGGGCGCTTCGCCGTCTCGGACGTGATCGCCGACCCGGACATGGACAGAGCCACCCGCGAGGACATGCAGCAGTGGACCGGCTGCGTAGCCGGAGCGCTGACGCGCGGCCAGTTCGAGGCGACGCTCGCCGACGAGGGCCTGGTGGACATCGAGATCCGCGAGACACACCGCGTCCATGAGCACGCGAGCTCGGCGATCATCCGGGCGCGCAAGCCCGTCCACTGAGAACGCCCGCGCGACCGCGGCGCGCGGAGACACGGCCGCCTAGATCGAGGCGAGAAGGCCGGGCGCCGCCCGGGCGACCCGCTCAGCCGCCGGGACGGGCGGGACGGCTCAGCGCTCGGCGCGCTCGGCGCCCGCGGCCCGCTGCAGGCGCCCCGCGAGCATGTTCAGCTGCTCGATCAGCTCCGGGGGTTCGTGCACGTCCACGTCGGCGCCGAGCATCGCGATGCGGATCGCCAGCCACTCCAGGTCGTCGTCGGAGGTGCGGTACTCGCAGCGGTGCGCGTCGATCGGCTCGAGCGCCGCGGCGTACGGGAGCCGCCGGGCAACCTCGTCCGCCGGGGCGTGCACCGTCACGCGCGCCTCGTAGCGGCTCCACGCGCCCGTGATGCTTTGCTCGACGTAGGCCGCGGCGTCGCGTGCCGGCAGCGTGCGTCCCCTGAACCCCACCCCGGTCGCCGCGGGCCGGCTGAGCCGGTCGACACGGAACGTGCGCCAGTCGTCGCGGCCGCGATCCCAGCCGACGAGGTACCAGCGCCGCCCGAGGTTCACGAGCGAGTGCGGCTCGACCTCGCGGCGCGTCTCGGCGCCGTCGCGGGTGCGGTAGCGGAAGCGCAGGCACTCGGAGTCGCGGCAGGCCGTGGCGATCGTCGTCAGGTGCTGCGCATCGACGGTAGGGCCCGTGGCCGGCACGGAGATCGTGGCCGAGCCCAGCGCCGCGACGCGGCGGCGCAGGTGCGCCGGGAGCACCTGCTCGAGCTTTACGAGCGCGCGGATCGAGGTCTCCTCGATGCCCGTCACCGATGCCCGAGCGGCGGTGCGAAGGCCCACCGCGATGGCAATCGCCTCGTCCTCGTCGAGCAGCAGCGGCGGCATCGCGGTGCCCGCGCGCAGCCGGTAGCCGCCGGCCGGCCCGGTCAGGGACTCGACCGGGTACCCCAGCGTCCGCAGGCGGCCGATGTCGCGCCGCACCGTGCGCGGCGACACCGCGAGACGCTCGGCCAGCGCCGCGCCCGGCCAGTCGCGGCGGGCCTGAAGCAGCGACAGGAGGTCCAGGAGCCGGCTCGATGTCCCGTTCATGTAAAACCGAAGGATCTCGCGGATTGAGGACAGATCCTGACCTAAACCGGTCGTAGGGTGCCCTGCCGATCGAGTCCAAGACCACCAAGGGAGAGCCAATGGCCGAGCAGGACCGCTACATCGCCGGCGTACCGTGCTGGATCGACACGACACAGCCCGACCCCGCCGCGGCTGCCGCGTTCTACGGCGACCTGTTCGGCTGGGAGATGGAGGACGTCATGCCGCCCGGGTCGCCCCGGAAGTACTTCATGGCGCGGCTGCGCGGCGGCGACGTGGCCGCGGTCGCCTCAGCGCCGGAGGGTGCGCCGCAGACGGCGGCCTGGCGCACGTACGTGTGGGTGGACGACGCCGACGAGACCGCCGAGAAGGTGCGGGCCGCCGGCGGCACGGTGGTCGACGAGCCGAGCGACGCCGGGGACTGGGGACGCATGGCGATCTTCGCCGACCCCGAGGGCGCGGCCTTCAGCGTCTGGCAGGCGAAGGAGCACCGCGGCGCCACGGTCGTCAACGAGCACGCCTCGCTCAACTTCAACATCCTGAACACGCGCGACCTCGACGCCGCGGCGTCCTTCTACGGAGCGGTCTTCGGCTGGGAGGTCCTCGACGTTGGCGGAGCCCCCATGTGGGCGATGGCCGGCTACGGCGACTTCCTCGAGCGGCTCAACCCCGGGATGCGCGAGAACATGGCCGACGTCGGGGCCCCGGAGCGGTTCGAGGACGTGGTCGCCGGCATCAGCCCCATCGGCGACGACCAGCCCGAGACGCCGGCGCACTGGGGCGTGACGTTCGCCGTGGACGAAGCCGACCCGATCGCCGCGCGGGCCGCCGAGCTCGGCGGACAGGTGGTCGTCCCGCCGTTCGACGCGCCCTGGGTGCGGATGACCGTCATCACCGACCCTCAGGGCGCCACCTTCACGGCCAGCAAGTTCGTGCCCGAGAACAAGGACATGACCGGCAGCGCGGACGCCGCGACCGGCGCGCGATGAGTTCCGGGCGCCCGCCCGGTCCAAAGGGCGAGGCGCCCATTCACCGACCAGGAGCTGCCATGCAATACAACGGAGGACCGGCCGTGCTGGCCGAGGGACTCGTGAAGCACTTCACGGGCCGCGAGGGCGACGTGGAGGCGGTGCGCGGGGTGGACCTCGCGGTCCGCACCGGGGAGATCTTCGGCTTTCTCGGGCCGAACGGGGCCGGCAAGTCGACGACCGTCCGCATGCTCACGACGCTCCTGACGATCACCTCGGGCCGCGCCGAGGTGGTGGGCATCGACGTCGCTCGCGACCCCGACGAGGCCCGCCGGCGGATCGGCGTCGCGCTGCAGGAAGCCGGCCTCGACCCGCGCCAGACAGGCCGCGAGCTGCTGCTGCTGCACGGCCGGCTGTTCGGCCTCAGCGGCGCCCGAGCAACGGAGCGCTCGGAGGAGCTGCTCTCGCTCGTGGAGCTCGAGGAGGCCGCCGACCGCGTGATCAAGGGCTATTCGGGAGGCATGCAGCGCCGCCTGGACCTCGCGGCCGCGCTCGTGCACGAGCCGGAGGTGCTCTTCCTGGACGAGCCGACCACTGGGCTCGATCCCGCCAGCCGGCTGACCATCTGGGAGGAGCTGCGCCGCATCAACGGCCACGGGACGACCGTCTTCCTCACGACGCAGTACCTCGAGGAGGCCGACCAGCTCTGCGACCGCATCGCGATCATCGACCGCGGCCGCATCGTGCGCGAGGGAACGCCGGCGCAGCTGAAGGCGGACCTGTGGGAGCGCCGCGGCGGCGACACACCGCCGACGCTCGACGACGTGTTCCTCGACGCGACCGGCCGCACCCGCGAGCGGGCGGCCGGCGAGGTCCAGGAGGTGACCGCGTGAGCCCCACGATCGCACTGGGACAGCGCGCGCTGCGCGAGGCGCTGCGGCAGCCCGACGCGCTGTTCATGACGATGTTCATCCCGCTGTTCTTCCTGGTGGTGAACACCGGCCAGGCGGCGGAGATCTTCCCGTCCGAGTCCACCGACTTCCTCGAGGGCCAGGGATACGGCGCCTTCCAGCTCCCGATCACGCTCCTCCTGGCGGCGTCGTTCGGGATGGCCGCGCTGTTCCTGGTCGAGGAGATCGAGGGCGGCTACTTCGACAAGCTGCGCGCGATCCCGGTGCCGCGCTACTCGATCGTGCTGGGGCGACTGGTCGCGGAGGGCGGGAAGGGCGTGGTCCTGTCGACGGTGATCGTGCTGCTCGCGCTCCCGTTCGGGATCACGATCGCGAGCGGGCCGCTCGGGTTCATGCTGCTGGTGCTGCTGAGCGCGTTGTGGGGCGTCGTGTACGCCGGCTTCATGCAGCTGATCGCCCTGAAGACGCGCAGCGCGGCGGCGACGAACTCGGGCGGGCTGATCTTCTTCCCGCTGCTGTTCCTCACGCCGAACTTCGTGCCGCGCGACCTCCTCACCGAGCCGATGGAGATCGCCGCCACGCTCAACCCGGTCACCTACCTTATGGAAGCGCTGCGGTCGCTGATCCTGGCCGACCTCGCCTGGGACGAGATCCTGCCGGGATTCGGCGTCGTCTTCGCGCTGGGCGCCGTGATGCTCGTGCTGAACGTGCGGATGATCCAGCGGTACGACTGAGCGGCGACGCATGCCGGGTGGTAGAAGGGAGGCATGCCTGCCGCGAGCCGGGTGGTCGAGGAGGCGTACCGGACCTGGAACGCGCGTGGGCCGCGGGCCTTCGTCGGCTTCACGACCGAGACGGTCGAGGTCCACGACGCGCCCGAGGTGCCCGACGCCCAGGTGTGGACCGGGCACGACGCCGTCGTCGCCCGGCTGGAGGACATCGTGGCCTCCACCGGCGGCCGGTGGGCCGACATCGAGGCGGTCCAGCCCGTCGGGGACGAGATCCTCGTCACGCTCACGTTGCGGCTCGACCGCGAGAGTCCGACGACGCTTGGCTCGGTCTACCACGTGGTGAGGGTTGACGGCGACAGGATCGCCCGCGTCCGCGTGTTCCTTGACGAGGGGGCGGCTATGCGGGCGGCGTTGCGGAACCCGTAGGCCTCAGCGCAGGATCGACTCGAGCGGACCCGTGTTCACGACGTGTGCGGCGGTGGCGCCGCCGCGGCGCGCCGTCGCCACCGAGAGGCCCATGTTGCCCAGTCCGCGGATCGAGTGGGCGTCCGTCGAGCAGACGATCCGGACGCCTGCCTCCAGCGCCTCACGCACGTGCTCGCCGCTCAGGTCGAGCCGGTCGGGCAGGCCGTTCACCTCGAGCGCCACCCCCTGCTCGAGCGCGACCTCGAAGACCCGCTCGAGGTCGAGGGCGTTCTCCGGGCGGCGGTTGATGTAGCGGCCCTTCGGGTGGCTCAGGCAGCGCACGTACGGGTTCCGCAGCGCCTCCTCCACCCTCTTCGTCATCTCCGCGCGCGGCATCCGCTGGCCGCCGTGCACGCTCGCCTGCACCCAGTCGAGCTCGGCGAGCACGTCGTCCGGCAGGTCGAGGCGGCCGTCCGGGAGGATGTCGCACTCGATGCCCCGCAGCACGCGGAACGGCGCCAGCGCCTCGTTCGCGGCGGCGATCTCCTCCCCCTGGCGGCGGACGGCGTCCGGGGTGAGCCCCGGCACGGCGCCGACGGCGGGCGTGTGGTCGCAGATCGCGAGGTAGTCGTAGCCGCGCTCCTGCGCGGCGCGACCCATCTCCTCGACGCTCGCCCTGCCGTCGGACCAGGTGGTGTGGCAGTGCAGGTCGCCGCGGATCTCCACCGGCTCCACGAGCGGCGGCGGCTCGCCCCGGAACGGCTGCTCGCGCAGCTCCGGCGGGCACCAGGGGACGCCGAGGGCACGGTAGACCCCCTCCTCGGCCGGCGCGTCCGGCAGTGGCTCGAGTGCCGCCACGTAGGCGGGTGAGCCAGTGGCCCGCACCAGGGCGGTGCCGAACCGCTCGGACTCGGCCGCCAGCAGCTCGACGGGCACCCCCTCCACGGTCACGCCGAGGGCGCGCCGCTCACCTCGCTCGACCAGCGCGACGATCTGCGGCAGCTCGGCGAAGCGGTCCAGCACCGGACCGGGGTCACTCGCGGCGCACACGACGGCGAGCAGCTCGCAGGAGTCGCGCCAGCGGCGGACGTCGCCGGCGGGCTCGCCGCCGAGCGCCGCCGCCACACCTCCCACCAGCTCCCGGGCGCGGTTCAGCAGCAGCCCCTGCCGCGGGCGCGGCTCGGGCTCACGGGCGAGCGCGTCGAGGAGCCGGGCCTCGGTCTTCGGCCCGATCCCCGGCACGCCACGCAGCCTCCCCTGCGCAGCCGCCTCCCGCAGCTCCGCGGCGGTGCGCACGCCGAGGGCACGGGCCAGGTCCACCGAGCGCTTGGCGCCGAGGCCGAGGTAGCGGCCGAGGCCCACGAGGTCGGGGGCCACCTCCCGCTCGAGCTCCTCGAGCTCGGCGATCGTGCCCGTCTCGACGAGCTCGCGCAGCCGCGCCTCGATCCCCGGACCGATCCCGCGCAGCTCGCGTGCCCGGCCCGCCCTGACGAGGTCCGCGACCGGCAGAGCCGCGCCGCGGATGGTCTCCGCGGCGCGACGGTAGGCCCGAACCGTGTACGGCTGCGCGTCCACCAGCTCGAGCAGCGACGCGAACGCCTCGAGGCGATCGGCGATCAGGGCGTTTTCCACGGGGCACAGTGTGGCCGCAAAAGCGAAGGCCGCCGGCCGATCGGCCGGCGCCCTTGGGAACGCATCCTTCGCCGGAGGGGGGTACTACGGGTTGACATATTCCGATATCGGCATATAAACTGTCCGCCATGGCACGCGCAGCGACCACGGCAGACGCGTTCAACGCGGTCGCCGAGCCCCGGCGGCGGCAGCTTCTCGACGCCCTCGCCGCGGGCGAGCGACCCGTGAACGACCTCGTCCGCGAGCTCGGCCTCGGGCAGCCGCAGGTCTCGAAG
>DASZJZ010000223.1:0-2196 GCA_035947555.1 Thermoleophilaceae bacterium | reverse complement strand
CATCTCCACGCCCTGGCGCGCCAGGTAGCGCTCGGAGCGCAGCACCCAGGCGGCCAGCTCCTCCTCGTTGCGGGCGTTGGCGAGCGAGTACATCGGCTGGAGGTGGCGCACCTGCTCGAACTTGTCGAGCGGCTGCGCGCCCACGCGCTGGGTCGGGGAGTCGGGGGTACGCAGCTCGGGATGCTCGGCCTCGAGGTCGCGCAGCTCGTTGAGCAGCGCGTCGTAGTCGGCGTCAGAGACCTCGGGGTCGTCGAGGACGTAGTAGCGGTGGTTGTGGTACTCGAGCTGCTTGCGCAGCTCGTCGGCGCGCTGCGCCGCCTCTTGCAGCTCCGCGGTGCTCACACTTCCCGGGCGGCCGGACGCAGCAGTCCGTCGAGGTCGAAGCCGGCCAGCTCCTCGATCCCCGCCTCGTCGGTGAGGTCGAAGTGGAGCGGGGTGACCGCGATGTAGCCGTCGGCGATCGCGGCGAAGTCCGTGCCCTCCTCGCGCCGGAAGCTCGGCTCCCCTGTGTAGATGCGGTAGCTGCGGCGTCCGTCCTGCTCGCTGTCCAGCTCCATGCGGTCGTGGTAGATCCGCTTGCCGAGCCGGCCGGCCCTCACACCGCGGGGTTCCCGCGGGGGCGCGTTCACGTTCAGGAGCGTGCCTTCGGGCATGGGCACCCGCTCGAGCTCCTCCACGAGGCGGGCCACGAAGGCCGCCGCGTGGTCGAAGTCGGCGTCCAGGTCGCGGGCGAGCTGCTGCGACACGGCGATAGCCGGCAGCCGCAGCATGATGCCCTCGAAGGCGGCGGCGACCGTGCCGGAGTAGGTGATGTCGTCGCCCAGGTTGGCCCCGTGGTTGATGCCGGACACGATCAGTTCGGGCTCGAAGTCGATAAGGCCGAGGGCGGCGAAGCGCACGCAGTCGACCGGCGTGCCGCTGGTGGCGAACCCCGTCGTGCCGTCGCCGAACTCCACCTCCTCGACGGTGAGCGCCTCGTGGAAGGTGATGCTGCGAGCGGTGGCCGAGCGGTTCGAGTCGGGCGCGATCACTGCCAGCTCGACGCCCGGCACCTCGAGCAGCGCGCGGCGCAGGACGTTGAGACCGGTGGCGGTGATGCCGTCGTCGTTTGTGAGCAGGACTTTCATCTCTTGGGGGCCGCGTCCAGGGTACTCAGTACCGAACCGACTCCAGGTAAAGGCCGTGAGGCGCCGCGGTCGCCCCGGCCTCGCTGCGCGGGCGCCCCTCCAGGAGTCCCCGGAAGGCGTCCGGGCTGACGCCCTCGAGCATCGTCCCCACCAGGACGCGGACCATCTTGCGCATGAACGTGTCGGCCTCGATTACGAACGCCAGCACGTGCTCGCCCTCGTCGATCCACTCCGCCCGCAGCACGTCGCGCTCGAAGCGGACGTGGTCGGTCTCACTCGGCGTGAAGGCGGTGAAGTCGTGGGTGCCGGGGAGGGCCGCGGCGCAGGCGTCGAGCGCCGCTCGGTCGAGCGGGCGCGGCCACCACAGCGCCCGGTCGCGCTCGAAGGGGCTCCGCACCGGGCGCGTGAGCACGCGGTAGCTATAGGTGCGGCTGCGGGCGTGGCGCCGGGCGTCGAAACCGTCGGGGGCCGGTTCGCTCGCCAGCACGCTCACGTCCTGGGGCAGAACGCCGTTCAGGGCGCGCGCCGACGCCGGATCGCCGTAATGGCTCGCCACCTGGCCGCGCGCGTGCACGCCGCGGTCGGTCCGCCCGGCCACGGTGAGCGGGACGTCGCGCTGCAGCACCGTTCGGAGCGCGTCCTCGAGCACGTCTTGGACCGTGCGCAGGCCGGGTTGGCGCGCCCACCCGGCGAACTCCGAGCCGTCGTACTCGAGCAGCAGGCGCGCGGCCAGGGCCGCTACCCGCGCCTGCGCGCGACGATCACCGCGTACTCGGCCTCGAGTCGCAGCGAGCCGTCGTCCGCCGCGTTATGGCGCTCGATCAGCTCGCGCATCTGCGTGTTCAGCTCCGTGAAGCGGTCCGGCGACAGCGCCTTGCTGGCCGCGGCCATCGTGGGGGCCGAGGAGCTGAACTCCTCGAGGAAGGCCTTCGGCGAGTCGGCGTGCCAGACGAGCGTGCGGCGCTCGTAGTCCACGTGCGCGGCGACCGGCTCGAGGCGCTCGCGGGCAATGGCCTCGTCGCCCCACTGCTCCGAGGGTGGCTGGCCGGGATCGGGCGGCGCGAAGCGG
>DASZJZ010000222.1:0-3090 GCA_035947555.1 Thermoleophilaceae bacterium | reverse complement strand
GTGGCGGCCTTCCCGCGAGGCGCCGCCGCCCGGGCCGTCGCCGCGCGGCCCATCAGGCTGCCTCCCCCGGGCCGAGCTTTCGCGCCGCCCGCAGCCGGCCCGACTTAGCGCGCGGGTTGGTGGCGACCTCGCCGGGCGTCGGCGCCACGGCGCGGCCGGTCAGCAGCTCCGCCTCGGCCTCATGCCCGCACACGCAGACCGGGAAGTCGGGCGGGCAGATGCAGCCGCGCGCCTTCTCCGCGAGGAAGCGCTTGACCCTGCGGTCCTCGAGCGAGTGGAATGAGATCGCAGCGAATCGGCCGCCGTCGCGCAGCAGGCTCCACCCGAGCGGCAGCGCGCGGTCGAGCGAGTCGAGCTCTCCGTTCACGGCGATCCTCACCGCCTGGAAGACGCGCTTGGCGGGATGCCCGCCGCCGAAGCTGCGCCGCACCGCGGCGGGCAGCGCCGCCTCGATCGCCTCGACCAGCTCGCCGGTGGTCTCGATCGGCCCCCTGCGTCGGCGCCTCACGATCTCGCGCGCGATGCGCCGCGCGTTCGGGTCCTCACCCAGGCGGCGGAAGACCTGCGCCAGCTGGCGCTCGTCCCACTCGTTCACGACCACCCGGGCGTCGAGCTCCTGCCCGGGGTCCATGCGCATGTCGAGCGGCGCGTCGTAGGAGTAGGAGAAACCGCGCTCGCGGGCGTCGACCTGCATCGAGGAGACGCCGAGGTCGAGGTAGGCGAGGTCGGCCTCGAGCCCTTCCTCGGCGAGGAGGGCGAGGCCGTCGGCGTAGTCCATGCGGAGGAAGCGCGTGTCGCATGCCACCTCGGCGGCGAGCTCGTCGAAGTGGCGCTGGGCCGCGGGGTCGCGGTCGATGCAGACGAGCTTGCCCGCGGGCCCGAGCCGGTCCGCGACCAGGCGGGCGTGCCCGCCGGCGCCGAAGGTGCAGTCGACGGCGGTCTCGCCGGGCGCCGGCGCGGTGAGGTCGATCAGCTCACCGGCCAGCACGGGGACGTGGACGCGACTCATGTCAAGAAGGATTGCCAAGGCGCTCCGTCACCTCCTCGATCTCCGCGTCGAGGGCCTGCTGCTCCTCCTGCCAGCGCTGCTTCGCCCAGACCTCGAGGTGGTCCCCCACGCCGACGACGACCACCTCCTTCTCGATGCCCGCGTGGGCGACGAGCTGCGGCGGCAGCGTCACGCGGCCGCTGGCGTCGAGGTCGACCTCCCAGGAGTTGCCCTGGAAGAAGCGGGACATCTTGCGGTACTCCGAGCCCATCGGGTTCAGGCCGCTCAGCGCGCGCTCGATGATCGTCTCGTTGGTCTCGGGCGTCCAGATCGCGAGGCAGGGCTCCGGGGTCTTCGCGAGAACGGTTCCATTGGAGAAGGCGGCACGGAACCGGGTCGGGATGCTGAGCCGGTTCTTTGAGTCCAGCGAATGCTCGAAGTGGCCTCGAAATGCCAACGGTCATGTCCCGCGAGAGAAGTTCGGACCGGAGTGGCGGAGTGGGAGGAGCCCCGCCACTCCGGTCGTTGATTGCTGGCACAGTACCCCACTTTCTCCCACCTGACAACACTTTTTCCCACCTTTCCGTCCGACGGGGTCTTATGGAGCTGTGAAGGCGCTTCGCAGAGCCGAAACCGGAGGGTTGGGGCAGGCGGCGGTGGCCGTTCCGTGCAATTCGCGTTGCACCAGGAGGGACGCGCTCCGCAACCCGGGCGGGGCCAGCGCTGTTGCAACGGGGGCAAGCGAACCCCGGAAGGACGGGAGGTCCGATCTCAATGAAGCGCCGTCTACGCGCTCCATCCCCCGCAATGGTCGTGGCGCTGGTCGCGCTGTTCGTAAGCCTGGGTGGCTCCGCCTACGCGGTCGCCACGATCGGCTCGAACGACATCATCAACGGCTCGATCCGCAACCGCGACTTCAAGGACGGCACGCTGCGCGGCCAGGAGGCGAAGCGCGACGGCTTCGGCGGCGGCAGCATCAAGGAGGAGTCGCTCGACGCCAGCAAGATCAAGCAGGTGCCGTCCGCCGCGTTCGCAGGAGCCGCGGACGGCGTGCAGCGGCACGCGGTGGTCTCGAACGTCGGCGCCGCCGTCCGCGGCCGGGGCGTCACCTCGAGCGCTCAGACCGGGCCGGGGCAGTACCAGGTGATCTTCGACCGCGACGTGCGCAACTGCGTCTACACGGCAACGCTCGGCGATGAGTCGGCGGCCGGTCCCGGGAACGGCCAGATCTCGGTCACGTCGGCGGTGCAGAGCGTGAACGGGGTCCGTGTCGTGACGCGCAACAGCGCCGGGGAGATCGAGAACCGCTCGTTCCACCTGATCGTGTCCTGCTGAGCAGGGGAACCCCGGCGAAGCCGTCCGGTCCGGCGATCCTCGGCGCCGCGGCCGGGCGGCTTCGCTCGTCTTGCAGGGCGTCTAGAGGGGAAGGGCCGCTCCTCCTCCCCCCTCGAGAAGGGCGGCCACGAGGGCGGCCGCCACGAGCAGCAGCACCGAGGGCACCAGGAGCAAGGCCACCACGAGCTGGATCTTGGGGCCGGCGCGCGCCGCTTCCTCGCGGGCGTGGCGGGCGAGGGCGAAGCGGGCGTCGCGTGCCTGCGACGCCAGCGTGTCGGCCAGCGGGGCGCCGTGGCGGCGAGCGCGCTCGAGCGCGGCGACCAGCGACCTGACCTCTGGGACCGGAAGGCGCTCGACCGTCTCGTTTAGGGCGGCCTCCAGCGGCACGCCGAGCGCGACCTCGTGCCCCAGCGCCCGCCACTCGGCGGCGAGAGGGCCGCGAGTACGGGCGCCCACGTCGCGCAGCGCCTTAGGAAGCGAGCTGCCCGCCTCGACGCTGACCCGTAGGAGGTCGAGCAGCGCGGGCAGCTCGGCGCGCACCCGCCGGGCGCGCTCTGCGGCGCGGCGGGCGAGCCAGAGGTCGGGCGCGAGGAAGCCGGCGAGCGGCCCGGTGACGATCAGCGCGAGCCCGAGCCTCCCGGGAGCGGCCGCGGAGAGGACGGCCGCGAGGACGCCACCGCCGACCGCAGCGGCCACCTTGGCGGCCATGACCTCACGAGCCCCGAGCCCACCAGGCCGACCAGCGGCCGCAATGCGCGCCTCGAGAT
>DASZJZ010000221.1:0-4186 GCA_035947555.1 Thermoleophilaceae bacterium | reverse complement strand
AGGCCGGGACGTTCGCCTACTTCTGCACGCCGCACCCCAACATGCGCGGGACGGTGACGGTGCGCGCCGCGAGCGGAGGCGGGTCGGGTGGCGGCGGCTCAAGCGGAGGCACCGGCGGAGGCGGTTCCGGCAGCGGCGGCGGGAGCACGGCCGCCGGGTCCGGCGGCGCGGGCGCAAGCTCCAGCGGCTCCGGCGGCTCCTCCGGAGCGGCCTTGCCGGCCACCGGCTTCGACACCGGCGGCCTGGCCGCTCTGGGCCTGGTGACGATCGCACTGGGCGCCTGGCTGCGGCGCCGCGCCTCGGCTGTCGCGTAGGTCTCGCGCCGAGCGCGCCGCTGCGGCCGCTGTCTGCGTCGCCACGCCTCGGTTGCCGCGGTAGGTCTCGCGGCGAGCGCGCCACTGCGGCCGCCTTCGCTGCGCCGCCGCCTGGGCCGCTGGATAACCTCCGGCGCGTGAACGCACGCAAGATTCGTGTGGTCGTCGCCAAGCCCGGTCTCGACGGGCATGACCGCGGCGCGAAGATCATCGCGCGGGCGCTTCGCGACGCCGGCATGGAGGTGATCTACACCGGTCTTCACCAGACCCCCGAGCAGATCGTCGAGACCGTCCTCCAGGAGGACGCCGACGCCGTCGGCCTTTCGATCCTCTCCGGCGCTCACATGACCCTCGTGCCCCGCATCGCCGAGCTCCTCAAGAGCGAGGGCGCCGACGACGTGGTGCTCGTCGTAGGGGGGACCATCCCCAACGACGACATCCCCGAGCTGAAGCGGCTCGGCGTGGCCGAGGTGTTCACCCCCGGCGCGCCCGTACAGGGCATCATCGACTACATCAAGCAGGCCGTTCCCGCCTGATGCGGCCGCCCCGCCTGACGCGCAACGAGTTCGCGGGGGCAGTCCCCGCCTGATGCCGCCGTCCCGTTTCACGCGCCGGGGCTTCGTCGGAGCCGCGGCCGGCGCCGCCGCGCTCGGGGCCTCGGCCTGCTCGACGTCGGCCTCCTCGTCCGCGTCCTCCTCGGACCGGATGAACGTGCTGCTCCTGATCGTCGACACCGTGCGGCCCGACTTCGTCGGCTGCTACGGCTCGCCCCAGATCCAGACCCCCAACATCGACGCCCTGGCCGCCGACGGCATGCGCTTCAACCGGTTCTTCCCCGAGGCGATGCCCACCGTCCCGGCCCGCCGCACCATCTTCACCGGGCGCCGCATCTTCCCATTCCGCGGCTGGCAGCGCGCCCCTGACCTCGGTCGCGGCCCCGGCGCCGCCCCGATCGAGGACATCGGCACCACCTTTACGAGCGCGCAGCGCCGCGCCGGCTACTGGACCGGCTCGGTGAGCGACAACCCCTTCGTCGCATTCACCCGCTCCTGGCGCCCATTCCGGCTGAGCTTCGACCGCTACGTGTCGGTGGTGGGCCACAGCGGCTTCCGGGGCGAGCCCCGAGACGTGACGGACGACCAGCTCGAGCGCTGGCTCCCCGAGCGGCTGCGCGCCGACGACCGCTACGTCGAGGGCATGCGCAAGTACCTCGCCAACACGGGCTTCGGCGAGGACGACTCCGAGTCGAACGCGGCCCGCGTGTTCGGCGAGGCCGCCAAGCTGCTCGAGGAGGCGGAGGCGAACCAGCCGTTCGCGCTCATCGTCGACTCGTTCGATCCCCACGAGCCCTGGAGCCCCACGCAGGAGTACATCGACCTCTACTCGCAGCCCGGCTACAGCGGCCCGAACCCCGGCACCGCCCGCTACACGCGCTGGGAGACCTACCTCGACGAGGACGAGCTGCGCCAGATGCGCGCCGTCTACGCCGCCGCGCTGACGATCACCGACAAGTGGCTCGGCGACTTCCTGGGGCAGTTCCGCGAGCGCGGGCTCCACGAGAACACCGCGATCGTCTTCCTCAGCGACCACGGCATCCTGCTCGGCGATCGCGGTTGGACCGGCAAGATCGCGCAGGAGCTGCACCCCGAGCTGATCCAGGTGCCCTGCGTGATCGTCCACCCCGACCGTCAAGGGGCGGGGGAGACGAGCCCCTGGTTCGGCTCGACGCACGACATCGCGCCCACGGTCCTGTCGCTGGCCGGCGTGCCGGCGCCGCGCGGCATGGACGGGGTGGACCTGTCGCCGCTGTTCGAGGGCGCCGAGCCCGGCGAGCGCCCGTTCGCCTACGGCGGCTACTTCAACCACTTCTTCGTGCGCACCGACCACTGGTCGTACGTCGCCGACAACCACGGCGAGCAGCGTGAGCTCTACGACCTGACGCTCGACCCGGCCGAGCTCGAGAACGTGGCGAGCGACAATCCGGACGCGCACGAGGAGCTGCACGCCCGCCTCGTGGAGACGATCGGCGGGCTGCCGCCGTACTACGAGGGCGAGGCGGTCGCGCCCGTCAAGCGCTGATCCTCGCGCACCGGAACGGGCCCGGTGCTTCCCGCACGGCCGTAACCCTCCAAGATCTCCTCCGCGCAGGCGCGCATGTCGGCGATGCGCTCCTCGCCGTAGCGCTCGGCCCACTCGGACTCGATCTCGGCGAACAGCCGCCGGCCGGTCAGCGCGGCGGCCCGGCCCCGCTCCGTGAACTTGATGATCTTCGCCCGCCCGTCGGCAGGGTCCGGAACCCGCTCGACGTAGCCGCGCCGCTCGAGCTCGGCCACCGCCTCGCCGACCGCCTGCTTGGTGAGCCTGGCGCGCTCGGCCACGTCGGTGAGCCGCGACCCGTGCTCCAGGTCGACGAACCCGAACACGCAGCCGTGCCCCTCGCGGACGTCGTCGAACCCGGCGTCGGCCATCCGGCCGAACATCTGCTCAACGGCGATGGCCTTCAGCTGCGCCAGCAGGGACGGCAGCGGTCGCCACGGAGTCTCGGTCATTCGTAAGGTCGCTTGATAAGGTCGCTTGACTTAATCGTCAGGCTGCTTTATAAACCTACTTGACCAATTGTACCGGAGGATTCAACACATGCATCGCAAGTGGTGGACGCTGATAGCAGTCAGCGTCGCGACATTCATGCTCCTGCTGGACATCACGGTGGTGAACACCGCGCTTCCGGCGATCGAGGAGGACCTCGGCGCGAGCTTCACCGAGCTCCAGTGGGTGATCGACGCGTACACCCTCTCCCTCGCCGCGCTCGTGCTGACGGCCGGCGTCCTCGCCGACCGCCTCGGCCGGCGGCGAGTCTTCGCGGCGGGCCTCGCCATCTTCACGGTCGCGTCGCTGCTCGCCGGCTTCGCGCCGGACCCGACCTTCCTGAACCTCGCCCGTGGCCTGCAGGGCGTGGGCGGCGCGATCATGTTCGCGGTCTCCCTCGCGCTGATCGCCCAGGAGTTCAAGCCCGGCCGGGAGCGCGGCATGGCGATGGGCGTCTACGGCGCCACGATCGGCGTCTCGGTTGCCTTCGGGCCGGTCGTCGGCGGCGCGCTCGTGGAGGGGATCGGCTGGGAGTCGATCTTCTTCCTGAACGTCCCGGTGGGCATCGCCGCGATCGCGGTCACGTACGCCAAGCTGGCCGAGTCGCGTGACCCGAACGCGTCGCGCATCGACTGGGCCGGCCTCGTGACCTTCTCGAGCTCGCTGTTCCTGCTCGTGCTCGGCCTGCTCCGCGGCAACGAGGAGGGCTGGGGCTCCACGCTGATCGTCGGACTGCTCGCGGGCGCCGGCGCGCTGATGGCGCTGTTCCTTCTGATCGAGACGCGGGTCAAGCAGCCGATGCTGCCGCTCCACCTGTTCAAGAAGCCGGCTTTCACGGGCGTGCAGCTCGCGGCGCTCGCCGTGTCGGCCTCGATGTTCGCCCTGTTCCTCTATCTGACGTTCTACCTGCAGGGCTACCTCGGCCACGACCCGCTCGAGGCCGGTCTGCGCTACCTGCCCTTCACGGTCATCAACTTCTTCGTCGCGGCGGCGACGGGGGCGCTGATCTCGAAGGTGCAGGCGCGCTTCCTCCTGGGCGCAGGGCTCGGGATCACCGGCCTCGGCCTCCTGCTGATGGGCGGGCTCGACCCGACAGACGAGTGGACCGCCCTGCTCGGCGGCTTCCTGCTCGGAGGCGCGGGCGTGGGCCTCATCAACCCGGTGATCGCCGACGTGGCCGTCTCCGTGGTGCCGAAGGAGCAGAGCGGCATGGCCGCCGGCATCAACGACACGTTCCGTCAGGTCGGCATCGCGGTCGGAATCGCGGCCTGGGGAGCGATCTTCCT
>DASZJZ010000220.1:0-3647 GCA_035947555.1 Thermoleophilaceae bacterium | reverse complement strand
CGCTCGGAACCGTTGCCGCCGCGCCCGGCGTCGCCGCCACGCTCAGTGCCTTCGCCGCCGCTCTCCTCCCCGCCCGCGCCGCCGCGCTCGTCCCGGGCCGCGCCGCCGCGCTCGTCACGCATCTCCTCCGGCGCACCCGGGCCGCCCGGCTCGTCGTGGTACGCCTGCTCGCGCTCCACGGCCGTCGGCTGCTCGTGCGGGTCGCGGCTCTCCTGCTGCTGCTCGCCGCGGGTCTGCTCCCAATCGCGCGGCTCGAGCGGCCGGTCGTCCTCTTCGCGTCTGCCTTCCATTCGTGCCTTTCTGACTAACCGCCTATCGGCGCTCTCGGATTGGAGCCCCAGAAGATCTGCGTGCCGACCATGCCGACCAGGTGCACCAGCACCGTGTTCAGCACCATCGACTTCGCCGTCGCGGTGCCCACCCCCACGGGCCCTCCGCCGGCCGTGTAGCCGTAATAGCAGCCCACGAGCACCACCACGGTGGCCATCGCCATGCCCTTGATCAGGCTGTACAGCAGGTCGGGTGGGTTCTGGAACATCCAGAAGATGAGGAAGAAGCCGCCCGACGACACCTCGCCGATCTGCTGCACCACCGCGAGGTAGCTCGCGAAGAAGCCGGCTCCAACCGCCGCGATGTACATGAACGGCAGCACGAGCCAGGCGGCGAGGAGGCGCGTGGCGCAGAGGAAAACGAGCGAGTTGATGCCCATCACCTCGAGCGCGTCGATCTCGTCCGAGATGCGCATGGCCCCGATCTCCGCAACGAGGCCGGTGCCGACCTTCGCGGACATCATGTAGCCGAAGGCGTAGGGCATGATCTCGCGGAGGTCGCACCAGGCGGAGAACACGCCGGCGTAGGCGGGCGCGCCGACGGAGCGGTTGAAGTACGCCCCCTCGATGCCGCACTGCAGGCCGAGGATGAAGGCAAGCCCCCAGATGACAAGAGCCGACCCGAGGATGAGGATGCCGGCCTGCCGCAGGGCCTCGCCGAAGAAGTGGAAGACGCGCCCGTTGAAGATGTACGCGACCACGCGCGCGGAGAACTTGGCGATGTCGCCGAAGGAGGCGATCCAGTCCTTGGGAACGCTGAGCCAGGTGCTGCCCATCAGCGCAGACCCCCCGCTCCCTGGCCCGCGCCCGCCCGCTTGTGACGATCCGCACTCACTTGATCACCGAGATCTCCGGATGCGTGGCCAGCAGCGTCTGGGTGAACACGTAGTTGAACGCGAAGATCCCCAGGAACTCGATCACCACGCCCTGGTTCACGGCTCTGCCCACCCCTTCCGCGCCTCCGGACGCAGTCATCCCCTTGTAACAGGAGACGATCGCGATGATCGCTCCGAACATCGTGCACTTCACCACGGAGCCCCATAGGTCCGTAGTCGAGGCGTTGTTGAGCAAAGTGGCGAAGAAGGGGCCTAACGGCGCGTCGAAGGTGAGCGTCGCCAGCACCCCGCCGAAGATGCCGAAGATCAGCGCGTAGATGTCGAACAGCCCCGTGACGATCATCAGCGCGAGGAAGCGCGGCACGACGAGGTTCTTGATGGGATCGACGCCGAGCACCTGAAGGGCGTCGAGCTCCTCGCGGATCTTGCGCGCACCGAGGTCGGCGGTGATGGCGGTGCCGCCTACCCCGGCCAGGATGATTGCCGACGCGATCGGCGCGAACTCCCGGATCGAGGCGAGCACAAAGAACCCGCCCAGACGGTCGATCGCCCCGAACAGCACGAGGAAGTTGCCCGCCTGCAACCCCGGGGCCCCGTATCCGAACGCGATCGTCGTGATCGTCAGCGGCAGCCAGCACAGCCGCAGCATGAAGAGGAACTGCTGAACGAACTCCGTGCCGTACGGATACGGCGGCCGGATCGCCGACACCAGCGTCTTGCCGGTAAGGATCATCATGTCGCCGACCTGCTCCAGCAGGTTCTTGGTCGGCAAGAAGACCCGATCGGCTGCGGCTCGGACCACTAAGCAAACTCCTCCCGGAAAAGCGACGCGCTCTCCCCGCGAAACACGTTCGCGCAGGAAGCCTATGGCATGTTCGATGTGCCCGCCAGAGACAACCTTCATGCATGGCGGTCGGCAAACGGGCCCGCGGTCATGGGGGCGGAGATCGGCGTACATGCGCGCCGTCAGGCGGCCGGTGACCGGCGCATGTGCAGCGGATTCGGTGGTATGTTCGCCCGGCTTTGCAGGCGAGGAGTTACCTCTGCGCGCTTGCGCTGGCGGGAGTGGTGGCCGTGGCCGGCTGCGGTGGTGCCGAGCGGCAGGACGAGGACGAGCCGAGGGGCGAGTTCGCCGTCGAGGTCGTGGCCGCGAGCTTCCCCGAGGAGCAGAAGCTCGCCAAGAGCTCGGACCTCGTCCTCACGGTGCGCAACACGGGAAACGACACCATCCCGAACATCGCGGTCACGGTGAATGGGTTCAGCTACCGCAAGGCCGATCCCGAGCTCGCCGACCCCGAGCGCCCGCAGTTCGTGATCAACGGGATGCCACGCCAGATCGGCGGCTTCCCGGAGGCGAAGGAGGCCGCGCCGCTCGGCTGCGATACCGCCTACGTGAACACCTGGGCCTGCGGCCCGCTGGCCGCCGGCAGGGAGAAGACCTTCATGTGGTCCGTGACCGCCGTGGAGGCGGGCGACTTCGAGATCAACTGGCGCGTGGCCGCCGGCCTCGACGGAAAGGCGAAGGCCGTGACACCGGGCGGCGGCGAGGCGCCGTCGGGCAGCTTCAGCGGCACCGTCTCGGACGAGGCCCCCGAGGTCCGCGTGGCAGACGACGGCGAGACCGTCGTCCAGGGCACGCGCTAGCGACTCCGGATCCCGGCGGCCTCGGCGCGTCGCGAGTTACGGGGCTGGCCTGCGCCGCTCCCACCCGGCGCACTCCACCACCGGCAGCCTCGGGTACTTCGGGTAGCGCTCGTCCGTCTTCGAGCGCTCGCACATCGAGAACGTGCTGCCGCGCGTGTTCCGGATCACCTTCTGGTGGCGGCATGAGTCGCACAGGCCCGCCTTCATCGGTGTAAGGCTCTCACGTAGGCGAATGCCCGATGTCGCGGGCGTCCCTTAGCGGCACCCTCGAAGCATGGGGTGGCAGGATGGTCATGCAACGATGGCTACACGCATGACAAGCGCCCGCTTCGTCGGCCGCGCCGGCGAGCTGGCCGAGCTCGAGGCTGCCCTCCACGACGCGGCGGAGCGGCGCTCGACGCTCGTGCTGGTGGCGGGCGACTCGGGCGTCGGCAAGTCGCGCCTGCTCGACGAGCTGGTGCGGCGCGCCCGTTCGCGCGACGCGCTGGTGCTGGTGGGCGACTGCGTCGAGCTCGGCGAGGGCGAGCTTCCCTACGCCCCGCTCGTCAGCGCGCTGCGGCGCGTCGCGCGCGACGGCGACGCCGCGTTCGACGCGCTGCCCGCGAGCCAGCGGGCCGATCTCGCCACCATCCTGCCCGGGCTCGACGGCGGCTCGCGCGAGGAGGGCGCGGAGGCCGAGCAGGTGCGCGTGTTCGAGGCGCTGCTCGCCGTGTTCGAGGCGATCAGCGCCGAGCAGCCGCTGCTGCTCGTGATCGAGGACCTGCACTGGGCCGACAGCTCCACGCGCGGCTTCATGCGCTTCCTGGCGCGGACGCTCTGCAGCGAGCGCATCCTCGTG
>DASZJZ010000219.1:0-2360 GCA_035947555.1 Thermoleophilaceae bacterium | reverse complement strand
TGGCCCAGCTGGCGACGGAGGCCGGGCTCGACCTCGAGCAGATCGCCGAAGAGAACCTCGAGAAGCTGCTGTCGCGGCACGAGCGCGGGGTCCTTCGGGGAAGCGGCGACAACCGTTAGCGGCGGGGTCCGCGCCGAATGGGCGCGCAGCGATGCCGGCGCCGGGGCGCGCGCGGCCTACGGCCGGCCGTTCTCCTCGAAGCGCTCGAAGCGAGGCGCGGCCGCGGCGGGCACCCGAGCGCGCACGCGCACGCCCTCGGCCGTGTCGGTCCGCTCGAGCTCCCCGGCCAGGTCGTGCAGCTCCGAGAGGGTGCCGCCCTCCTCGTAGGGCAGCAGCAGGTCCATCGGACGCAGCGTGGCGAGGAAGCGCGCCTCGATCGCCTCGTGCAGCCCGTCGAGCCCCTCCCCCGTCTCGGCCGACACCTGCACGGCCTGGGGGAACCGGAATGAGAGCTCGCGGCGCCGACCGTCGTCCAGTAGGTCCATCTTGTTGAGTGCCAGCAGCCGCGGCCGCTCCCCGGCCCCGATCTCGTCGAGCACCTCGTCCACGGCGGCGAGCATCTCGTGCAGCTCGTCCTCGGGCACCGAGGCGTCCGCCACGTGGACGATCAGGTCGGCGCCCATGGCCTCCTCGAGCGTTGCCGAGAAGGCGTCGACGAGCGCGTGCGGCAGCTTGCGGATGAACCCGACCGTGTCGGTCAGCAGGTACGTGCGCCCGCCGATCTCGAACGAGCGAGTGGTGGGGTCGAGCGTGTGGAAGAGCCGGTCGCGCACGCCGACCTCTGCGCCGGTGAGGGCGTTCAGCAGCGTCGACTTGCCCGCGTTCGTGTAGCCGGCGAGGGCCACCGTGGGCAGGGCGGCGCGCTCGCGCTCGCGGCGCATCGTGTCGCGCGTAACCTTGGTGTGGCGCAGCCGGCGCCGCAGCGCCGCGATGCGGTCTCGCGCGAGCCGGCGGTCGGTCTCGATCTGCGACTCGCCCGGGCCCCTGGTCCCGATGCCGCCGTCCATACGGCCGGCGCCGAGCCGCTCGAGGTGGGTCCACAGCCCGCGCATACGTGCGAGGTTGTACTCGAGCTGCGCCAGCTCGACCTGGAGCTTGCCCTCGGCCGAGTGGGCGTGGTCGGCGAAGATGTCGAGGATGATCGCTGTGCGGTCGATCACCGGCATGTCGAGCGTCTGCTCGAGGTTGCGTTCCTGGCGCGGCTTGAGCTCGTCGTCGCAGGCGACCAGGTTGGCGCCCGACGCGGCGATCGCCTCCTTCAGCTCGGCCAACTTGCCGCGGCCGAAGTAACGGTCCGGATCGGGCTCGGGCCGGCGCTGCGACATCTCGCCGGCGACGGCCACGCCGGCCGTGCGGAGCAGCTCCTTCAGCTCCCCGAGATCGTTGTCGTTCGGCCCCGCGGCGATGCAGAAAGCCCGCTGGCGGGCGCGCGGGTTTCGGACTCCTTCCACCTAGTCAAGTCTAGGCATCAGGCAGCCGCAATCTCTCAACAGGCGGCAGCACGCCCTGGCGCGGGAACTCGTACGGGATCGACGAGCCCGGCAGCACCACGACCGCCTCGTCGGGGTCCCCCAGCCACGACGCGTGGCCCACGGCGTAGCGGTGCGCGCACAGGGCGCACGCCGCCGCGTCGAGCTCGTCGATGCGGCGGTGCCAGAGGTCGCCGCCGTCGTCGCTCACGCGGTCGCCCTCGAGCTCCTCGATCCGCAGCTGGATGCCGAGCGGGTGGCGCCGGGCTGGCAGGCGGCGGCCCTGCAGGGCGCAGAAGACGCCGTCGGCGTTCGTCTCGAACAGCGGGAAGTCGTGGTAGGACCCCTCGGCCACGTGGCCCTCGCGCTCGTCGCCGTCCGGGCTGAAGGCGGCCAGCTCGCCGAGGAGGCCGGCGAGCTCCCGCGCGTCCGGTGCGGACGGTTGCGGCGCCACCCCGCGGCGCGCGAGGAGCGCGTCGCAGTCTCGCCGCGGGCGGCCGTCCACGGGGTCGGCGAGCGGCGCCCCCACGGCCACCACCACCTCGCCGAGCGAGCGCAGCTCGGCGGCCACCTGCGCGGCCGAGCCGGGCTCGAAGAAGATCGCGCTCAGCCCCACCGGCGGCTCGGGAGTGCGCACCTCCTCCAGCATCGCGAGCTGGAGCGCGCCCTGCATGGGGACAACCCCGCAGTAGTGCATCAGCTCAGGCTGCCACGCAGGCGCTCGACTGCCTCGCTCAGGCGCTCGTCCGCGATCGTCAGCGAGATCCGGAAGAAGCCCTCGCCGTTCGGCCCGTAGGCGCTGCCCGGCGAGATCACCACGGCCGACTCCTCGAGCACCAGCTCGCAGTACGAGGCCGAGGTGTGGCCCTCCGGTACCGGGGCCCAGACGTA
>DASZJZ010000218.1:0-9977 GCA_035947555.1 Thermoleophilaceae bacterium | reverse complement strand
GGCCCCCGGGCTGGGGCGGACCCGGGTCCGGGGGAGGCTGGGCGCCCGCGGTCGCCGGTACGAGCGCCAGCGTCAGGGCCGCTGCAAGCAGTAAACGGAACGCAAATCTCATGCGCACCTCCTCCTCAGGTTGGTGATGGGGGGCTCGGGGCTTGCGTCGGGGTTGCGGGAAGGCGCCGAGCGACGTCTCGCTCGCGTCCTCGTGTCTGCCGGCAACCTGCGCAAGCCTGGATCTCCCCCTAGGTCGGTGAGCCCGGGCTAGTGCCTACCCCCACTTCCCGGCGCCCAAACCGCAAGGTGCCGGTTCCTACGGATGGGACAGCGGCACTCGGTCGGTTGGGCCAATCTGGCGAAAACGCACCGTTCGGGGAGAGCGGCCATTGACTCCCGGGGGCGCGAGGTGGAGACTGCCGCCCGACCAGACGTGAGCCGCCGGCTTCCGTCTGTCGGGAGCTGGCCTCCGGCGGCCTCGTGAGAGGGACAACCCCAACCCTTCCCACCTCAAAGGAGGCTCACATGAGACGGATCTCACGCCTGCTGCTCGTTCTCGCGGCAGGCACCGTCGCACTGCTCGTATCGGCCGCCGGAGCAGCCGCCAATCACGCGTCGCGCCCGGATCAGAACAACCTGCAGGCACTTGGGCATAGCAGGGACTTCGGCAGCTTCCTGCTGCCGGACGGCCACAGCGACGCCAGCTCAGACCTTGCGTTCCAGGGCAACCTCGTGTTCCACGGCGACTACGACGGATTCCGCATCGTTCGTGCCGGTTCGAACCCGAGCGAGATCTCGAGGACCCGCTGCAACGGCGATCAGGGCGACATCGTCGTCTGGAGGGACATACTCGTCCGCGCTTGGAACTCACCCAAGACCCAGGCGCGCCGCTGTGATGAGTCGATCGTGCAGCCCGGTTTCGAGGGGATGCACATCTTCGACATCAGCAACCTCAGGGATCCCGTGTTGGTAGGCGAGGTCGAGCTGAGCGCGCGGCCGCAGGCCGACTCGCCCGGGTGCGGTACGCACACCCTCACGCTCGTTCCGGACGGCGACCGGGCGATCATCTACAACGCGACCTCCGGTGGGAATGCCACCCTGCCGAACCCGGAGGATCGGGAGTGCGACTGGATCGACATCGTCGAGGTCCCGCGCGACAACCCGGGCGCTGCCAGGCACCTGCGTCGTGAGCCGCTGATGGGCGGCCATGCGGCGCACGACAACGGCGTGATCCTTGGCGACGTCAACAAGCTCGCGTCCGCCTCCGGGATGCACACCAACGTGTTCGACATCGGGCGCAACGAGATCCCGGGCGGCAGCCTCGAGGATCCGCGGTTCCTCTACACGATCCAGGAGCCGGGGGTCTGCAACACCGGCGGACCGCTCTGCAACGGCAACTGGCACTCCGCCGCCTTCACCTGGGACGGTGAGGTGATCATCCTCGGCTGGGAGCCCGGTGGCGGGACGCAACCGGAATGCGAGACGCAGGACCCGCCCGTGAAGAAGAGCGCCTTCTTCTACGACGCGGACACCGGCGCCAAGCTGGGCCAGTGGCAGCTTCCCCGGGACCAGTCCTCGGCGGAGAACTGCACGATCCATAACTACAACATCGTGCCGCTCCGCGACGAGCGGTACGTGATGGTGGGCGGCCATTACCAGGCCGGCACGTGGGTGGTCGACTTCACGAACCCCGCCAGCCCGCGGACGCTCGGGTGGTCCGATCCGCCGCCGGCCGTGCCGACCCAGCTGGGCGGCGCGTGGTCGTCGTACTGGTACAACGGCCTTATCTACGAGTCGGAGATCCAGGTGGGCCTGAACGTGTTCAGGTTCACCGGAAGGGAGACCAGGCGGGACATCGAGCTGCGGCGCCTGAACCCGCAGACGCAGGAGTTCTCGATCGACGCCCGCGACAAGGGCCGCGACGACGACGATGACGACGACGGCAAGGGCCGCGGCGACGACGACGATGACGACGACGATCGCGGCGGCAAGGGCCGCGGCGGCGACGACGACGATCGCGGCAAGCGAGGCCGCGGTCGCGATCGCGGTGACGACGACTGAGCGTCCGCCCGCCTAGCGGGCATGCGCTTCCGGGAGAGGGCGGCCTTCGGGTCGCCCTCTCTCTGTCGCTACACGGGCGTGACGGGGTTTCGCTTCGCTGGCCAGTTCCGCTCGCGCGAGGCGTAGGCGGCGAAGCGCCGGATCAGCTCCTGGCGCAGGTCCCCGGGCTGCACCACGGCGTCGATCACGAGCTCCGAGGCCAGGTGGAGGATGTCGATCTCCTCGCTGTACTCCGCGCGGAGCTCCTCGGTCCGGCGCTCTCGCTCCGCGGGATCCTCGATCGCCTGGAGCTGGTTGTAGAACACCGCGTTGATCGCCGCCTGCGGCCCCATCACCGCGATCTTGGCCCCCGGCAGCGCGATGCACGCGTCGGGGTCGAAGGCCGGCCCTGCCATCGCGTACAGCCCGGCGCCGTACGCCTTGCGCACGATCACCGAGAGCTTCGGCACCGTCGCCTCCGACACCGCCGAGATCATCTTCGCGCCCGCCCGGATGATCCCCTGACGCTCGACCTGGGTGCCGATCATGAACCCGGGCACGTCGGCCAGGAAGACGAGCGGGATGTTGAACGCGTTGCAGGTCCAGATGAACCGCGCCGCCTTGTCGGCCGAGTCCACGAACAGCACGCCGCCGCGCTGCCGCGGCTGGTTCGCGACGATCCCGATGGCGCGGCCGTCGAGCCGCGCGTAGCCCACGATCAGCTCCTTGGCCCAGCGCTTCTGCACCTCGAGGAAGGACTCGGCGTCCACGAGCGCGTCAATCAGCTCGCGCATGTCGAACGGCTTGTTCTCGTCGGCGGGGATCTCGGGCAGCTCGCCCGCCGCGTCGGCCGGCGGCGCGGTGGGCGGATCCGCGCGCCAGTTCGCGGGGAAGTACGAGAGATAGCGCTTGGCGAGGTCGACCCCCTCCTCGTCCGACTTCACGAGAAAGTGGCCGCAGCCCGACACGCCCGTGTGCATGCGCGCGCCGCCCATCTCCTCGAGCGTGACCTTCTCGCCGATCACCATCTCCGCCATGCGCGGCGAGCCGAGGTACATGGAGGCGTTGCCGTCGCGCATGATCGTCACGTCGCAGAAGGCGGGGATGTAGGCGCCGCCCGCCGCGCTCGGCCCGAACAGCACGCACACCTGCGGCACGACGCCAGACAGTTTCACCTCGGTATGGAAGATGCGCCCTGCGCCGCGGCGGCCGGGGAACATCTGGACCTGGTCGGTGATCCGGGCGCCCGCCGAGTCGACCAGGTAGATCATGGGCACCAGGTGCTCGAGCGCCTGCTCCTGGATGCGGATGATCTTCTCGACCGTCTTGGGGCCCCAGGAGCCGGCCTTGACGGTGGGGTCGTTCGCCATCAGGGCGACGGGGCGCCCGCCCACCTGCGCCATGCCGGTGACAACGCCGTCGGCGCCGAAGCCGTCCTGCTCCCAGTTGGCGAGCAGGGCGTCCTCCACGAAGCTCCCGGGGTCGACCAGGCGGGCCACGCGCTCGCGCACCGGCAACTTGCCCTGCTCGGCCGACTTGTCGTGATGGCGCTGCGGCCCGCCTCCGCGCGCCCGCTCGAGCGCTTCCTTCAGGTCCGACATCGCGCGGGAATCTACTAGCGAGCTGCGCGCAGCTGGGACCGCAGCCAGCGGCGGATGAGCGCGTGCCGCAGGCTCATCACCGCCGCGCCGAGCGCCGCGCCCACGGCGGCGAGCCCGATCGGCGCGAGCGGCGTGCCGCCCATCACGAGCAGGCCGATCCCGGCGCCCGCCTCGGCGCCGATGATCCCAGCCACGATCTCGCGTCGCGCCCTGTTGCGTGGGTCCGGTCCCCGCACGTAGGGAGCCTTCTACCCGTTCCTGCGACTTCCTCTCGTCTGGGAGCCGTCGTTCATCGGCCACTGAGGATCGTTCTCATGCAATTTTCACACCTCGTTCACATGCCCTGGAATGCTTGAGATTTGTGGGGGCCCAGCCAGCCACGGAGGGCTGCGTGGGAACAGCGCTCCTGGTCGAAGGCCGCTATCTCGCGCAGCGACAGCCCAGAGGACTCGTCGACGAGCTTCGCCGTCGCGGCTGTGCCGTCACGGTGATCGATCCCGGGTCCAGCGCCATCAGCCTCGGCGACGACTCGTGGCTTACGGACATCGACGTCTGCGTCGCACGCGGGCGCAGCGATGCGGTCTTGAGCCGCCTGCTTGCGGCCGAGCGGCACGGGGTCCCGGCGATCAACCGCGCGCCGGCGGTCGCGGCCGTGGTCGACAAGGCGGGCATGGCCGTCGCCCTGGAGAGCGCCGGCATAACGACACCGCCGACGACGCTCGGGACGCCCGCCCAGCTGGCTGCCGACCTGCCGTCGCATCTCTATCCCGTGATCGTGAAGCCGATCCGCGGCGACAACTGCCGCGGCCTCGCGATATGCGAGAGCGCGGACGCCGTAGGCCGCATCGCGCCCTCCGAGGAGCCGATGCTCGCCCAACCCTTCCTGCGCAGCGACGGAACCGACCTGAAGCTCTATGCCGTCGGCGAGACGGTGTGGGCCGTCCGCAAGCCCTCGCCGCTCCCAGGCGACCTGCTGCCGTGGGCCACGGCCCCACCCCTCACCGAGGCGACCCCCATCGAGCTGACCGACGAGCTGCGCGAGCTGGCGCTGCGCTGCGGGGAGCTCTTCGGGCTCGAGCTGTTCGGCGTCGACTGCCTGGTGTCCGCGACCGGACCGGTCGTCATCGAGGTCAACGAGTTCCCCAACTACACCGGCGTCCCGGACGCCGACGCGGCGCTGGCCGATCACGTGCTGGCCGCGGTCCTGCGACCGGTCCACATGGAGGTCTTGGCGTGAGGATCGGAATGGTGATGCCTCGTCATCCGCGCTCGAAGGTGAGCCCGATCATGCCCATGGTCGTCGAACTGCTCGACGAGTGGGGCGCGGAGGTCGAGACCATCTGTCCGGAGGAAGAGCTGACGCGGCTGGCCGACGTCCACGTCGAGCACGACCTGTACGTGCTCAAGTGCGGCAGCGAGTTGGCGCTCAGCCTCGCCGGCGCCCTGCACGCCGCCGGGGCGACCATCCTCAACCCGTTCCCGGTCGCGCTCGCCTGCCGCGACAAGGTGATCGCCACCCGGATGCTCCAGGCGGCCGGCGTGCCGACTCCTGACACCTACGTCGCTGCGCACCCGGGAGAGCTCTCGCCGCTGCTCGACGACGGTCCACTCGTGGTCAAGCCCTACAGGGGCAGCAACGGCGTCGGCGTCCACGTGGTCTGGGACCCGGACCAGCTCGACGACGTCGCTCACGGCGGGGTCGTCTTCGCCCAGCGCTACCACAAGCCGGAGGGCCGCGATCGCAAGATCTACGTGATCGGCGGGCAGGTCTTCGGCGTGAAGCGCGTCTGGCCGGCGCGCACCTACGAGGAGAAGCTCGGCGAGCCCTTCAACATCACCGACGAGCTGCGCGAGATCGCGCTGGCCTGCGGCGGCGCCTTGGGGATCGAGCTCTACGGGCTCGACATCATCGTGAGCGACGGGCACCCGTACGTGGTCGACATCTCGAGCTTCCCTGGCTTCAAGGGCGTGCCGGACGCGAGCCTGCGGCTGGCGGACTACATCTACGCGGCCGCCGAACGGGTGCTGCGCGGCGAGCCGGCGGTCCCGGGGGCGGCCACGACCGAGGTGAGCTCGTGAGGGCGGTCGTGATCGGCGCGGGCCGGGTCGGGCTCGGGTTCGCCGGCGAGCTGCTCGGCCGCGCCGGGGCGAAGCTGACCGTGGTCGGCCGCGGCCAGGTGATCGACAACCTCGGCCGCACCGGCCACTACCGGGTCAGGCTCGTGGACCCGGGCTGGCAGGAGGAGCGCCGGGTGCGGGTCCGGCGGGCGCTGCCCGCCTCCGAGGCGGATGCGGTGGCCCGCGAGATCGCCCGCGCGCGGCTGGTCGCGGTCGCGGTGCGCCCGGAGAACCTGGGCGCGATCGCGCCGCTGATCGCCGCGGGGCTCGAGGCGCGGACGCGCAAGAAGCCGCTCAACGTGATCGCCTTCGAGAACGCGATCGACGCCGGGCCGAACCTGCGGGCGGCGGTGGCCGAGCGCCTGCCCGCCGACTTCCGGCTCGAGCGTCACGGGTTCTCCGGCGCCGTGGTGAGCCGGGCTGTGAGCAGCATCTTGGGCGACCCTGCCGCGCCGGAGCCGCTGACGATCCTCGGCGATCCCGCGGAGCGGTTCCAGGTGCACGGGCGGAGCCTGAAGGCGCTGCCGAGGCTGCCGGGGCTCGTCAAGGTCAAGGACTTCGAGGCCGCCTTCAACGCCAAGCTGTACGTGTTCAGCGCCGGCCACGCGACCGTCGCGTACCTGGGCTTCCTCAAGGGCTACCGCTACGTGCATGCCGCCGTGCGCGACCACGAGATACGGATGGCCGCGCTGGCGGCGATGCGCGAGGGCCAGGAGGGCCTCGCCGCGCGCTATGGCCGCAAGCTGGCCGGCGGCGAGGCCGAGCTCGAGGCGATCCTGTGGCGCTTCGACAACGCGGCGCTGAACGACCCCGTCACGCGCGTGGGCCGCGATCCGGGGCGCAAGCTGTCGCCCGAGGAGCGGCTGCTCGGCGCGGCCCGGCTGTACGAGGAGGAGACGGGCAAGCTACCTACGATGCTGCCCGTGGCGGCCGCCGCGGCGGTCTGCTTCGCGGCCGTGGACGGCGACCCGACGGGCGCCGAGACCGCGCGGCAGCTGTCGGCGCATGCCCCCGGGCTGCTCCAGGAGCTGTCGGCGGCGAAGCCCGACGCCGGGCTCACCGAGAGCGTCACGGCCGCCTGGGAACGCTTCAGCGCCGGATGGAGGCACGACTCGCCCCTCTTCACGCTCGCGACGCGGGAGCGCTGAAGGGCGCCGCCGGGTTCGCTAGCCCGGCGTGCCCTCCGGGGTGGGTCGTCGGGGCTCTGCGGCCCGCTTGCCCGCGCTGCGAAGCCCCCGCCTCGCCAGCGCGATGGTGTAGAGCTCGGTGGCGACGGCGAGGGCGATGCGCACTCCCAGCAGCGCGGGCACGCCCCACAGGCTCCACAGCACACCGGCCAAGATCGGGCCGGCAATCTCACCTGCATCCTCGCCGGAGCTCATCGCCCCCATCGTCCGCGCCCGCCGTCGCTTGTCGAAGCCTGCCACCTCGGCCATCATCGCCCCCCACGCGGGCTTGAAAGCGGCCTTGCCCATGTCGTCCAGCGCCCTCCCTGCGGTGAGGCCGGCGAAGCTCGGCGCGACCAGGTAGATCACGGAGGACGCGACGTTGGCTGCGCTTCGCACGGACATCACGAGCCGGCGGCTCACGTTGTCGGAGAGCCATCCGAAGAAGGGGCCCGTGAGCGCAAGCGACGCCGCGACCATGTAGATGATGCCGGCTTGTGCGGGGGTCAATCCCGCGTACTCCACGGCGAAGACCGGAAAGAGGTTGGCGAGCATGTAGGCCGTGCTGCTGACCAGGAAACCGAACCCCATGAAGGGCAGCATCCGCGACGTAGCAGAGCCCTTATCGCCGCGTGGCGGATCCCGCGGAGCGGCCGCGCCGGGCGCGCCCGTAGCGGCGAATTCGCTCGCAACCGACCGCTCGTGCCCCGGCTCGCGAACGTAGCGGAGCACCACCAGGATCGGAAGCGCCGAAAGCAGGAAGGCGACGAGGAAGACGAGCGAGAAATCGGAGGCCGTCAGTCCCAGCAGGATGCCTCCGGCCCCTTTCCCGAGGGCGCCCGCGACGCTCTTGGCCGTCTGGTACCAGGCGAAGGCCGAGGCAATCGCCTTCTTGCCGCCGTGGTCGGCGATCAGGACGAAGACGGACGGGTCGCGCAGGGAGATCGACACGCCGTGGATGCTTCGAATCGCGAAGAGCTGCCAGGGCAGCGTCGCGAAGACGAGCAGGAGGGACACCAGGCTGCGCAGGACGATGGAAGCGGTGAAGCTTCGCTTGAGCCCGAAGCGGTCGGCCAGCGCACCCATGGCAGGCTTCAGCACGAGCGCTACGACAAGGTTGAGCGACACCAGCACCCCCACCACGGCGAGGCTGAGCCCCAGCTCGCGGACGGCGTACAGCGGCAGCGCGAAGCTGACGATCCCGAAGCTCAGCCGCGAGAGAAAGCCCTCGGCGACGATTGCCCCCATCGAGGGATCGATCGCGCGCCGTCCCGGTGGTCTCACCGGAGGCTGACCCGAGCTCCGAGGACGGAGGTGTCGTTCTCCGCGAAGGCCAGCGTGTGCCGTCCTCGCGCGTAGCTCGCGACGTAGTCCGCGATGAGGGGGGCGGCCTCGGGTACCCCCTTGTAGCCCGGGAAATAGTTCAGATCGACCACGACCGGGCCGTCCTCGCTCTCCATCAGGTCGATCCCATATAGCCCTAGTCCCATCGCCTGTCCGCAGCGCAAGGCGATGTCGCGTACCTCGGAGGAGACGGCGCAGGGCCGCCCCGGCTCGGTGAAGCTCGTCGCCGAGAACGGCTTCCGTACGGCGAAGACCTGCTCGCCCACCACGTAGACCTTCAGGTCCTCCTCACCGCCCTCGACGTGCTCTTGGATCAGCACCGGGCCGGCGGGCTCGGGCACCGCGGCCAGCTCCTCGCGGTTTCTTGCGACGTGGATCCCGGTTCCGCGATGACCCATGTACGGCTTGATGACCAGCGGTATCTCGGCGACGACGGGCTCGAGCAGCGCAAGGTCGCCCGTCACCCAGCAGCGCGGGGTCGGCACCCCCGCCGCGCGAAGCCGTCTCGCCGCCACGATCTTGTTCTGGGTGGCGATGCAGGATGGGTAGGGGTTGAGGAGACGTGCTCGCCGAGCGTGCAGCACACCGGCGATGCTGAGCGAAAGCTCGGTGTGGGACTTGAGCAGGTAGAGGTCGTGCTCGACCCCGAGGCGGTCCGCCTCGAGCACCATCTCCTCGGGGATGCCGCTGCTGATGTCGAATCCGTCTCGCTCGAGGAGTTCGAAGGCCTCCATGAGGACGGGACTCGGGACGGGCGGCACGCGGCGAACGAGGATGAAATAGAGCCTCACTCCCTCACCCCCTCCTCCATCGGAATAGCCCCGCAGCGTGAGAAGCTAGTGAAACTGAGGTGAGAAGGGCCGTCCCACGCTTCCTCTGGCCGGCCCTCAGTAGCCCGCGTGGATGTGGTCCGCGTGGTCGGCCAGCGCGAAGGAGGGTCCGCCCAGCGCGAACAGCGAGATCAGCTGGGTGGGCTGGAGCCGCTTGGGCAGCAGCATGATGTGGCGAAGCGCGCGCTCGGTCAGCCCGCCGGGCTCCTGGTTGCCGAGGATCGGCCTGCCGTTCAGGGCCGCGATGTCCACAGCGAGGCCGAAGCTGTGAGCCGACACGTTGCCCGACGCCGTGTAGAAGCTGTGCCCGCTGGTGAGTGAGCTGACGGTCACCTCCCTGTAGCGGCTCGCGAGGTAACGGAGCAGCACCAGCACGCGCACGTCGGTGAGGCCGCTGCGGATGTCGAGGCGGCCGCCGGCGTAGATCGCAAGGCGGCGGCTGTCGAGCACCTGTCTGCCGAGCCGGGCCCGGACACGTTTCAGCCCCTTGACCAGGCCGCGAAGGCCCACAGCCCGGTTGAGGTGGGCGAGCGCAACCACCCGACTGACCAGGATGCGCCGGCGGAGGGCGCGTGGCTTATCGGACTCGCCGCGGAACGCAACCTCGCGCGCCAGCCGCCGGACCGCGCGCCGGGCATTGCCACGGGCGCCGAGCCGCACGAGGCGCCGCGCGAGCACGCGAAGCCGGTGCGCGGTCGCGGGCTCCGCGCCGACGTGCCCGCGTGCGCGGCGGATGGCGAGCATGAGCTGCCACGGAACCCGGAAGCGCTCGCCGACGCGCTCGAGCCGCCGCGCGAAACGGCGGTCGAGACGGCGAGCGGGCGGAATGGGCTCAGGAAGCGCCCGCGGGGAGACGAGCGGGAAGAGCGGAGCGGCGGGCGGCAGAT
>DASZJZ010000217.1:0-12156 GCA_035947555.1 Thermoleophilaceae bacterium | reverse complement strand
GCTAGAACGACGCTGAGCCCCTACGATCGGGGTCATGCGCATGGCTGCCGTGCGGGATCGGCTCTCGCCACGCCTCCTGCTGCGAATCGCGCCGCTGGCGGTGATCGTGCTGGTGCCGTTCGCCCTCTTCGGCCCCCCTCTCCCCGGTCCGAACGTGCGGGAGTGGCTCGGGCTGGCGAACCCGCCCGAGTTGAGCGCCTGCACTCCGCGCCAGAGTGCGGTGCTCTCGCCGGCCATGCCCCCTCCGCCGCCGGGAGAGTGGCGGCCGGAACCGCCCTCGCCGCTGGCGCGTACCGAGATGGCGGGCACGGCCGTCGGCGGCGTGGCCTTCACCACGGCGGGACAGCCGCCCAGCCGCGTTGTCCTCACCTTCGATCCACGCACCGGCCGCTACCGGCGGGAGACGCGACTGCCGGTGGCCGTGGACCACTCGCTCGTCGTGGCCCACGGCGACGCCGTCTACGTGATTGGCGGGTTCCTCGCCCCGCGAGAAGGCGAGGTGGCCGGAGAACCGACCAACCGCGCCTGGCGTTATGACCTCTCGCAGCGCCGTTGGCGGGAGCTTCCGTCCATGGCACGGGCGCGTGGCGGGCTCACCGGCGGCGTGATCGGCGGGCGCATCTACGCGGTCGCGGGCGGACCCAACCCGTTCCCCGAGGACCAACCGCCGACCCGCACCGTCGAGGTCTTCGACATCGCCTCGGAACGCTGGTCATCCGCTGCCCCGATTCCCACTCCCCGGCACCACGCCGGCGCGGCCGCGCTCGACGGCCGGCTCTACGTCGCCGGCGGGCGGCGCACCGGCGACTACACGATGTCGAGCGTCGAGCGGTTCGATCCGCGCGCCAACCGGTGGGAGCGGCTCGCCCCGCTGCCGCTCGGAGTCGGAGACCTCCGGGTGGTAGCGGCCGGTGGCCGTGTGATCGCGCTCGGAGGCGACGACGAGATAGGCGCGCAGGACGGCGGCGGGTACGTCACGCCGGCCGTGTGGGCCTATGACCCGAGCGAGGAGCGCTGGGTGCGGCTGCCCGACATGAGCCAGCCGCGACATGGCTTCGCGGCGGCCGTCATCGAAGATCGCGTCTATGTGTTCGAGGGCAGCCCGTGCCCGGGCCATGGCTTCTCCCGTACCGCCGAGTCGCTACGCGTGCAGCCCGGGTCCTTCCGCTGAGGCCGGCGCCCGCACCGGGTCATTCCAGTTCGGCGGCCAGTCGCTCGCCCGCCCGGACTGCGAGGGCCGCGATGGTCAGGGTGGGGTGCCACGGCGAATAGGTGGGGAAGGCGCTGCCGCCGACCACCCATACGTTCTCGACGTCGAGGTGTCGAAGCTCTGAGTCGACTACGGCGTCTGCGCCGGACCCCATCCTGCAGGTTCCGAGCAAGTGGCCGCCCGCCGGCGCCGGTGTCTCCTCAACCGTCTCCACGCCCAGCGGCGCCAGCCGCTGCTCCAATTCCGCACGGAGGGCGACAAAGCCCTCCTCCTCGTATCGGCCCGCCGGCGGATACGTGACACGAGTCAGCGGCAACCCGAGCCGGTCGCGCCGCGGCGAGAGGCTAACCCGGCGCTCGGGTCGCGGCACGTCATCCAGCAGGATGTCGAAGGGCAGCGTCCGGCGCCACCGATCGGCCACGTGCTCCCGAAGCGCCGGTCCGCGCTGCCCGTCGAGGAAGGCGTCGCTCGCAACGCCGCCCAGCGGGATCCCGGGGTTGAAAGGCAGGACCAGCGCTCCGGCGCGGTGCGAGCGGAACGCACCGCTCGCGAACGCCTCAGAGCAGCCGGTGACGATCGTGTGGCCTTCACCCGCGCCGACCGGCCGCTTCACCCGCACACACAGCGTCCGGTGGGCGTGGTCGTAGAGGTACCGGCCTGTGGCCTGCCGCTCGAGTCCCGATCGCAACAGGATCGCCGGGTTCTCGAACCCGCTGGCGGCCAGCACGAAGCTACGCGCGGTGACGCGCACCGGCTCACGGCGGGCGTTCAGGCCCTCGAGCGCGGTGGCCCGTCCCCCCGGTCCTCCGACGAGGCGGACCGCAACCGTCTCGGTGACCAACCGAAGCGCGCGATTTGAGAGCACATCGCCGAGCCCGTTGAGCACACTGAAACGACTATCGACCGGACAGAGCGCGCAGGTGGCGGCGCCACAGCAGGCCGGGCGCTCGTCGACCGCTACGCTGGGCCGCGCCTGGGGCAACGGCCGGTAGGGGGCGAGAAGTGGTGCGAGCAGCCGGTCCATCGGGCTGAGCGGGTGCGCCGGCTGGGCTTCTACAGCGGGGCCATAACGCGGGGCGGGCGCCCCCGCGACCCCCAGTGCGACTTCCGCGCGCTCGAAGAAAGGCTCGAGCCCGTCGTAGCCGATCGGCCAGTCGACCATCACTCCGTACGCCGTGCGCATCTGCAGGTCCTCGGCGGCCAGGCGAGGGGCGTGTCCGGTCCAGTGCAACGAGGAGCCGCCCACGGCGTACAGGTAGTCCCACGGGTATTTGGGTGAACCCGGTGCCGTCTCGTGGTTGTGCGTCGCGGTCTCGACCCGCGCCTCGAAGCGACCGGTCGAGAGCTGTTGACGATGGCTCCATCGCCCGCCCCGTTCCATCACCACCACCTCCTGCCCGGCCCTCAGGCACTCGCGGGCCACGAGCATCCCGGAGATGCCGGAGCCGACGATCGCGACATCGCCGCTCAGCTCTCGCACGGTCCCGCCGAAACGTCGCGTGCGAGCCCCGCCTCGAATCGCTGGGCGGCGTACGCGTTGATGCCCGCGGGGGTCGCGAGCATCGGACCGAGGAGCATGTTGAGCGCCCTAAACCGCAGCCGTCGCGGGAGCCGCTGACCGAGTGGCTCCCAGGCCGCGACAAGGAAGGCGGCGGCCCGCACGCCGAACCGACGCGGGTGTGTAGCACGGCTGATCTTCAGCAGCCGAGCCGCGGTCGTTGGGTCGATACCAAGGCGGTCGGCAACGAACCGAGCAAAGCGCGCCCTGCCGACCATGCGCCTCAGCCTAGACGGCGGCGCGGTCCATGTCGGCTCGGTCAACAACGTGCGGCGTGTACGGCCTGCGCCCGCTCCGGCCAGGCGCCCGTCTCGCGGCCGGCTCCCACAGTGCGGCGCCCCCCTTCTCATCCGTCCGCGGCCACATCTAGCGTCCCGCTCCCTGACCGCGGAGGAGCGAGTACGAGATGGCTCTGCGACTCGCTGTCGTCTGTCTTGCGATGAGCGTGCTGGTTCCGGCCGAGGCGGCCGCCGTCAAGGGCCGCGCGGCGGAGCGCTCCATGGTGGAGGCGGTGAATGACGCCCGGCAGCGGCACGGGCTTCGACCACTCCGCCACTCACCGCCGCTCGCGCGTAGAGCCGGCCGAGTCGCGCGGGCGCTCATGAAACGGGACTCGTTCCACCACACGAGCGCGCCGGCGGGGGCGCGCGCCTGGGGCGAGGCGCTCGCGATGCACCGGAACTGGCGCGCGGGTGCGAGGCGGACTGTGAGGCGCTGGCTGCACTCCCCGTCCCATCGCGCGGTTCTCCTCGGCGGCTACCGCCGGATCGGTACGGGCATCAAGCGCGGACGCATGGACGGGCGGCTCGCGACGGTCTGGGTGCTACACGTGAGCGGCCGCTGACTACGGCCGGTCGCGGCCGCGGCCGCGACCGCGGTCGTTCTCGTCGTCCTCTTCTTCGTCTACATCGGACTCGTCCGGTTCCGCGGGCTCTTCAGGCTCCGGCTCCTCGACCGTCGTGGGGGGGGGCGGAGCCGCCGGTGCCGGCGGGGCGGGAGCGGGCGCCGGTGCCGCCGGAGCCGGAGCGGATCGCTGCGGAGCGGGCGCGGGCGGGCCCGGCTTCGGCTGCGCTAGCCGCTCATTCGCTGCCGGTCCGCGTCCGCGCGGAGCCGGTGCGGGGTCCGCCTCGAAGGTCCGCCTGGGCGCCGCGGGCGACTTCGCCGCCTGGCGCCGTGCCGCCGGACGCCGCACCACCGGGCCGTCCGACGACTCCTCAGCCTCGTCCGCCCCGGCGGATCGTGACGACTCAGGCGCCGAAGGCGGACTGGGCGCTCCCGCCGCGAGGGCCGGAGCCGGGGCGAGCGCGGGTGTACGCGCCGTTGTCCGCGGCCGCTGCGGCGCCTCAGAGCGCCGCGCCTCCGCCCGCCCCGGTGTTGCCTCCGTCCCCCCAACTGCCCGTTCCCCTGCAACGTTGCCGCTGTCCGGTGCCGCCCGCGACTCGCCCTCCGCCTGCGGCAGAAGCATGAGGCTGGCTCCCGCAGCGATGGCGAACGGGGAGACGGCGAGCACCACGAGGGCGATGCGGCGCGAGCCCGCGACCGGGCGCGCCCGCAGAGTCCAACCGGAGACGCCGGCTGGAAGCGGCCACCTCGGCATCCGAGTGGACATCCCTGCCCGAACGGCGCGCCGCAGCGTCGCGCGCGTCGGCTCGGTCGCCGCCCATATCGCATCGCCGACGTGCCGGCGGGCACGCCGCGACGTCGATAGGAGCCTCCACCAAGAGGGGCTCACGCGCCGGCCAAGGTAGCCATCAAACCTCCCACCAAGTTACCCGGAAAGATTCCGTGCAATCAGAGGATAACCCCAGATCCCGGTCCTGTCAGGTGGAGCTTTGCGCCACGCCGCGCGCGGGCTCAGGTGCGACTGCGCGCCAGGTGGCGCTGGATCACGTTCCCGAGCAGCTTGGTCACCGCCGGGTCGCCGCTCACGCGCACGTGACCGCGCTCGTAGGCGTCGGCCCAGTGCCGCAGCCGTCCGTCGGTCGCGAGCTCGTTGAAGTGCGAGCGGGCCACCGACACGTCGACCCGGGCGTCGCCGGCCGGGTCGCGGGAGATCTGCGGGCCCGGCACCTCCACGCGCCAGATCGGCACGTCCGTGCCCCGCGCGCGCAGCTCCAGCCGTACCACGAGCTTCAGCTGCCTGAGCGCGGGCACCTCCTCCTGGAGGCGTTCCACCGCCTGCCGGATCAGCGACCGCGTGTCGCCGCTCGCCATCAGGCCCGGTGCCGCTCGAGCAGCTTCTTCCCGATCACCATCCGCTGGATCTCGGAGGTCCCCTCGCCGATCAGGAGCAGCGGCGCGTCGCGGTAGAGGCGCTCGATCTCGTACTCCTTCGAGTAGCCGTAGCCGCCGTGGATGCGGAACGCCTCCTCCACGACCTCCTTGCCGGTCTCGGAGGCGAACAGCTTCGCCATGCCCGCCTCGAGGTCCGAGCGCTGGCCGGCGTCCTTGAGACGCGCCGCCTTGAGCGTGAGCAGGCGTGCGGCCTCGATCTTGGTGGCCATGTCGGCGAGCTTGAACTGGATCGCCTGGTGCTTCGCGATCTGCTTTCCGAACGTCTTGCGCTCCTGCGAGTAGCGCAGCGCCAGCTCGAGCGCGCGCTGGGCGATCCCGACGCCCCGAGCGGCGACGTTGACGCGACCCACCTCGAGCGCGTCCATCATCTGCCCGAAGCCCTTGCCGAGCCCGTTCTCCTCGCCGCCGAGGATGCGGTCGGGCGGGCAGCGGTAGCCGTCGTAGACGAGCTCGGTCGACTCCACCCCCTTGTAGCCCATCTTCTTGATCTTGGGCGGGATCGTCAGGCCGTCGTTGCGCTCGGCACCGGGCTCCTTCTCCGTTATGAAGCAGGTCATGCCCTTGTAGGGCGGGTCCGCCTTCGGGTCGCTCTTCACGAGCACGAACACCACGCCGGACATGAGCCCGTTGGTGACCCACATCTTCTGGCCGTTGAGCTCCCAGTCGCCGTCCTCGAGCTTCTTCGCGGTCGACTTGATGCCCTGCACGTCCGAGCCGCACTCGGGCTCGGACAGCGAGAAGGCGGCCCTGATCTCGCCGGTTGCCATGCGCGGGAGGAACTCCTGCTTCTGCTCGTCGGTACCGAACTTCATCAGCAGGTAGGAGCCGATGAAGTGGGTGTTGACGATGCCCGACACCGAGATCCAGCCCCGCGACAGCTCCTCCACGATCATCGCGTAGGTGGTCAGGTCCAGCCCCATACCGCCGTACTCCTCGGGGATGGTCACGCCGAACAGCCCGAGCTCCTTCATCTGCTCGACGACCGCCTCGGGAAACTTGTCCTCGTGGTCGTACTCCTCCGCGATCGGGAGGACCTCGTTGTCGACGAACTGCCGGACCATCTCGGTGATGGCCTTCTGGTCGTCGGTCTTCTCTGTGTAGGGGCTTGCGGCGACGGCCATGGGGCGCCGAAGGATAGGCGACCGGCCACAATCAGCGGGGGCGCGAGCCCCCGGCTCTCCTTAGTAGCCGCTGGGGTGGCGGGCCACGAAGGCGTCCGACTCGCGGAGCGTCCGGCTCCAGCGCGGCCCGCTCGAGGGGCCCGGCGCGTCGGGATCGCGCATCGAGGTGTCGAAGCGCAGCCCGGCCACGACGATGTACGCGTGCCCGCCGTGGGCGTATACGGTGATCCACTCGCCCGGGCCGTCCTCGCCCCAGCTCATCAGCGCCCCCGAGGGAAGCGGCGAGCGCAGGAAGCGGCCGCCGTAGAGCGCGTACGAGACGGCGCCCGAGCAGTCGTAGCCGCTGTCGAGCATGCTCGAGAACGGCTTGTGTCCGCCGCCGTAGACGTACGGCTTCTCGACGAGCCGGTTCGCCGCCTCGATCACGCGCTTCACGCGGCGCGGCGCCGACGCCGGCGCGATCACGCGGCCGTCCACCAGCGTCGCCTCCTGGGGCGGCGGGGGCGGCGGCTGGAATGCCGCGCCGCCGCTGCGCTTGGAGCGGGCGCCCGAGGCCGGCCCGGCGAGGGCCGCGACGACCAGCAGCGCAACCGCGACGGCAGCGCAGAGCAGCGTGATTTGGCTACGGGATGACGGCATTCTCTTTCGAACGCCTGCGGGGTTAGCTGACGGGCTCGCGCTGAAAGAGCTCGCGCGCCTCCCCTCCTGGAGAGGTTCGCCCCAGTGGCTGCCGCCACCTTGGTTCCCCCGCTCCGCGCATGCGCGGACTCGGCGTGGCGGGCAACCTAGCAGATGTTTCGGCGAGGTTGCCCGCGGGTTCTAGTGCGTTATCACACGAGTTCGGGTTCGCCCGCGCGAGTCCTGCCCATGGCACGCGGTGTGCGCGGACCGCGCTCCGCGCTCCCCTCGAGGCGCATGAGGGTCCAGGCGATCAGCGCCGCCAGTCCCGCGGCGATGGCCCCGACCACGATGTAAGCGATCAGGGACAGCGCGCCCGGCACGTCGTCCTTGCGCTCTCGCTGCAGGATCTCGAGGTCGCGCACGAACGGACGCGAGAAGCTCGACTCGGCCGGCACCTCGGGGGCCGGGATCGCCTCGTCCCGGGGGAGGTAGATCGGCACGCCGAGGAGGGCGTCGTCGCGGTGCAGCCGGACGAGCGCCTTCCAACCGTTGTAGACGGGGATCGGCTCGCTGGTCGTGTAGAGGCCCGCGCCGATGCGCTCGAGCTGGCCCACCACGCTCCCGCCGCCCTGCCAGGCGGTGACGTTCAGGAAGTGCGCATCCTCGGCGCCATCGGCCGGCTCGATCCGCACCTCGGCGTCGACTTCGCGCTCTGGTCCCTGGCTCACGTTCGTGAGCGTCACCTGGGCGCGCTGCGGGCCCTCCGACGAGATCGGCAGGCCCCAGCCCACGATCACGACGAGCGCGAGGAAGGCTGCCAGCGCCGCGCGGTGGGAGGTGCGGCCCATCCGCACGCCCCGCTCGGCGCTCGAAAGCCCCGTGCCACCGACCTCGGCGGTGGGCCGGGTGAGGGCCGCGCCCACGAAGCCGCCCACGGCGCCGGCCGCCACGGCGGTGAGGAAGCCGGCGATCACGGCCTCGGGGAGCAGCGTGTCGGCCCAGGGGATCGGCATCCAGATGTGCGTCCAGCCCCACTCGGCAGCCAGCCCGACGGTGCCGATGAGCACGCCGGCGATCGCCCCCGTGGCGACCGGCGAGCGGCCCCGCACGCGGGCGAACACCGCCTCCACGAGCAGCGCCTCGACCAGGTAGAGCGGGAAGTGCGGGGTGGTCTGGTCCCAGACGCCGCCGACCATGATCGCGAGGAACCCGCGGATCGCGACGAAGCCCGCCACGGCCAGGAGCGCGCCGCCGCGGCCGAGGTAGATCCGCGCGGTTACGAGGCCGATGCCCGCGGCGAGCATGATCAGGATCGGGTGGAGCACCTGGCGGAACTGCGGCACGCCGAAGTCGAATTCGCCCTGGAAAGTCGAGAGCGCCACGAGAAAGCCGCCCACGAGCAGGGCGCGCCGCGCCATGAACACGATGTTCCCGCGCTCGCGGTCGGGGTCGCGGCCCAGGCCGCCGATGGCCTCCGACATCAGAGCCATCGCGCCGAGGACGGCCAGGGAGCCGCCGCCGATCAGCATCAGGTGAGTCGGTCCCCAGAGCGTCACGTCCTGACCGAAGATGCGGTGCCAGACGTCGTCCAGCGGGAAGCCCGACAGCGCGAAGGCGCCGCATGCGGCGATCAACAGGCCTCCGGCCGGGATCCACCAGCCGGCGCCCAGCGGAATCGCCGTGGGGCTCGGACGCTCGGTGGTGAGCGCCGCGCTCAGCACGCCTGCCAGCAGGGCGCCGTAGAGGCCGACCAGGATCAGGTAGTGCGCCGGGTTCGCGAGTGGACCTGCGTCGCGGCCGTTGTCGATGTGAAGCGAGATGTCCCAGTACATGCCGAGCACGGCGGTGAGCAGCGAGATGCCGAGCACCGCGGAGGGCAGCGCCGCCCATGCGGGCAGGCCCGAGATGCGCTCCGCTGCGCGTGACAGCCGGGCGAGCACCTTGATGCGGCCGGTGCGGTGACCGGCGATGAGCACGGCAATCGCCGCGGTGACCACGAGCGCGCCGGCGGTTGCGCCGATGGCCTCGCCGATGGCGGCGCCGCCGGCGGGCTCGTCGCCCGCGGCCTGAGCGATGAAGGTCAGCGTCTCCATGTGCAAGTCTCCATCCCGCGTCCGTTAACTCGGGCTTACGCCCTCACACTTCCCCGGCACACAACTAACTGAACGTCCAGTCAGTACACTGTGATGCACGTCACACAAGCCCCCTCCCTCGCCGCTGCGCAGCGGGCGCGCGGCGTGCGCGGAGGCCGCGAGGAGCGCCGCCGGTGAGCGTCACCCGCAGGCGCCTCAGCGGCGAGGAGCGCCGCGCCGCGATTCTCGAGGCGGCCCTCGCCGTCTTCGCCCAGCGCGGCTTCCACGCCTCGTCGATCGACGACATCGCGCGGGAGGGCGGCATCTCCAAGGCACTCATCTACGAGCACTTCTCCTCCAAGCAGCAGCTCTACGCCGAGCTGCTGGAGGAGCACGCCGGCGAGCTGTTCGAGCGGCTCGCGGCCGCCATGGACGAGGCCGGCAGCATGGGCGCCGCGCGGCTCGCCACCGGCCTCGACGCCTTCTACCGCTTCGTCGAGGAGCGCCGCGTGGCGTGGCGCATGCTGTTCCGCGAGGCCGGCGACTCGGAGATGGTCGCCGTGCTCGAACGTGTCGTCGCCGAGGTCACCGAGGTCGTGGCCGCCCTCATCGCCGAGGACCCGGGGTCGCGCGCCGCCGCGGACGAGGCCGGTCGCGACGAGGGCATCCAGATGCTCGCCCAGATGCTGGTCGGCTCCGTGCAGTCGCTAGCCAACTGGTGGGCGGACCACCAGGAGGTCCCGCGCAAGCGGATCGTCGAGATGACGATGGACTATGCCTGGCTCGGCCTGGAGCGGCTGAGCCGCGGCGACCGCTGGACTTCTTCGGGGCCGGCGGCCGGAGCGCCGTGAGCGTGACCGGCGCACGCGTGGTCGAGCCGGACGACCGGTGACCGAGCCCGCCCCGTGAACTTCTCCCGCGACGTCGTCGACGCCGCCGAGCCGAGCCGCCTCGCCCTCGTCGCCCTCTCCGGGGACGGCGAGCGCCGCGAGATCGCCTTTGGCGAGGTCGCCGACCGCTCCGCCCGCCTCGCCGGCGCCCTCGCCGCCCGCGGGGTGCGACAGCGCGACGTGGTGATGACCCTGATCGCCAACCGGCCCGAGTGGGTCTACGCCATGCTCGCCTGCTGGCGCCTCGGCGCCGTGGCGCTCCCCTGCACCGAGCAGCTGCGGCCCGCGGACCTCCGCGCTCGCATCGCCAAGGCGAACCCGGGCGCCGTCGTGCTGCACGAGCGCAACCGGCAGCTGGTGGAGGAGGCCGGCTTCGACGGACCCGTCCTCGCCGTGCCCGACGATCGGCTCTTCGAGGCGGCGAGCCCTCCACCGCCGGCCGAGCTCGGCCCCGACGACCCCGCGCTGATCGTGTTCACCTCCGGCACGTCCGGCGACCCGAAGCCGATACGCCACGGCGCCCGCTACCTCGGCGGCCAGCGGGTGCAGGCCGAGCACTGGTACGGCGCCCGCCCCGGCGACCTGTGCTGGTGCACGGCGGCGAGCGGCTGGTCGCTGTCGGCCCGGAACGCGTTCGTGGCGGCCTGGCTGCGCGGCGCGGCCGCGCTCCTGCACGAGGTCCGCTTCGAGCCCGCGGAGCGACTCGAGCTGCTCGAGCGGGAGCGCGTGAACGTGCTCTGCATGACGCCCACGGAGTACCGCGCGATAGCGATGCGTGCCCGCCTGCGGCCGCTGCCCGCCCTCCGCCACGCCGTGGCCGCCGGCGAGCCGCTCGACCCCGGCGTGGTGGGCACCTGGGCGGACGCCGCCGGCGTCTGGCTGCACGACGGCTACGGCCAGACCGAAACCGGCCACCTCACCGGGATGCCGATCGGACCGCCGGTCCGGCCGGGCTCGATGGGCAAGCCGCTGCCGGGCTTCCGCGCCTGGATCGACGGCGGCGAGCTGGTGGTGGACCCTGCCACGGTGCCGACCTTCTTCGTCGACGGGTCGCGCGACCGCCCCTGGCGCACCGGCGACCGCGTGCGCGAGGACGAGGACGGCTACCTCTGGTTCGAGGGCCGAACCGATGACGTGATCATCTCCGCCGGCTACCGGATCGGGCCGTTCGAGGTGGAGTCCGCCCTGGTCTCCCACCCCGCCGTGGCGGAGGCGGCCGCCGTGGCGGCCCCCGACGACGCGCGCGGCCAGGTGGTGCGGGCGGTGGTGGTCCTCGCGCCGGGGCGCGAGCCGAGCGACGGGCTGGCGAAGGAGATCCAGGAGCACGTGAAGGCGGTCACCGCGCCGTACAAGTACCCGCGCCTGGTGGACTTCGCGAGCGAGCTGCCGAAGACGCCGAGCGGCAAGATCAGGCGTGCCGAGCTGCGCGGCCAAGCGAGGTAGTGCCTCAGCAGCGGGTCGATCACGCGCCAGCGCCCGCGCGCCTCGTGCCTCCTCGGAGATCGGCCGCAGCGCATAGAAGCTGCCGAAGCCGCTGAAGGCACGCGCGAATAGTTCGCGCACGACGTGCTCGGGGCCCGAAGCAGCCGGCTCGGCCGGCTGCGCAGGGGTTCGGGCTCCTGCCCGCGAACAGGTACGAGACGCTCGTCGCGCGCTGGAAGACCGCGCGCATGCGGTTGGTCACGGCGTCGGGATCGCCGTAGGGCCGGCGCGCCGACGCCACCTCCTGGATCTCGTCGAAGAACAGGATCAGGCGGCGGCAGTCGGCCGTGGCGACTCGCTCGGAGAGCTCGAGCGCCAGATCCAGCGCACGATCGGGGTCCCGGGCCGCCAGCCCCGGCGTGAGCGCCAGCTCCACGCCCTCCCCCAGCTCGCCGATCATGCGGATGACGGCGCTCGCCTGCGCGGCCGTCAGCGCCGCCCGGCCCGCGCTGCGAGCCCGCCGGAGCGCGCGGTGGGCGGCGGAATGGTTGGCGATCACCGCGGCGGCGAGGGCCTCGGCGAGCTCGGCGGCGTCGGAGACGCGGAAGAGGCATTTGCGTAGAGGGGTGCCGGACGGGCACCCGGGTAGCCTCACTGGGAGATGCCCAACCGGCTTGCAGGCGAGACCTCCCCGTACCTCCTCCAGCACAAGGACAACCCCGTCGACTGGCACCCCTGGGGGGAGGAGGCCCTCGCGCGCGCGCGTGAAGGCGATCGGCCGATTCTGCTCTCGATCGGCTATTCGGCCTGCCACTGGTGCCACGTCATGGAGCGCGAGTCGTTCGAGGACGAGGAGACGGCGCGGCTGATGAACGAGCTGTTCGTCTGCATCAAGCTGGATCGCGAGGAGCGTCCCGACATCGACGCCATCTACATGGAGGCGTGCCACGCGATGACGGGCTCCGGC
>DASZJZ010000216.1:0-6557 GCA_035947555.1 Thermoleophilaceae bacterium | reverse complement strand
CCGCCAGCGAGCGCACCACGTGGCGCAGCCCGAGGTCGTAGCGGTTCTCGCGGCGGAAGCACGGCCAGGTGTCGCTGTCCAGCATGCCGACGGGACAGCCGGTCTCGTTCCGCCCGTGCAGCACGGCCACCACCGGATGCGAGCCGGGCGTGAGCGGCGCGCCGATCGCTCCGCGAAGCCGGACGGGGATCGGGCCGAAGGGGCCGGGCGTGGGGATCGAGACCCGCCCGAGGTCGTAGTTGCGGACCTGGGCGGCCACGGTCGCCGAAGGGAGGGGCGGACCCGAAGCGGTCGCGCGGGCGCCGGTCGAAGCGGGCGCGAGGGAAGCGGAAGCGGACGCGGGCGCGAGGGAGGCGGACGCGGGCGCGAGGGAGGCGGGCACGGCGCTGCCGCCCGCTGCGGCAACGAGCGCCGCCAGTGCCGCCAGCGCGAGCCGCACACGCGCGCTCCCTACGACTCGCCGGCCCCCACGGCTGCGTGTTCGATGTTGCCGTGGCCGTTCGACGAGACGGGTACCCCCTCCAGCGGCTCGAACTGGTCCGCCGCGTTCACTCGCCGCTCGAGCTCGCCCAGCACCAGGCCGAAGAGCAGGTGTCGCCACATGGCCTGCGCGAACGCGCGCCGGTTGCCCCATAGCGGCTCGAGCTCCGAGCGGGCCGGGTGGTGGCGATCGATCAGCCAGGTCGCGGGCCAGAAGCCGGCGTGCTCGGCCAGCCCGGCGGCCGCCCCCGTGACCACCGGCGGCAACGGCACCAACGGCCGCAGCAGCGCGTACGTCGCCCCGAACGTAGCGCCGTTCGCGAAGTGCATCGCGAGCCCGGCGACGCGCCACCCCGACCCGCGCACCACGAGCTTCCCGAGGATCTCCACGTCGTCGTAGCGGGACCCGAAGATCCGCTTGTCGAGCGGCTGCTGCGCGGCCCACACGCCCGCCGCCACCGCCCCCGCCACCGCTCCGCCCATCGATCGTCGCAGCTCCATGTCCCCGCCAGCGTAACGGCGGGCACGAAGTCGGGTAGGAGGACTCGTGACGGAGGACGCAAACACCGGTCTGTTCCGCCGCCGTCCGCTCGGCGTCTACCACGAGCGAACGCGGCGCCGCGGCGTCAACTCCTTCGTCTACTGGCCCGTCCGCTTGGTCGTGAAGGCCTGCATCCTCGCCTACTTCCGCCTCCGCCGGCTCGGCCGCGAACACATCCCCGATGGCGGCCTCGTGCTCGCCGCCAACCACCGCAGCTTCCTCGACCCGTTCGCCATCGGCTGCTGCGTCCCCCGGCCCGTCTACTTCATGGCAAAGCAGGAGCTGTTCAGGAACCCGATCCTCGGCTGGTTCCTCAACTGCATGGGCGCGTTTCCGGTGCGGCGCGGCGAGTCGGACGAGGAGTCCGTGGAGACGTCGCTGCAACTGCTGGAGCGCGGCGAGGCCGTGGTGATCTTTCCCGAGGGCAGGCGCATCCAGGCGGGATCGCTGGGCAGGCCCAAGCGCGGCGTGGGCCGGCTGGCGCTGCAGAGTGGCGCGCCTGTGGTGCCGGTCGCGGTCGCCGGCTCCGACCGAGTGCGCAGCGGGTGGCGCATAAGGCCGGTCAAGGTGCACGTGCGAATCGGGCCGCCGCTCACCTTCCCGCGCGTCGAGGACCCGTCGCCCTTCCTCGCCGGTGAGGTGACCGAGCGGATCTGGCCCTGCGTCGGCCTGCAATGGGAGTGGCTCGGCGGGCTGCCGCCGCTTCGCACCGCCGCCGTGGTCGGCGCCGGCCACATGGGCACAGCGCTGGCCGTGGTGCTCGCCCGCGCGGGCCTCGACGTGCAGCTGGGCTGCCGCACCGTCGCCCAGGCCGAGCGGCTCCACGCCGAGCGCGAGAACACGGAGTACCTGCCCGGCGTGCGGCTCGACAAGGCGATCCGCTGCCGGACGGTGCCGGAGATCGAGTTCGCCGGCGTGGACCTCGTGGTGCTTGCCGTGCCATGCAGCGGCCTGCCGGCCGCGGTGGGGGAGATCGGCGCGCGGGTGGGCGAGCGCAGCGCCGTGCTGGTGGCGTCGAAGGGGCTGGTGCCGCCGCTCGGCACCACCCCGATCGCCTACGTCGCCGAGCGGGTGCGTGCCCGCGCGGTAGCCGGCCTGGCCGGTCCGGCTTACGCGCGCGAGGCCGTCGAGGCGGGCGCGTCGGTGGTGGTGGCCACGCGCAACCCGGACCTGCGCCGCCAGCTCCCCGAGGTGCTCGACGCCGGCGGCCTGACAGCGGAGGCCACCGACGATGTGACCGGCGCCGAGCTCGCAGCCGCCGCTAAGAACGCCGCCGCCCTCGCCGGCGCGGCGGCCGCCACCCGTGGCGCCAACCTGGCAGGCGCCGCCGCAGGCCGCGTCTTCTCCGAGGTGCACGAGCTGGCCGTGGCAAGCGGCGGGCGCAGCGAGACCTTCGCCGGCCTGGCGGGCGCGGGCGACCTCGTGGCCACCGCCATGGCCGGGGGCACCATGCAAGAGAGCGCCGAGTCGCTCGCCACCGTCCCCCTCCTGACCGACGCCTTCGAGCGCGAGGGCATCGACGCGCCGGTGACCACCGGGCTGCGCCGGGTGCTCGAGGGCGAGACCTCGCCGGAGCAATGGCTCGAGAGCGTGAGGCACGCGAAGCCGAAGAGGCGCACTCGCGCGGCCTGAACGCCGTAGGCTCCGCATGGGTGGAGAGCACCACCGACAAGCAGCGGCTCGACCGCGACTTCACGGAGCTCTACCGCGCACACCTGCGCGACGTCTACTCGTACGCCTACTACCGGATCGGCAACCACCACGACGCGGAGGACCTGACCGAGCAGACCTTTCTCCAGGCCTACCGCCACTTCGAGCGTGCCCAGCGCGAGGCGAACGGCCGGCCGCTGCGCCCATGGCTGATCCGAATTGCCCACAACCTCGCCGCCAACTACTACCGCGACCGCTCCCGCCGGCCGGTCACCCAACTCGACGACGCCGCGGTGCTGACCGCTCCGCGGGGGACCGAGGAGATGGTGGAGGGGCGCGAGGAGGTGAAGGAGGTGCTCGAGGGCGTGTCGAAGCTCCCGGACGACCGCCGGGAGGCGCTCATCATGCGCTTCGCGCTCGGCATGGACAACCGCGAGATCGCCCGGGCGATGGACCGCTCCGAAGGTGCCACGAAGGTGTTGATCCACAGAGCCATCAAGCAGCTCGAGCAGGGACTGATCGATGACTGACGCGGAACGAGTCGAGCGGCTGCTGCGCCTGGCGCTCACGCCGGTGGAGCCGCCCGAGGCGCTGTCCGACCGCCTCGAGCGGGGGCTCTCCGAGCTGACCGAGGCGGCCGCCGAGGAGCTGGCCGACTGGGAGCTGTCGGCGATGGGCGACCCGCGCAACTGGGTGCGCCCCGCGGCGGCGGTGGTGGTCGGCGGACTGGCGGCGGGCGGCCTCGTGCTGGTGCGCGCGCGTCAGCAGCACAAGAAGCGGCAGGGGAGTGGCCTGAAGGCGCTCGAGCGCAGCATCCGCGACGTCGCCGGGGACCTCGAGAAGCGCCTGCACCGCTGAGCCGCGGCGGCGTCAGGCGGCCGTGCTGGGCGCCGGCGCAGCCGGCGTGAGCAGCCCGGCGCCCACCCCCGCGAACCCGATCAGCAGGTGAAGCACGTTGTCCTCGGTGTTCACCGGGATCAGGTTGAAGATCTCGTCCCCGTCTCCGGCGGCGAAGCCGAGCGCCGCCACCACCAGGTAGATCACGCCGAAGCCGAGCGCGTACAGCCGCGACCCGTCGTAGGCGCCGGACACCGCCAGCCCGACCGCCCCGCTCAGGATGTGCACGAGGTTGTGCCAGCCGTTAACGTCGAGGATGCCGAGCACGGCGTCGCGCTCGGTGCCGTCGCCGCTGCCGAAGCTCGCGTTGTAGAAGAAACCCCCGATGCCGGCCACCACGAGCGTGGCGCCGATCACCAAGGCGAACAGCTGAGCCGGCGAGCGGGTCTCCATCGTCAGGGGATTCGCGGCTGAGCCGGTTGTCCCTGCGGCTCCAGATAGCTTTCAAGCCGTGGAGGTCTGCTACCGCCACCCGAACCGCGAGACGGGGGTGCGCTGCTCGAACTGCGAGCGGCCGATCTGCCCCGACTGCATGACCTCCACGCCGGTCGGCATGCGCTGCCCCGAGTGCGCGCGCCAGCGCACCCAGGTGCGCACGATGCGCTCGATGACCAGCGAGCCGCGCCTGACCTATGTGCTGATCGGGATCTGCGTCGTGGCGTACCTCGGCGAGGTGTTCGGCGGCGGCGGGATCGGGACCGGCTCCAACACGCTGACCGACGAGGGCGCCCTCTCACGGGCGGCGATCCAAGACGGCGAGTACTGGCGGCTCGTGACCGCCGGCTTCCTGCACGACGGCGTGTTCCACCTCCTGCTGAACATGTTCGGGCTCTACATCCTCGGCACGATCCTCGAGCCGGCCGTCGGCACGCTGCGGTTCGGGATCATCTACTTCGTCGCGCTGCTGACCGGCTCGTTCGGCGCGCTGCTGCAGGAGGACGTGTTCCAGACGGTCGGCGCCTCCGGCGCGGTCTTCGGGTTGATGGGCGGGACCGCCGTGGTGATGTGGAACCGCGGGCTCAACATCATGGAGAGCGGCCTCGGCTTCTGGATCATCCTCAACCTCGTCATCTCGTTCCTGCCCGGGCTGAACATCTCCTGGGGCGGGCACATCGGCGGCCTGATCGGCGGCGCGGTCTGCGCGCTCGTGCTCGTCGAGCTGCGCCAGCGCATGCGCATCCCGGAGGCGGCCGCGGTGCTCGTCTGCGTGGCGCTCGGTGCGGCCGCGGTGGCCGGCTCGCTCACGCTCGAGCCGCCGGCCCCACCTTTCTGAGATCCAGCTCGATCGAACGCCGTGACGGGGGCGCCGGCACGAGCTCCGGGTGCAGCAGGTGGCCGAGCAGCTCGACGCCGTCCACGAGCCGCGGCCCGGGGCGCGAGAAGTAGGCGGCGGCGTCCACGGCGATCACTCGCGCTCCCAGCAGGTCCAGATGCCGGCGCCAGCGCACCGTCTCGGCGGCGGCCTGCTCGGCGTAGTAGCCGCACGGCATCGACACCACTACCTCGGGCGCGACCGCCTCGACCTCCGACCAGTCCGCAGTGCGCGACTTCTCGCCCGGCATGCCCAGCACGTCCTCCCCGCCGGCCAGCTCGATCATCTGCGGGACCCAGTGGCCGCCGACGAAGACCGGGTCGAGCCACTCCAGCGCGGCCACGCGCGGACGCGTGGCGCCCTCGACCGCGCGCTCGACCGCCTCGAGCCGCTCGCCGAGCTCCTCGGCCAGGCGCTCACCCGCCTCGGGCACGCCGGCGGCCTCCGCGAGCCGCGGGATGTCCGCGAGCACCTCACCGAGCGTCGAGGGGTCGAGCGAGATCACCTCCGGCTGGGTGGGCAGCCGCTCGGCAACGGCGCGCACGTCGTCGAAGGAGACGGCGCAGACCTCGCACACGGCCTGGGTCACGATCAGGTCCACGTCGAGCTCGGCGAGCGCGTCGGCGTCGAGCTCGTACAGCGCCTCGCCGCGGCTCGTGCGGTCGCGCACGGCGGCGTCGATCTCGGCCGCGTCGAGGTTCTCCGGGATCACGCTGCGCGTGAGGTGGGGGAGTTGTTCGACGCCGGGCGGGTAGTCACACTCGTGGGTGACCGCGACTACGCGGTCGCCGAGGCCGAGGGCGAAGAGCATCTCGGTGGCGGAGGGAACGAGTGAAGCGATTCGCACGGAGACGAGGATGGCACGTCTGAGCGACGAGGAGATCCAGGAACGCCGGAGGAGATGAACCACCACCCGGACCTCGAGATCTCGTGGAACAAGGTCACGGTCTCGATCACCACGCACTCCGAGGGCGGGCTCACCGAGAACGACTTCGAGCTGGCCCGCAGGATCGACGGATTGGCCTGAACCGATGCTACTCTCGGCCTCGTCCGCCGATGAGCGACGACGACGATCCTCGAAGTAGCACTCGCATAGGGCGCTCGGTCTGAGATGACCGAGCTCCTCCTCCTCTTCGGAGTCGCCGTGCTGGTGGCAGCCAACGGCTTCTTCGTCGCGGCCGAGTTCGCCCTCGTTCGCGCGCGAGAGTCGCGCCTCGAGGCTTTGCGCGACCAGGGCGCGCGCGGCGCCACGCTCGCGCTGAAGCAGATCGACCGCATCGACGAGTACCTGTCGGCCTGCCAGCTCGGCATCACCATGGCCTCGCTCGGCATCGGCTTCATGGGCGAGCCGGCGATCGCGAGCCTGCTCGAGGACCCGCTCGGCGGCGTGGTCAGCCACGGCGTGGCAGTCGCGATCGCGATCACCTTCGCCTACCTGATCACCACCGCGCTCCACATCACGGTGGGCGAGCAGGTGCCGAAGATCTACTCGATCGTGCACCCCGAGGCCATCGCGCGGCGCACTGCCGGTGGCCTGCAGCTCTTCCGCTCCGTCTTCAACCCGCTGATCTGGCTGCTCAACACCGCCTCGAACGCGATGCTGCGTGTGCTCGGCGTGGACCCGCGCGCGGAGTTCGAGGAGGTCTCGTCGGCCGAGGACCTGAAGCTGATCATCGC
>DASZJZ010000215.1:0-8903 GCA_035947555.1 Thermoleophilaceae bacterium | reverse complement strand
CCGCGGCGGTGATCCTCCTCTCCGACGGCACCTCGACCCACGGCCGCAACCCGCTGGGCGTGGCACGCGAGGCGGCGCGCCTGCGCATCCCGATCTACACGGTGGCGTTCGGGACGGACAGCGGGACGATCGAGGTCGAGGCTCGCGACGGCTCCACGGTGACCAGGTCGGTGCCGCCGGACCGCGAGACGATGCGCCGCGTGGCCACGATCAGCGGAGCCCGAACCTTCAGCGCCAACGCCGGCGACGAGCTCGCCACGGTCTACGAGCGGCTCGGCTCGCAGGTGGCGACCCGCGAGGAACGCCGCGAGGTGACGGCCGCCTTCGTGGGAGGAGCGGCCGCCTTCCTGCTGCTGGGCGGAGCGCTGTCGCTGCGCTGGTTCGGCCGCCTGCCCTGATTTCACAGAACCCCTCCTGCACCGCGCTGCGCATCGTCAGCTGAGCGGCGAGACTGCGTCCGTGGAGATCGCGGCCACCGACTACCACACGGCCGGGGAGCCGTTTCGGATCGTCGAGGAGGGAGTTGTGGAGGTGCCGGGCGCGACCGTCGCCGAGCGGCGCGAGCACGCCGCCCGGTCGGAGGAGGTCGACCGCGTGCGCCGGCTCCTCTGCCACGAGCCGCGCGGGCATGCCGACATGTACGGCGGCTTCCTCGTGCCGCCCGACGATGATGGCGCCGACCTCGGCGTGCTGTTCTGGCACAAGGACGGCTACTCCACGGCGTGCGGGCACGGCACGATCGCGCTCGGGGCTTGGGCGGTGGAGTGCGGGCGCGTGGCGGCGCCGGCCGACGGCGACGTGGACGTGACCATCGACGTTCCGTCCGGCCGGGTGGTCGCCCGGGTACGGCGCTGGCGCGGAGCGGTCGAGGCCGTCGCGTTCCGCAACGTCCCCTCTTTCGTGGTGGCGCGCGGCGTCCACGCGGGCGAGGTGGAGGTCGACGTGGCCTTCGGCGGCGCCTTCTACGCGTTCGTCCCCGCTGGTCGCCTCGGGCTGGGGGTGGCGCCGGGTGACCTCGCCGAGCTGATCGCGGCCGGCCGGGAGGTCAAGCGGGCGCTCGAGGGGAGCGAGGTCGCGCGCCACCCGAGTGACGAGCGGCTGTCCGGCATCTACGGCACGGTGATCTACGAGGAGCTCGGCCCGCTCCATCACCGCAATGTGGCGATCTTCGCGGACGGGGAGGTGGACCGGTCGCCCACCGGGTCTGCGACGTCGGCGCGGACGGCGCTGCTGGTGGACGACGGCGTGCTCGCCGCCGGCCAGACGTGGCGCAACGACTCGATCGCCGGTACGACCTTTCACGCGCGGGCGATCGGAGACGCGCCGGACGGCTTGCTCACCGAAGTGGAGGGAACGGCGTTCCGCACGGGCGAGCACCGCTTCGTGCTCGACCCCCGCGACCCGCTGGGAACGGGCTTCGTGCTGCGATGAGCCCGCCTGCATATGGAGGCGGTGAGCGCGGCGCCACCGGGAGCGCCCCGATGAGCCTCTCGTCCTTCGAGCCGCCACGATGAGCCTGCCCTTCCTCGACGCGGCCGATGTCGCGCAGCGCCTGCGCCCATTGGAGGCGGTCGACGCGCTCGAGGCGGCCCTCCTCGCCGGACTCGACCCCGAGGCCGACCCTGCGCGTACCGCACTCGAGCTCGACGGCGGCGAGCTCCTCCTGATGCCGTCCGGCGCGGCGCGCGACCCGGTCGTGAAGCTCGTCACCGTCGGCGGCGAGCCGCGCATCCAAGGCGTATGCGTCGTCTTCGATGGCGAGACGCTCGCGCCCGCCGCCGTGGTCGACGGGATCGCCCTCACGAACGTCCGCACCGCCGCGGTCTCCGCGCTCGCCGTCCGCCACCTCGCCGTGCCGGACGCCCGGCGCCTACTCGTGTTCGGCCGCGGCCCGCAGGCGAATGCCCACGTCGAGGCCATGCGGGCCGTCCGGCCGATCGACCGCGTGGACATGGTCGGCCGCGCGCACGGGGACCTGAGCGACCTCGTCGCGGGCGCCGACGTCATCTGCTGCTGCACGACGGCCCGGGAGCCCCTCTTCGACGGCGCCTTGGTGGCGGACCACGCGGCCGTGGTGGCGATCGGCTCCCATGAGCCGGCGGCCCGAGAGACCGACGACGCCCTGGCGCGCCGCGCCACGGTCGTGGTCGAGTCGCGGGCGTCCGCGTTGAGGGAGGCCGGCGACGTCATCCTGGCGATCGGGGCCGGCGCGACCTCGGAGGACGAGCTCGTGACGCTCGCCGAGCTCGTCCGAGGCGAGGCCGCCGCGGCAACCGGCCGCCCGCGCCTCTTCAAGAGCACCGGCATGGCCTGGGAGGATGCGGTGATCGCCTCGGCTCTGGCCCGCTAATGTCCCCACTCGTGAGGGCCGCCGCCATCGGGACGATCGCAGCCGCCGGCGTGGCGCTGTTCGGCACGGGCGTTCACGGCCTCACACAGGTGGACGCCAAGCTCGCGGACGCCGCCGACCGCCCTGTCGTGAAGCAGGTCAGGGACGAGACACCGAAGAAGCGGGACTGTCCGAAGCCCGAGCGGCACCGTTCGTACGAGCGGAGCCAGCTCTAGCCTCCCCGGCCGCCGCGGCGCGCGGCAGCCGCACCGACACCACCAGGCCGCCCTCGGCGCGCGGCTCGATCGTCAGCGAGCCGCGGTGGGCTTCGCTGACGGCGCGGACGATCGAGAGGCCGAGGCCCGCTCCGCGGGCATCGGCCTCTCTCTGCAGTCGCTCGAACGGCTCGGCCAGCCGGTCGGCCGCTTCGCTGTGGACCGGCGGGCCGCTGTTCTCCACCCGCAGCTCCGCACAGGGGTCAGACCCCTTGAGCGGGGTCGACTCAAGGGGTCTGACCCCTACGTCGACGAACCCGCCCGGCCGGTTGTAGCGCACGCCGTTCTCGATCAGGTTGGCCGCCAGCCGCTCCAAGAGAGCCGCGTCGCCGTCCACGGTGACCGCCTCCAGCGCGGTCCGCAGCTTCACCCCCTCGTCCTCCGCTGCTCTCCCGGCGCCCGCCACCGCCGACTCCACCACCGCGGCCAGGTCCACCGGCTCACTCCGCAGCAAACCGCGCTGGCTCCGTGCGAGGATCAGGAGGCTCGCCAGCAGCGCCTCGGTGCGCCGGCTCGCGTGCACAACCGACTCGGCCATCGCGCGCATCTCGTCGAGGTCCGGCTCCGGGTTGGCGAGCGCGACCTCGGCCTCCGAGCGGATCACGGTGAGCGGGCTGCGAAGCTCGTGGCTCGCGTTCGCCACGAACCGCCGCTGCGCGTCGAACGACGCCGCGAGCCGGTCGAGCATCGAGTTCAGCGTCTCCCCCAGCTCGCGCAGCTCATCCTGGGGCCCGCCCACCGGGATGCGCTCGCCGAGCCGCTCCTCCGACACGCGCCGCGCGGTCCCGCTGATGCGCTTCAGCGGCGCGAGCACCCGCGCCGCGACGAGCCACCCCACCGCGGCCGCAACCAGCAGCACGCCCGCGAAGGCGATCGCGTACTGGAGCGCAACCTCCTCGAGCGCGTCCTTGGCGAGCGGCTCGGGCAGGGTGCGGTCGAAGTGGCGGCCGAGCAGCCAGTAGCTCACCGCGAGAAGGGCGCCGGTGGAGAGAGCCACCAGCGTGGCGTAGAGCGCCGTCAGGCGCGCCCGGATGGTCGGCCGTGGCCGCCTCACACCCGGTAGCCGACCCCCTTCACGGTCTCGATCACGGGCGGCGAGCCGAGCTTCCGGCGCAGCCGGAGAACCGTCATGCGCACCGAGTTGGTGAACGGGTCGGCGTTCTCGTCCCATACACGCGCCACGAGCTCGTCGTTCGACACCACCTTGCCGCCCGCGGCCATCAGCGCCTCGAGCACGGCGAACTCCTTCGGGGTCAGCTCCACCGGCCGGCCGGCCCGCTCCACGGTGTGGCGGGCGGGGTCGAGCTCCAGATCGCCGGCGCGCAGGGTGGGCGGCAGCGGCGGGTTGGCGCGCCGCGCGAGTGCATGCAGCCGCGCCACCAGCTCGTCGAAGGCGAACGGCTTGGCCATGTAGTCGTCGGCGCCGAGCGAGAGACCGTCCACCAGCTCCTCCGTGCCGGCCGCCGCGGTGAGCATCAGCACGCGGCTGTGGTGGTCCTCGCTGCGCAGGGTGCGGCAGACGTCGTCGCCGTGCACGACAGGCAGGTCGCGGTCGAGCACCACGACGTCGTATCCGTTGAGGCGCGCCTTGTCGAGCGCAGCGGCGCCGTCGTACGCCACGTCCACGGCCATGCCCTCACGGCGAAGCCCGCGGGCTACCGCATCGGCGACCCTGCGTTCGTCTTCGGCGACGAGAACGCGCACTGAGTTGAGAGTAACGCGGGCTCACACTCCGCCCCGTCGTTATCTCCCGGTGACCTCACCCCCCGTAGCGTGGCGCGCATGACCGACACCCATCCGCACGAGGAACCCCGGGAGGCCCTCGAGAACGCCCTCTTCGAGATCAAGCGCGTGATCATCGGGCAAGACGCCATGCTCGAGCGCGTCATGGTCGCGCTCCTCACCGGCGGCCACGTGCTGCTCGAGGGCGTGCCCGGACTGGCGAAGACGCTGACGATCAAGACGCTGGCCTCGGTGGTCGGCGGCACCTTCAGCCGCATCCAGTTCACGCCGGACCTGGTCCCGTCGGACCTGGTCGGCACGCGCGTCTACCGCCCCGACACCGGCCGCTTCGACACCGAGCTCGGCCCGGTGTTCGCCAACTTCCTCCTCGCCGACGAGATCAACCGCGCTCCCGCCAAGGTCCAGTCCGCGCTGCTCGAAGTGATGCAGGAGCAGCAGGTCACGATCGGGGGCGACACCTTCCTGGTGCCGCTCCCCTTCCTCGTCCTGGCCACGCAGAACCCCATCGAGTCGGAGGGCACCTATCCGCTGCCGGAGGCGCAGGTGGACCGCTTCCTGATGAAGATCCTCGTCGACTACCCGTCGCCCGGCGACGAGGCCTCGGTGGTCACCCGCTCGCTCGACCCGGCCGCAGAAGTGCAGGAGCGGCTGTCGATCGCCGACCTGATGCGCTTCCGCGAGGCCGCCGCGCAGGTGATGGTGGACCGCGAGGTGGTCGACTACGCCGTCGCGCTCGCGGACGCCACCCGCCGGCCCGGGCGCTACGGGCTGCCCGACGTCGAGGCGCTGCTGAGCTACGGAGCCTCGCCGCGCGGGCCGATCGGGCTGGTTCAGGCGGCGCGCTCCCTGGCCCTGCTGCGCGGCCGGCGGCACGTGCTGGCGAGCGACGTGCGCGACCTCGCCCCCGAGGTCCTCCGCCACCGGCTCGTGCTGAGCTACGAGGGACTCAGCGAGGGCACGCGCCCCGACGACCTGCTCGAGAAGATCATGGAGGCCGTGCCCGAGCCCGACCGACGGGTGATCGGCCCGGAGGCCGCGGCGGCGTGACGCCGGCCGTCGCGGCGGTGGAGCCCCGGCGCGCGCGCCGCCGCTCGCGCCGCTCCTCCGCGAGGTCCGCGGCGCTTCGCCCACCCCCTGGACGCCAGGGGCCAGGCCCCGTTCCGGGTGCTCTCGTCGAGGTGCTCGACCTCGCCTTCGTGCGCTGGGCGGGCGGCGTCATCGCGGGCGAGCACCGCGCCGCCGGGGTCGGCTCGGGCACCGAGCTCGCGCAGCTTCGCCCGTATCAGCCCGGCGACGACGTCCGCCAGCTCGACCCCGCCGCCACCGCCCGCACCGGCATACCCCACGTGCGCCAACAGGTGCCGGAACGGCTCCTCACCACGTGGCTCGCGGTGGACCTCTCCCCCTCGATGGCATTCGGCACCGCCGACCGACTCAAGAGCGACGTGGCCGAGGGCGTCGTGGACGTGCTCGGCGCGCTCGCCATACGGCGCGGCGGGAGGGTGGGCCTGATCACGTTCGGCGCCGAGGCGTCCCTGCTGCTGCCGCCGCGCGGCGGCCGGGGCGCCCGGATCGGGCTTCGCCGGGCGCTCGGTGAGGGCGTGGCGCCCGACGGCGCGGGCGGAGAGCCGCTCACCCCGACGGTCGCCAAGATCGGCCGCCTAGCCCAGACCCGGAGCCTGATCGTGGTGATCTCGGACTTCGGGGGACCGCCGGAATGGGCGCGCCCTCTCGCCGCGCTGGGAGCGCGCCACACGGTGCTCGCGGTCGAGGTGCGCGACCCACGCGAGGAGGAGCTGCCGGACGTGGGACGCCTGGCGATGGTCGACCCGGAGACGGGCGCCCGCATCGAGGTGGACACCCGCGACCGCCGCCTCCGCGAGCGGTTCACCCACGCCGCCCGATCCGAGCGCGCGGAGGTCGCCGCAGCGCTGCGCCGAGCCGGAGCGGAGCATGTGGTCCTGTCGACCTCAGGCGCATGGGCACGGCAGCTGGGCCGGAGGCTCGCGTGAGCTTCGCCTCCCCCGCCTTCCTCGCGGCGCTCGCGCTCGTGCCCCTCGCCCTGCTCGCGCACTCGCTCGCGCGGCGGCGCGCCCGTCGGTACGCGGTCCGGTACCCGGGCGTCGCCACGCTCGCGCCGCTCATCCCGCGCGTCTCGTCGTGGCGGCGCATCCTGCCCCTCACGCTCTTCCTGGCGTCGCTGGCCATGCTCGCCCTCGCCCTCGCGCGGCCACACGCCACCGTCGCGGTGCCCAAGGAGCAAGCCTCGATCGTCCTCGTGACCGACGTCTCCCGCTCCATGCTCGCCGAGGACGTCGACCCGAGCCGCCTCGAGGCCGCCCGCGCCGCCGCCCAGAGCTTCCTCGAAGAGTTGCCGGAGGAGGCGCGCGTCGGTGCGGTCGCGTTCTCCACCGACCCGCACACCGTCGAGGCGCCGACCGACGACCGCGACGAGATCGAAGACCTGATCGACGCCCTGAGCGCCGACGGCGGCACCGCCGCGGGCGACGCCCTGGCCGCGGCAATCGGCCTTGTGGACGACGGCCCCGAGGAGGAGCGCCCGCCGGCGGCCATCCTGCTGCTCTCCGACGGCGAGACCACCACCGGCCGCGACCCGCTCCCGGTCGCCCGCCAGGCCGGTCGGATAGGCATCCCGATCCACACCGTCGCACTGGGCACACGAACGGCCACGATCACCACACCGGACGGCTCGCTGATCCCCGTGCCCCCCGACCCCGAAGCGATGCGCCGGATCGCCGAGCTGTCAGGGGGACGCGCCTTCGAGGTGGACGACGCCGACGAACTGAGCGGCCTCTACGAGGACCTGGGCTCGAGGGTCGCCACCGAGGAGGAACAGCGCGAGATCACGGGTGCGTTCGCAGCAGGCGGAATCCTCCTGCTGATGGCCGCAGCCGCACTGGGAACAAGGGCAACAGCCCGCCTGCCCTAGAACCGACCATCCGAGATGCCGGCCCGGTTACAGCGCCACGTGCAACTTCGGCGGGCTGCCAGAGGGGTCAGGACGGGTAGTCTGCGGCCGCGCCGCGGCCCGAGGGGTACGGACGGTGCTTCGTCCCCAGGGCCGAGGCGCCAGCTCGGTTGGAAGACCCGACGCGCTCGGTGTGCGGGTGCGCGCGCAGGGAGTCGTAAAGCGAGATGGGCGCGGCTGGTCAGGAGCCGCAATGCCGGCTGACCGGCGCACGAGGTTGGCCCCGACGGCCCAGTGGCGCCACCGAGTCCGTGCGAGTCCCGCTTGCTGGCAAATCGGACGCGCCGGCGCCAGCCGACCACATGCACGGCAAGTAATGCGGACTCGTGCCTCAGCGCCCCGGGGCCGCCGAAGCGCCGCCGAGCAGCGTGACGGGGGTCACCGCGGCGTCAGGCTGCTCGAGTGCCTGCCGCGCGCGCCCCGGATGGGCAGTGTTGTCGACCGGTCCAAAAGATCAGCGCTCCGTGTGAAGTCCACGGGCGGCCCTCAGACGACGCCCGGCGAGCGCTTGCAACGATGCTCCAGCTCCGGGGGTGGGACTCGAACCCACAACCTACGGATTAACAATCCGCCGCGCTGCCCATTGCGCCACCCCGGAATGGGGTACAGCCAACCGTCGCTTTAGGAGGTCTACGCCGCCTCGACATGTGGAAGCGTAGCGACTCCCGCCTCGACCTCGGCGTGGCAGTTGGAGCACAATAGGACGCACTTCGCGGCCTCGGCTCGCATCTTCGGGATCGACCGGGTGAACCCGCGTCTGGCGATCCCGAACTCTTTCTGAGTCGGATCGACGTGGTGGAAGTGCAGCGCTCCAGTACAGCGGTCGTATCCGCAGATCTGGCAGCAACCGCCCGCCTCGGCGATCAGTAGCAACTTCGCCCGCCGCCGCCAGTCCATCACCCGCTGCATGCGACACCGCTTGCAGCGGTAGTAGCCGCGGCCCTCTAGAACGAACTCGGTGCGGCCATGGGTCTGGCAAACCCGTTCGGCGTACTTCGGCAGCGCCTCCTCCACGACACGAACACTAGTTCGTGTGCCGGACGGAAGATCACGCTTCGTCCGCTGTCCCCGCGAGCCTGTCCGCGCCGCCTGACGACTTCAGCATCGCCAGCGTTTTGGATTCGATCTGGCGCACCCGTTCGCGGGTCACGCCCACCTCGTGGCCGATGTCCTCGAGGGTCATCGGGCCCTTGTCGCCGAGGCCGTAGCGCAGCTCGATTACGCGGCGTTCTCGCCAGGGCAGCGAATCCAGGACCTTCAGGAGGTCCGCGTCCCTGATCCGGTTCGCCACCACCTCGAGCGGGCGGTCGCCGGCGTTGTCCTCGATGAAGTCGCCCAGCGAGGCGTCTCCGTCCTCGCCTCCCACCGGCGCCTCCAGGGAGACCGGCTCCTGGCCCAGCTTCAGGATCTCCTCCACCTTCTTCGGCGTCATCTCCACGAGCTCGCCGATCTCCTCCGGCGTCGGCTCGCGGTTGTGCTTCTGCATCAGCATCCGCCGCGCGCGCGCCACCCGGTTCATCCGCTCCACCATGTGCACGGGGATCCGGATCGTGCGCGACTGGTCGGC
>DASZJZ010000214.1:0-3454 GCA_035947555.1 Thermoleophilaceae bacterium | reverse complement strand
CGCACACGTCGTCGATCGAGAACTTCTTCGGCTTCCCGGGAGGCATCGGCGGCGCCGGCAGGGGCCGCCGAGCCCGCGGCGGGGGCGCCCGCGCCACTCCCGGCGGTGGGGACGGCCGGCAGCTTCGGCGGGCGCCGCTTTGAGGCTCGCTGGATCCGCGCCTCCTGGCGGTCGAGCCTCATGTCGGCCTTCGCGATCTCCTCCTCGGTGGCGGAGCTCGCGTCGGCGCCGAGGCTGACGGTCTGAAGCATCGCCGACGTGCCCGCCACTGCCGCGGCGCCGAGGACGACTGCAATGAGGAATCCGTGTCTGCGCTTCACCTGAGTGCCTCCGGGTTCGACAGCGAGGCAAGGTAGGCGGGCGCTTGCAAGGCGCTGGTACAGCGCCGGTAAGGGCTTGGTGAGGCTTCGCCAAACCGCCGTCCGGGCGGCATCGATCATCATCCACCGGGATGAGCTCGCTGCGTCCCACGCTCACCGTCGTCGGCCGCCGGCTCGAGCCGGAGCACCACCGTCTGCGCGACATGCTCACCCGGGTGGCTCAGCCGTTCGAGTGGATCGAGCAAGGGACGGCGGAGTCGGACGCCACGCTCGGCGAGCGCGGCCTGGGCGACGCCGAGCTGCCGGTCGTGATCGACCGTGACGAGAGCGTGACCGGGGCGACGGTCGAGCGCCTGGTGGAGGAGTGGAGCCTCACGGCCCCGCCGTCACGAACGGCCTACGACCTCGCGGTTGTCGGCGCCGGCCCGGCCGGGCTCGCGGCCGCGGTGTATGCGGCCTCCGACGGCCTCTCGACGCTCGTGATCGAGCGCGACGTGCCGGGCGGGCAGGCGTCGCACACGTCGTCGATCGAGAACTTCTTCGGCTTCCCGGGAGGCATCGGCGGCGCCGAGCTGGCCCGCCTGGCCGGCCGGCAGGCCGAGGGGTTCGGGGCCGAGCTCGTCTTCCTGCGGGGCGTCACCGGGAGCGAGCTCCTGCCCGGCGCGTTCCGCATCCGGCTGGAGGGCGGCTACGAGATCGAGGCACCGGTGGTGGTGGCCGCGCCCGGGATGGTCTGGCGGCGGCTCGACGTGGACGGGATCGAGGATCTGCTCGAGCGCGGGGTCTACTACGGCGCCGGCCGCAGTGAGGCGGCGCAGTGCGGCGGCGACGACGTGGCGGTGGTGGGCGCCGGCAACTCCGCCGGCCAGGCGGTGATGCACCTAGCGGAGAAGGCGGCCCGGGTGATCATGCTCGTGCGCGGCGACTCACTCGGGAAGTCGATGTCCGCGTACCTCGTGGAGCGCATCGAGGCGAACCCGCGGATCGACGTGCGGCTTCGAACCGAGGTCGAGGCGGTGGAGGCGGACGGCGATCGGCTGTCGGGGGTCACGGTGAAGGGGCCCGACGGGGCGCCCGAGCGATTGCCGGTGACGGCGCTGTTCCTGTGCCTGGGAGGCGTGCCCCGCACCGGCTGGGCGGCCGACAGCGGCGTGGCCACCGACGCGGCGGGCTTCGTGCTCACCGGCCCCGACCTGCTGGACGCGGGCCGCCGCCCGCCCGGCTGGCCGCTGGCCCGCGATCCGCTGGCGCTCGAGACCTCGGCGCCCGGCCTGTTCGTGGCCGGCGACGCCCGCCACGGCTCGACCAAGCGAGTGGCCGGGGCGGTGGGAGAGGGAGCGATGGCGGCCGCGCTCGTGCACCGCAGGCTCGACGAGTTGAGCGGGCTGCAGCCCTGAGCGGCCGCCCTCAGCCGCTCACCCGCACCGGACTCTCCGCCCCCGCGAGCAGCTGGTGCACCTGCTCGATCACCACGGACCCCTCGCCCACGGCCGAGGCCACCCGCTTGGTCGAGCCGTGACGCGCGTCGCCCACGGCGAACACGCCCGGCAGGCTCGTCTCGAGCATCAGCGGCTGGCGCTCGAGCGGCCAGTCGTGCTCGCTCAGGTCCGGTCCGCTCAGCAGGTAGCCCGAACTGTCGCGGCTTACGGTCTCGGGCAGCCAGGAGGTGTGGGGCTGGGTGCCGATCAGGATGAACAGGGCGGCGGCGGGGACCGTCTCCGTCTTGCCGGTCCGGCAGTCGCGCAGGTCGATCGCCTCCAGCGAGCCCTCCCCGCGCCCACCGCAGACCTCGGTGTGCGATCGCACGTGGATGTTGTCCGCGTGGTCGATCTCGCCGATGAGGTAGCTCGACATGGTCTCCTCGAGCCCGGCGCGCCGCACCAGCACGGTCACGTTTCGCGCATAGCGGCCGAGGTGCACCGCGGCCTGCCCCGCGGAGTTGCCCCCGCCGATCACGTAGACGTCCTGTCCGGCGTGTGCGCGCGCCTCCGACACCGAGGCGCCGTAGAAGACACCCGTGCCCACCAGGTCCTCGAGCTCGGGGATGCCCAGCCGCCGGTAGGTGATGCCGGTGGCGAGCACCACGGCGGTGGCGGTGGCCTCGCTGCCGTCGGAGAGCGCCAGCACGTGCCGGCCCTCGCTCGGCCGCAGCGCGGTGACCTCGCGGGCGTGGAGGAAGCGCGCGCCGAAGATCCACGCCTGCTGGAAGGCTCGCTGGGCGAGCTCCGAGCCGCTCACGCCGCGCGCGAAGCCCAGGTAGTTGCGGATGCGCGAGCTCGAGCCGGCCTGGCCGCCGATCGACTCCCGCTCGACCACGAGCGTGGTGAGGCCCTCCGAGGCCGCGTACACCGCCGCGGCCAGGCCGGCCGGCCCGGCGCCCACCACGGCCAGGTCGAAGTCGGATCGCTCGTCCAGCGCCGTGCTCACGCCGTACGCGCCGGCCAGCTCCTCGAAGCTCGGGTTGACGAGAACGCCGCCGCCGCCCATGAGGATCACGACGGGGTCACGGGTCTCCTCCTGGCCCGCCTCCACGAGCAGCCGGCGCCCCTCCTGGGAGTCGGTGTCGTGGACCACGTGCGGCACGCCGTTGCGGGCCAGCAGGTCACGCAGCCGGTGAGCGCGCGGCGAGCGACGCTCGCACACCAGCGCGAGCTCCTGCGGTGACGCCGAGCTCGCCCGCTGCCACTCGTGCAGGAACTCCGTGATCGTGCGATGGAAGTACTCGTCCGCCTGCCGCCACGGCTTCAGCACGTAGTAGTCCATGCGCCCGCGAGCCATCGCGCGCAGCATCGCGTCGGCGGTCTCCCGGTCGCCCCAGGCGCCGAAGTCCACGAGCAGGGCGCGCTTGGCGTCGGGGTAGAGCGACTTCGCCTCGGCCAGGAAGTCCTCCCCGGTCATGTCCGGCATCCACTGGTCGGCGAGCACGAGCGCCACGGGATCGCCGAGCTCGCGCCAGCGCCCGAGCCGCGCGAGGGCGTCGGTCGCCGAGCCAACGCAGCGGACGCGGTAGTCCGCCCCGTAGCGCCGCTCGAGCTCACCGCGGATGCGCGCCCGGACCTCGCTCTCGTCCTCGACGACGAGCACGCGCGGCTGGATCGCGCCTGTATCGGGCATGCGTGCGAGCCTACCGACGG
>DASZJZ010000213.1:0-4591 GCA_035947555.1 Thermoleophilaceae bacterium | reverse complement strand
GGCGTCGAGATGTTCCGCAAGATCCTCGACGAGGGCCAGGCGGGCGACAACGTCGGGTGCCTGCTCCGTGGCGTCGGCCGTGAGGAGATCGAGCGCGGGCAGGTGCTCTGCAAGCCGGGCTCGATCACCCCGCACACGAAGTTCAAGGCCCAGGTGTACTGCCTGAAGAAGGAGGAGGGCGGCCGTCACACCCCGTTCTTCAACGGCTACCGGCCGCAGTTCTACTTCCGGACGACCGACGTGACCGGGGTGGCGAACCTCCCCGAGGGCACCGAGATGGTCATGCCGGGCGACAACGTCGAGATGACCGTCGAGATGATCCAGCCGATCGCGATGGACGAGGGGCTTCGCTTCGCCATCCGCGAGGGCGGCCGGACGGTCGGCTCGGGGGTGGTCACCGAGGTCATCGAGTAGCGACCTCAGACAGGAGTTTTTCGGGGGCGGGCATCGAAGCTTGATCCCGCCCCCGAAGTCTGTCCCGGGAACCCATGGCGACTCTCACGCAGAACAAGATCAGGATCCGGCTAAAGGCCTACGACCACTCGGCGATCGAGACGGCCGCCAAGGAGATCGTCGACACGGCCGTTCGCACCGGCGCCTCCGTGTCCGGCCCCGTGCCGCTGCCCACCGAGAAGAACGTCTACTGCGTGATCCGCTCGCCGTTCAAGGACAAGGACTCGCGGGAGCACTTCGAGATCCGCACGCACAAGCGGCTGATCGACATCCTTCAGCCGACGCCGAAGACGGTCGACTCGCTGCAGCGGCTCGACCATCTGCCGGCGGGCGTCGACATCCAGATCCAGCTGGTGTAGGGCGATGGCTGGACTCCTCGGACGGAAAATCGGCATGACGCAGGTCTTCAGCCCCGACGACGGGCGGGTCGAGCGCGTGACCGTGATCGAGGCCGGCCCGTGCTTCGTCACCGGCATCCGCCGGGCCGAGCGCGACGGCTACGACGCCGTGCAGCTCGGCTTCGGCGAGGTCTCGGACAAGCGGCTGAACAAGCCGCACCGCGGGCTGTTGAAGAAGGCCGGCGTGGGCAACTTGCGGCATCTGCGCGAGTTCCACGGCGAGCCGGGCTCGTTCGGCGGCGAGGGCGAGCTCGAGGTGGGCGCCGAGGTGAAGGTCGACTCGGTCTTCGAGGCCGGTCAGCACGTGAAGGTGTCCGGCATCTCGAAGGGCAAGGGCTTCGCCGGCACCATCAAGCGGCACAACTTCCACCGGGGGCCGGTCACCCACGGCTCGCACAACGTGCGCGCCCCCGGCTCGATCGGCGCCTCCGCCGACCCCGCGCGCGTGTTCAAGGGCATCAAGGGCCCGGGGCAGATGGGGAACAAGCGCGTGACGCAGCGCGGCCTCGAGGTCGTCGACGTACGGCCGGACGAGAACCTCCTGCTGGTGCGGGGCTCCGTGCCCGGGCCCAAAGGGGCCGTGGTCGAGATCAGGAGCGAGGGCTAAGGGTGCCGGTCGCCAAATACATCGACGGCTCTGGCTCGTTGGGTCTCGACGACGAGGTCTTCGGCGAGCGCTTCCACGGTTCGCTCGTCCACGAGGCCGTACGGGCCGAGCTGGCGGCGCGGCGCCGCGGGACCGCCTCCACCAAGACCCGTGCCGAGGTGGCCATGACGGGCGCGAAGGCGTGGCGCCAGAAGGGCACCGGGCGGGCACGCGCGGGGGCCCTGAGCACGCCTCAGCGCACCGGCGGCGGCGTGGCGTTCGGGCCGAAGCCGCGCGGCTACACGCTCAAGGTGAATCGCAAGGCTCGCCGGCGCGCGCTGCGGGCGGCGCTGTCGCTGCATGCCGAGCGGGACTCGATCTTCGCGCTCGACCCGACTGGGTTCGACGCGCCCTCCACGAAGGCCGCGGCGGCGATGCTTGCCGGGTTCGACGGCTCGGGCAGCGTGCTCGTGGTGCTGGCCGATGGCGAGGAGGCGTGCGCCAAGTCGTTCCGCAACATCGCCGGCGTGACCGTCATGCACGTGGAGCAGGTCGGCGTGGCGGACGTGGTGGGGAGCGACCGCCTGGTCGTGTCCGAGGCGGCGCTCGGCCGCCTGACCCAGAAGGCGGTGGCCAAGTGAACGCCCGCCACGTGATCGTCCGCCCCGTGATCTCGGAGAAGAGCTACGCGCTGCTCGCGGCCAACAAGTACACGTTCCGCGTGCACGAGGGCGCGAACAAGACCCAGGTCCGTCAGGCGGTGGAGGAGATCTTCGGCGTGAGGGTGACCGGCGTGCGCACGGCATGGGTCAAGTCGAAGCCGAAGCGGCGTGGCTGGACCACCGGGAAGCGGCGCCAGTGGAAGAAGGCCGTCGTGACGCTGCACCCGGACGATTCGATCGAGCTCTTCGAGGGCCAGGAGGCGTAAGGCGTGACGACTCCCCCGATCAGAACTCTTCGCGGACCTTGGAGGCCGAGCTGATGCCGATCAAGAAGCACAAGCCCACCTCGCCCGGCCGCCGCTTCGCGACCTGGCTCGAGCACGACGCCGTCACCAAGAGCGAGCCCGAGAAGGCGCTGACCGAGGGACTCAAGAAGTCCGGCGGGCGCAACAAGCATGGGCGGGTGACGTCGCGTCACCGCGGCGGCGGCGCCAAACGGCGCTACCGGAAGATCGACTTCAAGCGCCGCAAGGACGGCGTGCCGGCCAAGGTGGCGGCGATCGAGTACGACCCGAATCGCTCGGCGCACATCGCGCTGCTTCACTACGCCGACGGCGAGAAGCGTTACATCCTTGCGCCGGGACGGCTAAAGATTGGCGACACCGTCACGTCCGGGCCTGACGCCGACATCGCGCCGGGCTGCTGCCTTCCGCTGGCGAACATCCCGACCGGCACCACCGTTCACAACGTGGAGCTCACGCCGGGCCGCGGTGGCCAGATGGGCCGCAGCGCCGGAACGTCGATCCAGCTGGTCGCGAAGGAGGGCAACTACGCGACGCTGCGGCTGCCCTCGGGCGAGATGCGGATGGTGCAGACGGACTGCCGCGCCACCATCGGTGTGCTCGGAAACGCCGAGCACGAGCTGGTCGAGCTGGGCAAGGCGGGCCGTTCGCGCCACCGCGGCAAGCGCCCGCAGACGCGCGGCGTGGCGATGAACCCGGTCGACCACCCGCACGGCGGCGGCGAGGCGCACCACACGCCGGGCGGCCACCCGGTCACGCCCTGGGGCGTGCCGACGCTCGGCTATCGCACGCGCAAGAAGAGGAAGGGGTCCGACCGGTACATCGTGCGCGGCCGGCGGCGCGGCAAGAAGGGTCGGAGGTAGTCGTGTCTCGTTCGTCCAAGAAGGGCCCGTACGTCGAGGAGCGCCTCCTGCGGCGCATCGAGGCGATGAACGAGTCGGGCAGCAAGCAGATGATCAAGACCTGGTCGCGCTCGTCGACGATCTTCCCCGAGATGGTCGGGCACACGATCGCGGTGCATGACGGCCGCAAGCACGTGCCCGTGTTCATCTCGGAGACGATGGTGGGCCACAAGCTGGGCGAGTTCGCACCGACCCGCGTGTTCCGCGGCCACGCCGGCAGCGACAGGGTGAGGATGCGATGACCCCGCCGGACCGCCAGGAGGCACCGGAGGGCGGCTGGGAGTCGCTGAAGGTCGACGAGCTGCGCGACGAGCTGGAAGCCCGAGGGCTGCCGAAGAGCGGAACGAAGGCGGAGCTGGTAGCGCGGCTGGAGGAGGACGACTCTGCGGAGACGCCCGAGGCGCCCGATGAGGGCGTCGCCGAGGAGGTCGTTCCGCCGGAGGAGCCTGCCGACGAGCCGAGTGCGGATGAGGTCGAGGAGGCCGGGGGGCCCTACGCCGAAGAGCCGGCGGACGAGCTCGAGGCCGAAGCCGCTGCCGGCGAGGCTGACGAGGAGGAACTGGAGGCGGACCAGGACGAGGCGCCGGAAGCCGAAGCCGACGAGGACGCCGAGGGCGAGGCTGCTCCTGCTCCGACCACCCGGCGGCGCGGCTCCGCCGAGGTCTCCCCCGGCCGGCGGCGCGCTCCGCGGCGGCCGGATGGCGATGTTGTCGTTCGCGCCCGGTCCAAGTACGTTCGCAGCGCGCCCCGCAAGGCTCGCCTCGTCATGGATCACATTCGTGGCAAGGAGGTCGAGCAGGCGCGGGCCATCCTCACGCATGCTCCGCGGGCGGTCGCCGAGGACATCCTCAAGCTGCTGAACTCGGCCGTCGCGAACGCCGAGTCGAACTTCGAGCTCGGACCCGACGAGCTGCGGGTGCGCAAGGCCTTCGTCGACGAGGGCCCCACCATCAAGCGCTTCCGCCCGCGGGCGCTCGGCCGGGCCACGCGCATCAACAAGCGCACAAGCCACATGACCATCGAACTGACGACCACAGAGGGGTAGCCGCATGGGCCAGAAGGTTCATCCCGAGGCGCTACGGGTCGGCTACATCCACGACTGGAAGTCGACCTGGTTCAACGAGAAGGAGTTCTCCGACTACCTGCTGGAGGACATCAAGATCCGCGATCACATCGAGAACAAGCTCGCCCACGCGGGCCTCTCGACGATCACGATCAAGAAGAACAAGAACGAGGTCGAGGTCAACATCCACACGGCCCGGCCGGGGATCGTGATCGGCAAGTCCGG